>NZ_VIDW01000005.1:0-210266 GCF_006519665.1 Paenibacillus sp. tmac-D7 | reverse complement strand
CTACTATTCATAATCCCACTGTTCCGGTCGGTTCAATCAACCTCTCGAAGCAGCTTTCATATATTAACACGATCGATTCGTAAATTGCAAGTCTTTTTTTTAAAAGTTTCTTGTAACGAATGCAGCCAATCGTGCCTGCCTCAGAAGCGGCAAAAAGTAATATACCAAAACTAAGAATGAAAAGCAACCGAAAAGTTCGAGGTAATTCCTGCCAGACATAAAAAGCCGCCCGCTCTCTCAAAGAACGGACGGCTGCGCCTTATACCGACCAGGCCTCCAGCTTCAGCAGCGGCTCGGCTTTCAACTCCAGCGGCGCGAACTGACCGCGCCGATATTTCAAGAACGCCGCGGCGGCAATCATCGCCGCGTTATCCGTGCACAGGCTCAGCGGCGGCGCCAGCAGCGGCACGCCCGCCTGTGCACAGCGCGCCTCCAAGGCGGCGCGCAGCCCTTTGTTGGCGGCAACCCCGCCCGCCAACAGCAGCTGCTTCGCGCCGTAAGCCTTCACGGCGCGAAGTGCCTTCTCCACCAGGACATCGATGACCGAGTCCTGGAATCCCTTGGCCACGGCCTCCGGCGCCAGTGGCTGCCCTTTCATCGCCGCGGTATTCAACGCGGCCAATACCGCCGACTTCAGCCCGCTGAAGCTGAAGTCGTAAGAATCCGGCTCCAGCCAGGCCCGGGGAAGCGTCACCCCTTCCCCGGTTTCATGCGCAAGCCGGTCAATGTGCGGGCCGCCCGGATACGGCAGCTTCAAGGCTCGGGCCACTTTGTCGTAGGCCTCGCCGGCCGCGTCGTCACGGGTCTGTCCGATAATGCGGAAGACGCCTTCGGATTCGACGTATACAAGCTCGGTATGCCCGCCCGAAACCACGAGCGCGACGAACGGATACGCGAGCTCATGAACAAGCTGATTCGCATAAATATGCCCCGCAATATGATGCACGCCAATGAGCGGCAGCTCCAATGCGAGCGCTAATGTCTTGGCGGCTACCATACCGACCAGCAGCGAGCCGACGAGACCCGGGCCCTGCGTGACCGCAACCGCGGAGAGCGCAGCCGGAGACACCCCCGATTGTTCGATCGCTTCCTCGATGATACAGGTGATCGTTTCCACGTGCTTACGGGAGGCTACCTCCGGCACTACGCCGCCAAACCGCTCATGCGTGGCCACTTGGCTGGACACGACGTTGGACAAAATCTCTTGGCCGTCTCGCACGATCGCTACCGAAGTTTCGTCACAGCTCGTTTCCACCGCCAGTATATAGACGGGCTCCCCGCCGGACCTTTCCCCCGGCCCGTGGCTTGCCCCTGCTTTCGTATTCACAGACGTATCGCTCCTATCCAAATCCTCTATCAAACTGAGATAAGCTTTCCGGCAAATTGAGCTAAGCCTAAGCCTTCCGGCTGATCTTCGGCAAGTCCGCCCACATGATGATCGCGTCTTCCTGGTTGTCCGTGTAATAACCGCGGCGCACACCGACCGACCGAAAGCCTTTTTTTTCGTACAGCCGCCGGGCAATCTCATTGGAGGGCCGCACCTCAAGCGTCATGCGCTGCACGCCGAATAAGCTGGCCGTTTGCTGCATTTCCGTCAGCAGACGTTCGCCGAGCTTTTGCCCGCGGTACTTTTGGCGAATCGCAATGTTCGTCACATGCGCCTCTTCCATGATAAGCCACATGCCGCCGTAACCGGCGACCTCACCGTCGAACTCCAGCACGGTATATTTGGCAAATTGATTGTTGGTCAATTCGTTGTGAAAAGCGCCTGCCGTCCATGGCGTCGTGAACGATTCCTGCTCAATTTCACAAATAGCGGGAATGTCCGCCTCGGTCATTGCACGAAATCGAACTGTATCGTGATCGGCCTCCGCCGTATGATGGAACTCATTCATCTTCGCGAAGCCTCCCTTAGGTCCCTTGGGCGAGAAGTTTCGCCTCGGCTTCCGCCAATTGCGTATAGTTCGGAACCAATGCATGAACATGCTCCAAATCCCCCCGCTTCCAGCGCATACGACCGAGCTCCGCCACGAACCGGGCTCTCAAGCCATGCTCCGTCGTGTGCACAGACCCGCTCCAAAGATTCGCCATCGCTTGAATCGTCTCCCGATGCAGCCCGACCTCGCCTGTAAAAATAATTCGAACCGGCTTATCCGCTTCCGCCTGTACGCGCAAATCGTCCATCCAGGCCGCCATCAGCCGGATGCCGTCCGGCACGACACAACGCCAGCCGGCGGGCGAAGCTTCGTAAACCGCAGCAAAAGCTTGTCCTCTGCGGGCTTCGATCATCGGCACGACCCAGGTCTTCTCCTGCTGCCCGTTCGCCTGCTGCAACACGACATCCATCGCCGCCAGCCGGCCTCCTTGACCGACTATTGTTTCACCGGTATCCGCCTGCTCCCCCGTCGCGGTCATATAAGCGCCGCCCAGAGCCATCGCTTCAAGCGTCGATACCCCGATTAAAGCGAGGTTATGCGTCCATGCGAACGTTTTGGCCACGGTGACGCCAATCCGTACGCCCGTATACGAGCCCGGACCAACGCCGACCGCAAAGGCAGACAGCTCCTTCGGCCGGATACCGGCTTCAGCCATCAGCTTCTGCAGGGTGGGTACCAAATATAACGAATGGTTCCGCTCCGCATAGGAGGTAAGTTCTCCGGTCCATTCGCCGCCGCGCGAGAGCGCCGTCGTCATCGACGTCGTGGACGTATCGACCGAAAGCATCCATAGTTCATCATCGTATTGCCGCGCCGCTGTCATCATAATAACAATCCGTTCTCCTTTAACTGTATGCACCATTGCCGATACGGCTCCCCTTTCGGGACGATACGAAAGCGGCGGGACTGGTTCTCCCCGTGCTCCAACTGAATCGAAAGACGCTCGGGAGGAAGCAGCTCCTCGATAAGCGAAGCCCATTCGATCAGCGTAATCCCTTCGCCGTAGAAGTAATCGTCAAGCCCAAGCTCGTCCGCTTCCTCCAAGGACAACCGGTACACATCCATATGATAAAAAGGGAGCTTCGTTCCCTCGTACTCTTTAATAATCGTAAACGTGGGGCTGTTGACCACTTCTTCCACGCCGATCGCCTTCGCGACGGCTTGAGAGAATGCCGTCTTGCCCGCCCCGAGTTCGCCGTCAAGCGCGATAACCGTCCCCGGCACAAACAACGAGGCCAAGCGTGCCGCAAGCTTGACGGTATCCTCCAGCCCATGTGCGATAAATACATATGAGGACATGGTTACACCCCGTCCTTTCCGCCGACGTCGTTAAAATGATTATACCCTTTCTTGTCAAGCGGCATGACTTCGCCGCCGCTGCGAATCAAACGTACGCCTGAATGCTCGCCGTTCACGTAACCGATCAGGTGAAGAGAAACACCCGCCTTGCCAAGCGCAATCTGCAGCTCCAAGGCATGCTCCGCGGGAGCGGTGCCCAGCAGCTCGTAATCTTCGCCTCCGTAAAGCACATAGTCGAGCGGGTCTTTGCCAGAGGCTGCCGCGTAGGTATAAAGCTCGTCCGCAATCGGGATCCTCTCTTCGATCAAATCGATTCCCACGCCCGATGCTTCAGCGATTTCCCATGCTTCACTCGATAATCCATCGCTCACGTCGTTAAGGGCGCGGCACAGGCCGGACTGGCGAAGCGCGAGCCCGGCTTCGATTTGCGGAAGCGGACGGCAGTGCGCCTCCACCAGCTTCGCATAGGCGAGCGATTCGGCATCCGCTCCCTCGGGCTCAAGCGGCAGATTGCGTTGCAACAGCCAGTCCAGTCCTGCAGCGGAACGCCCCAAGTACCCCGTGGCGAAAACAACATCTCCCACTTTCGCCGACGAACGAAGCAGCGCCTGACCGGCGGCCGTCTCGCCGATAACCGTCACCGATACGGTCATGCCGCCGATCGAGGAGGTCGTGTCTCCGCCAACGACGCGAACGCCGTAGCGGTTGGCGCAATCATACAAACCTTCATATAAGCTGCGAACCCGTTCCAAAGGCGTTTGCTTCGGCAAGCTGAGTGCAACCAGCGCGAACCTGGGCTTGCCGCCCATCGCCGCAATGTCGCTGACCGCCGAAGCCATCGCTTTGAACCCGATGTCCCTGGATCGCATCGTCACAGGCTTGAAGTGAATATCTTCCGTCATCGTGTCACAGGTTAGAATCAACTGTGTGCCCGGATTCACATTCACGACCGCCGCATCATCACCGATCCCGGTCTCAACTCCGCCCTCCCGCTGAAAGGCGGTCGATTGCTTGCCGCCGGTCAGCAAGCGGATCAGCGCAAATTCATCGACCGTTCCCAAAAATATCCGCCTCCGCAATACGTAATGACCCCATTATAGACCTTGCGAATGGTTCGTAGCAACACAAAAGCTTCCCGGCTCGCACGGGCGTGGAAGCTCGCGCAAGCCGGGAAGCCTGGCTTTCGTTCGATCGTCTTCTATTCGATCTCCTGCAGCGCTTCGACCGGAACGACTTTCACATCGGCCGGCTGATCTTCAGCGTGCACTTTGGCCGTTTTCTGCTCCAGGTCCACGCTATCGATCCAGACGGGAACGCCGTTGAATTCAACCTCGATCTTCGTCTCGGCGTTCAAAATTTCTTGCGCCCGATGCACTCTCATCGTTCCTCACCTCCGGTCACCGAGTCGGGATGATCCATCGTATCCGTTGTCGAATCGTCGATCAGGCCGTTGTGCAGAGTAACGTTGCCTCCACCAAGACCTTCGTTGATCATCCGATCGATGTCCATAAAATGCGAGTCTCTTCCCTCAAGCGTGGAATCGTTTGTTTCCAAACCGCCGGATGTGTTCGCTTCGCTCACCCGTATTCACCCTCCTCTCATCGTTTAAATACGCTAAAGAGCCGACAAGCTCCTTACACGGTAGCTTGTCCGGCGAAGCTTTCGTCCATTCGCCGGGCGGAAGCCGCAAAAAACTTCCCAGCCAAACCTTCAATGAGTGGAGCCCTCTCTGCGCATACTATGGAAAAGGGCCCGCACTTCGGTCCAAAGGAGGCTTGCTTATGCATACCGTATGGAAAGGCGCAATCAGCTTCGGTCTTGTGCATGTGCCGGTTAAGATGTTCTCGGCCACGGAAGATAAAGACATCTCAATGAGAATGATTCACACCGCATGCAACACGCCGCTCAATTTCGTGAGAAAATGCCAGCACTGCGAGAGAGAAGTCGAATGGGGAGAAATTTCGCGCGGATATGAGTATGAGCCGGGCGCTTTCGTCTTGTTTGAGAAGGACGAACTGGAGAAGCTGACCGGCGAGGTGACGAAAGAGATTAAAATTCTCGACTTTGTGGATTTGTCGGAAATCGATCCGGTTTATTTCCAGAAGACGTATTACTTGGCGCCGAATGAAACGGGGGCCGGCGCTTACAGTCTGCTGCTGGAAGCGATGAAGCAAACCGGCAAAATCGGCATAGCGAAAGTATCGATCCGATCGAAGAGCAGCTTGGCGGCTATCCGTGTTATCGACCGCTGCATTGCGATGGAAACGATCTTTTATCCCGATGAGATACGATCTGTGGATCAGGTTCCGAATTTGCCGGAGCAAAGCAACGTCAACGACAAGGAGCTCGACATGGCGAAGATGCTGATCAGTCAGCTTTCCACGCCCTTCGAGCCGGAGAAGTATAAGGACGATTACCGGGCCGCCGTGCTGCAGGCCATCGAACAGAAGGTGTCGGGCCAGCAAATCAGCGTGGCGCCGGAGCCGCACCGTGCGAACGTTATCGACTTAATGTCGGCCTTGCAAGCAAGTCTGGAGGCGGTCAAGCCTGTCTCGTCGGAGCCGACGCCTCTACCTGCAGACCGCGCCAAACCGGACAAGCCGAAATCGAGAGCCAAAAGCACAAAAGGCAAGGCCAAAGACAAGGAAACCGTGCCGTCGTAAACGGATAGACCGTCGGAAAGTCTCCGGCATGATATAAACCTGGCTGATTCGGCTAGGTTTATTTGTGCGGCAGCCCCCTGTTTTATTTATGTACAATTTGCTTCATCGTACATTGATTTGGAGGTATATCGACAAAAGCCTGAATACTCGGATGCCTCATCGTTTGCCCCGGAGTCCACTCCAAAAACTGTACTTTAACGACAATTTCCGGGGTTACCCAAACAGCATCTTTGCTTCTCTCAGGCTCATTGGCAAACGGTTTAACTCTAGTAGCAAGAGGGGCCACTCTTTGCGTCAATTCACGCCACTCGCGATGGGTGACCTTACCGGTGCCTGCATGACCGATGTAGTACAGCTTTCCTTCCTGATCATACAATCCAAGCAGCAAGGAGTTAACGACATCCCCCCTGAAAGTAACGCCTGCCACTACCGCAAAAAGATCCCAAAACACTTTACGCTTCTGCCAGCGCTTATCTTTCCCGTTTATCGCGTAGGAGCTGTCCAGCTTCTTGCAGATGACCCCTTCCATTTGATGCTCGATCATGACGGCCAGCAATCCTTCGGCGTCGGTAAAGTTTTGAACGGTCTGGACGTCGGGCTGCGAAATGATCAGGTCTTGTAAAATTTGTTGTCTCTCCGAAAGAGCTCGGTCTGTTACCCATGCTCCATTGCAGAACAAAATGTCAAATACCATATACGTGACGGGGGTTTGAGCGACCGCGAGCTCTATACTTTGTTTTTTTCTCAAGCTATCGCGCTTCATAATCTCATGAAACGACGGTTTGTTATCGTCAAATGCGATGAATTCGCCGTCCAATATAAACGAAGAAGCCGTACAGTACCGGGAGGGAGACAAAAACTCGGGATATTGCAGGGAACGATTATTTAATTTCCGATTCACCAATTGGACGTTCGATCCGTCGAAGTAGGATAACATGCGAACTCCGTCCCACTTTACTTGCGCAACCCAATGATCCCCTGCTGGAAGTTTATCGGTGTTTATAGGTTCGAATGGAACGACCGGCTTTAAAATCATAGCGCCTCCTTCAGCTGTTTCATGACTCATCAAGTTCTCTCCTTAGCTTTAGTCATTTGAAGTCCAATCATGTAGCCGGCACGCATCCGTGTCTTTACACAAAATTAAAATATAAGCCATTGATTATATAAGTAATTGATTATATATTTATACTATGATTTAAGGAGCAGCAAAAGCGTGCTTAGGGAGGTTGAATGAATGTGGAGCAATTGGAGGTCATGGCCGAACATTATAAGATGCTTAGCGACAAGTCCCGCTTGACCATTCTTGCATGCCTGAAAGAACGGGAAATGTGCGTGTGCGACCTGGTTGAAATTTTACAGTCGACCCAGCCTAACGTAAGTCAGCATCTGCGCAAGCTGAAAGCCGCGGGGTTAGTTACGGAAACCAGAAAAGGACAATGGGTTTACTATGCTCTTAACGTGAGCGACAAACCGTATTTGGAGGAGACATTAAACTATCTCCCTTCGTTTAAAGAAAAAGTGCTTCAAGTTAAAGGGATTTGTTAACCAACAGGAGGAACTCATGGCCATCGCCGCATTATTGATTTTTACCATTACGTTGATTTTTGTCATTTGGCAGCCGAAACAACTAGGCATCGGCTGGTCTGCAAGCGGCGGCGCTGTTGCAGCGCTTCTATGCGGTGTAGTTTCCATCACTGACGTATGGACCGTTACCGGTATCGTATGGAATGCCACTTTAGCTTTCGTGGCCATTATCCTCATCTCTCTTATACTTGACGATATTGGGTTCTTCGAGTGGTCGGCGCTTCATATGGCCCGTTTGGCCGGGGGCAACGGCGTTCTGATGTTCGTCTATATGGGGTTGTTGGGTGCGGCGGTTGCCGCTTTGTTCGCCAATGACGGCGCAGCTCTGATCATGACGCCTATCGTATTGGCTATGGTGAGAGCGTTGAAATTTGAAGAGAACAAGGTTCTGCCGTTCATTATGGCCAGCGGCTTTATTGCGGACACAACCTCGTTGCCGCTTGTCATCAGCAACCTGGTCAATATCGTGTCGGCCGATTATTTTGGAATCGGCTTTGCGGAATATGCGAGCCGGATGATCGTACCGAACCTCTTTTCGCTGCTTGCCAGCCTGCTTGTACTGTATCTGTATTTCCGCAAAAGCATACCCGAAGCCTATCGCTATGAGGACATCAAGAAGCCTCACGAGGCGATCAAAGATATCCGGTTGTTTCGATTATCATGGGTGATCCTGGGGGTGCTGCTGGCTGCCTATTTTCTAAGCGAATTCATCGCTTTGCCTGTTTCGGTTATTGCGCTGGCCGCCGCTCTTACGTTTATTGCGGCCGCGCGGAAAAGTCCGCATATGGAAACGAAACGCATCGTCAAAGAGGCGCCATGGGCGGTCGTCATTTTCTCGATAGGGATGTACGTCGTCGTGTACGGACTCCGAAACGCCGGGTTGACGGATATATTGGGTGGACTTATACAAAGGATTGCCGATCAAGGCCTGTTTGCTTCTACAATAGGAATGGGGTTCATTGCCGCCCTGCTATCGTCCATGATGAACAACATGCCTACCGTCATGATTGATGCGTTGGCTATTCAGGGCACGAATACGACCGCTGTTATTCGGGAGTCGCTGATCTACGCGAATGTCATCGGTTCGGATCTTGGACCGAAAATCACACCGATCGGATCTTTGGCAACGCTGCTGTGGCTCCATGTTTTGTCCAAGAAAGGGGTCACCATTACATGGGGGTATTACTTTAAAATAGGCGTCTTGCTGACCGTTCCCACTTTGCTGATCACCTTAACAGGGCTTTATTTGTGGCTAAGCGTGATTTCGTAAGACTCGGTTGAACTTCAAATGTAATTCAAAAGGAGAGCTTATCATGGATAAAAAACGGGTTTACTTCTTATGCACAGGCAATTCTTGCCGCAGCCAAATGGCCGACGGGTTTCTGAAAGCGCTCGGCGGCCACAACTATGAGGTGAAAAGCGCCGGTTTGGAGGCACACGGCTTGAATCCGAGAGCGGTACAGGTCATGAAGGAAGCGAACGTCGACATTAGCGGGAATTCCTCCGATGTGATCGATCCCGAGCTGTTGAACAAGGCCGATTATGTCATTACGCTTTGCGGACATGCGGATGAGCATTGTCCCGTCATCTCGAATAAGCATGTTGTGAAATGGCACTGGGGCTTCGAGGATCCGGCTAAAGCGACGGGCACCGAGGAAGAGATCCTGGCCAAATTTCGTGAGGTTCGCGATGCCATCAAGGCGCGTGTGGAACAATTCGTCGCAACCGGTCAATAGCATAATGGTTTGTAGCCTGATTTAACGGCCCGGTTATGAAACCTTTACATCTTAGCCGCGTATAAGTATCAAGTCCTTGCACGTATTACCTTAACAATTAAATCTAACATTGTTTTTCGGAGGAGTCTGTCACCCTGGCCTTGCTATGTTCATTTTAGCGGCTATGGTTTGACAGGCTCTTTTTGTATTTTTTTCGTACTTCCACAAAGAATAAAAAATGAAAGGTGGAATCATCATGCTTATTTTTCAACTAGCCGTCATCTTGCTTGCCTCCAAAATCGCCGGAGACCTCAGCGTCAAGCTGGGACAACCCTCCGTGCTGGGCAAGCTTCTCATCGGTATCTTCTTAGGACCAAGCGTGCTTGGGATTGTCACCAACACGGATATTTTGAAAGAAATCAGTCAAATCGGCGTTATCTTGCTGATGTTCATTGCAGGGCTGGAAACGGACACGGAAGAGTTCAAGCGTACCGGGAAAGCTTCAGCCTTCGTAGGGGTTAGCGGCATCGTTGTACCTTTTTCACTGGGGTATTTGGCCGGTATGACCATCGGTCTGGCTCCGACCGAGTCTATCTTCCTTGGACTGCTGCTCTCGGCTACAAGCGTGAGCATCTCCGTTCAAGCGTTGAAGGAAATGGGCAGATTAAAGTCGCGCGAAGGGACCACCATATTGGGCGCGGCCGTGATCGACGACATTCTCGTCGTTATTGCGCTCGCGTTTGTCATGAGCTTTGCAGGCGGCGATGTCCATCTGGGGACCGTCGTTCTGAAGAAGGTTGCATTCTTCGCGGTGGCCATCCTTCTGGCTTGGAAAGTCGTTCCTTGGGTTCTGAAAAAATTCGCGCCCCTTCGCGTCACGGAGGCGGTCATTTCCGCAGGTTTAATGATTTGCTTTGTTTATGCGTATTTAGCAGAATATGCAGGCGTGGCTGCTATCATCGGAGCCTATATCGCCGGTGTTGCCATCAGCTTGACAAAATACAAGCATGAGATAACGGAAAAAGTCGAAACGATCGGCTACTCCATCTTCGTTCCCGTCTTCTTCACATCGATCGGTGTAACCGCTGAATTTAGCGGAATCGCACAGCATATCGGGCTCATTATCGGGCTAAGCCTGCTCGCCATAGCAACGAAGCTGGCCGGGTCGGCGATCGGAGCCAAATTAGCCGGATTTTCATGGAGGAGTTCCTTAGGGATTGGCGCAGCTATGGTATCCCGCGGAGAGGTTGCACTCATCATTGCGGCTATCGGTTTGGAAAGCAATCTGCTTCAACCCGAGTTGTTTTCTGTGATCGTCGTCGTCGTGCTGGTCACCACGATTGTGACTCCGCCCATGATGAAGCTGTTCTTCCATAAACCGGAGACCGGGAAGCAGCAGAAGCAGTAGGCCACGCCTTGACGAAACACCCGTATAGTTCCCTCTCCGGCAACGGATAATAACGGCAATCCGACAAGGAAAGAAGGGACGCCGATTGAGCCCCACGACGAAACGACCGCCGGTGAAAGGGACGATCACAATCGACGGCCAGGAGCTTACCGTGACGAATCCGGAGAAGCCGTTATGGCCGGAGAAGAACATTACGAAAGCGATGTATCTGGAGAAATTGGCACAGCTTGCCCCCTATTTGCTGAAATACTGCCGCGACCGGTATTTGACGACGATCCGCTTTCCGCACGGGTGGAACGACAAGTCGTTTTATCAAAAAAACGCCCCGGAGCCTACGCCCCATTTCGTGAAAACGGCGACGCTGGAGGACATTCGCTACGTGCATCTCGACTCGCTGCCGACCTTGCTGTGGCTCGGCAATCTCGCTTGTCTGGAGTTTCACCCGTCCTTCCACCGGATCGGCGAAAAGCTGCCGGTGGAATGGCTGATCGACATCGATCCGAGCCTTGATCCGGAGCCGCGCATTATGGAGGCTGCGGAGGTGATCGGGGACATTCTCGACAAGATGAACATCCGTTCCATCCCGAAGACGTCGGGCGCCACCGGCGTACAAATTTACGTGCCGATTCCGGCGGAGCGCGGATATACGTTCGAACAGCTGAGACGGATCGGCGCATTCGTCGCCCAGTATGCCGTTCAGAAGTATCCCGGGCTGTTCACCGTCGAGCGCCTGAAGAAGGATCGCGGGACGAAGATTTATATCGATTATTTGCAGCACTGGTACGGTAAAACGTTATCCGCCCCCTACACGCCGCGTGCCCGGCGGGATGCCACGGTCTCGACGCCGCTGGATTGGAGCGAAGTTCGGCTGCGCTGCGATCCGCGGGAATTTCATCTGTTGAACATCGTAGAACGGCTGCAGCAAAAGGGCGATCTGATCGCCGCCGTCCCTCCGCAAAGCCTGGACCACGTTCTCTCCATCCTGCCTCCTACATAAGCGGCGATAAGAGCCGCGCTACCACTTCCTTGCCTTTCTGATACCGGGAGCGTCTTTCGAACTGGTCCAGCTTCAGCTCCCGGCTATCCTTCAAATCCTGCAAGTAATCGGATTCGATACGCTGCAGCGTCTCCTTATCGAATAAAACCGCGTTCATTTCGAAATTGCTGTAGAAGCTGCGCATATCCATGTTGGCCGTGCCGACGGAGGCGAGCAGATGATCGATCAGGATCACTTTGGCGTGAACGAATCCTTTGTGGTAAGCGTAGAAGCGAACCCCCGCTTGCATCAGTTCTTCCATAAACGATAACGAGGCGTAGTTGACGATCCGCGAATCGGGCTTCTTCGGATAAATGACGCGCACGTCGACGCCGCTGATGGCCGCCGTTTTCAACCCCATGATGATGCTGGCCTCCGGAATAAAATAAGGCGTCGTGATAAAGATCCGCTTCTTCGCTGTCGTAATCGCTCCGAAGTACATCTCCAGAACCGTGTCCCAATGAGCATCCGGGCCGCTGGACAAAATTTGCACCGGCTTCCGGCCGGCGCATTCGTGCTCGGGAAACAAGCCCGTATCGGTCAAACGATAGCCGCTGACGAAATGCCAGTCGGTCAAGAACGTATTCTGCAGCGCATAGACCGCATCCCCTTCGAATGCTATATGCGTATCGCGCCAAAACCCGAGCTTCGGATTGCCGCCCAAGTATTCATCCCCGATGTTCATGCCGCCCAGAAAACCCTTCAAGCCGTCGACCACGACGATTTTCCGGTGATTCCGGTAATTGATCCGCTTATCGAAGAAGGCGATCAACGCCGGCAAAAAGAAATACACCTCGCAGCCCGCTTGCTTCAGTTCACCAATGAATTTCTCGCTGAGCTGGTAGCTGCCGATTCCGTCGAATATGCACCGTACCTTAACGCCTTCGCGCGCTTTGCGCATCAGCACGTCTTGAAACTTCCGGCCTGTCGCGTCGTGCCGGATCGTATAAAATTCGAAATGGATGAAGCGCTCGGCCTTCTCCATCGCTTCCAGTATCGCCGGATAGGCGACTGACGCATTCGTCAGCACCTTCACTTCGTTGCGCATCATGATTTGCGAACCCGGCATGTTATTCAAGAGCGCGAACAACCGGGGCTCCTGCCGCCACCCTTGAAGCCGCTCCTCCTCAATCTCCACATCGAAGGGGATTTGCTTCTTCCCCATGTGCCGAATATCCTTTACGAGCCGAAGCCCTTTTCGTTTTACTTTTTTCCGCTGGGAATATTCAGTTGCCAAAAAATAATAGACAACGAACCCGATCACCGGAATAATGAACAAAACAAATAACCAGGCCATCGCCTTGGACGGGTGCCGGAACTCCCCTATGAGAATCGTCAAAATTTGAATGACAAACAGGACAAGTGCGATGACGAGCCAAAGCACCGCTTCACCTCCTCATACGGATGCAGGATACCGCTTCCTTCTTCAAAATTCTTTTCTAGCTTAACCACTCTCTGGATACCTGATTCCTCCCAAACCCCGGCTTTTTCTTCCTTACCCGGCTTTTTCCATCATCGCTGTCATAAATTTTTGAGTTTGGTGAAAAATATACCGGACATGGGAAAGGCAAAGCTTGGCTCTGTTACCGCGAGAAGGGAGGAAGCGTCATGGTGACGACGAGAGGCCGGAAGAAAAAGGAGAGCAGCGACGAGCACTCGCTTTTCAAAAAAGATTACCGATTCATCGACGAGCTGCGTTCAGTCCCGATCTCTTTGAAGCTCGAGGATAACAACCGATATTTGAAGGATTTGTTTGAGGACTGCTCCGACTTCGTCATTCGGGAATTTAAGCTCCAGGACAGTTTGAGAGCCATCCTCTTTTTCGTAGACGGGATGGCCAAGACGGAAGAAGTGCATGAAGCGATGAGGGCGCTCATGATTCTTGAGGGCGGAGAAAGCATCATCGATAACATTTCGGAGAAGGTGCTGCCCGTCTCCCAGCTTCAGAAGGCGGACAATTACGGAGATCTGCTGCTCTCGATTCTCGGCGGCGACACGGGCTTGATCGTCGACTGCAACAATCAGGCGCTGCTGCTCGGCATCCGGGGGATGGAGAAACGGTCGATCAACGAGCCGGAAACGGAATCCGTCGTACGCGGTCCGAAGGAAGGCTTCGTGGAAAATATCCGAACCAACACGTCGATGATTCGGCGCAAGCTGAAGACGCCTCATCTGAAGATGAAACCGATGATCATCGGACGGGAGAGCAACACCAACGTAATCGTCACCTATCTGGATGATTTGGCGAACCCGAAGATCGTGGAAGAAGTCATCGGGCGGCTGGAGAAAATCGACATCGATGCGGTTCTGGAATCCGGTTATTTGGAGGAATTCATTCAAGATTCGGCTTACTCGCCATTTCCGCAGCTTCAATATACCGAGCGTCCCGACATGGTTGCCGGCGCCCTTCTGCAGGGCCGAGTCGGGATTATTGTCGACGGCACGCCATTCGTACTGCTCGTGCCGTTCATCTTCGCCGAAATTATGCAAGCGAGCGAGGATTATTACGAACGTTTCCAAATCGCCACCCTGGTCCGGTGGTTACGTTACTTCTTCCTGATGCTCTCTCTTCTTACGCCGGGGTTATACGTAGCCATTACGACCTACCATCAGGACTTGCTGCCGACAACGCTGCTGTTATCCGTTGCGGCGTCGCGCGAAGCAATCCCGTTCCCCGCCGTCGTGGAAGCTCTCATTATGGAAGTAACGTTCGAGGCGCTGCGGGAAGCCGGAATCCGTCTGCCCAAGACCATTGGCTCCGCCGTCTCGATCTTAGGCGCTCTGGTGGTCGGGCAAGCGGCGGTTCAGGCGGGCATCGTATCGGCGCCTATGGTTATCATCGTCTCGATCACGGGGATCGCTTCCTTCACCATCCCGCGCTTTAATGGTGCGATTGCGGTGCGCATGCTCCGCTTTCCCATCATTATCGCCGCCTCGTTGTTCGGCATGTACGGCATCATGACCTCCGTGCTGCTGATTATCGGCCATATGGCGTCCTTGCGTTCGTTCGGTATCCCTTATTTATCGCCGCTCGGTCCGCTCTCTTCTTCGGATCTGAAGGATATCGTCATCCGTGCTCCCTGGTGGGCGATGAAGAAGCGTCCGGCCTATCTGCCTGTACAAGACAGCCGGCGCATGAGCGACGACGTTGTGGATGAAATTATGGAGCAGTCCGGACAACGCGGGAAGCACGTCCGCCATGAGAATCATGGTCACGGAGAGGAGGATGAATCATGATTCGTACTTGGTCTCGATTCGGCTTGCTAGCCACAGCGATTCTCCTGCTGCCCGGCTGCTGGGACCGGACCGAAGTCAACGACCTGGCCTTCATCCTCTCTACCGCCCTCGACATCGAAAAGGACGGATCGATTCGGTACAGCGTCATGGTGCCGCTGCCGGGTTCGATGGGCGGGGCTACGGGGGGAGGCGGCGGCACCGCCGGCGATAAGAGCTACTATATCGATTCGGAGGTCGGCAAAACGTACCGCGAAGCGCAAGCCAAGCTGCAGAACCGCATGCCGCGCCGTATGTTTCTGGCGCATCGTCGGACGGTCTTGATTGGAGAACAATTAGCCAAAGCAGGCGTGTTCAAAGTATTTGACGCGACTTCCCGGTCGCCCGAAAGCCGGATGACCACCTATTTCATCGTCACCAAAGGTAAAGCCTACGAGCTGCTGCAGGCCAGCCCGCAGTTCGAACGATTTCCTTCGGAAGCGATTCGTGAATTGGCCAAATCGAAAGTGATTATCGACATGAACATGAAAGATTTTGCGCTGGCGCTCAGTTCGCCGGGCGGCGACCCCGTCGCCATCTATATGGGCGTCCGGGAATCCGAGAAAGGGACCAAGCCTTCCAAAGAAGTCGAAGTGCTCGGCTACAGCCAATTCCGCGGTGACAAGATGGTCGATACGTTGGAAGGGCGGGCAGCCGCGGGCTTAGCCTTGTTGAAAGAGCGGTTCGTTAACGTCTCCATTACGCTGCATGTGGAGAATACGGACATTACCGTTCGGATTTTTGAAGCCCACAGCGATGTGCAAGCAAGACTAGCCGGCAACCAATTGCAGTTCGACATCAATTTGATAACGAAAGCGAAGTTGTTGGAAAGCACGGGGACTCAAGACTTTACCCGGGCCGATCAGATCCATCTCATGGAGGCGCGGCTTGCCGAACAAATGAAAAAATCCGTTGAAGACACGTTAAAGCAGATGATCGACAACAATTGCGACTCGGTTCAGCTCGGGGCCTACGTATGGCGCGCCTATCCGAATTTGTGGACCGAGCGTTTCAAGAACGAATGGCCGAACGGCTTAAAGACTGCCAAATTTAACATTAAGGTGAAAAGCATCTTGTCGGAAACCGGAATGATTTACGATAACGTTACAAAATCGGAGGATGCAGAATGAACTTACAGTTCATGGTTCTTTTCCTCGTGCTGTCCCTTATCCTGATGTTTTTAAATTTGAAGCATTGGTCCACCCTCAAACGGGGGATGCGCAGGCTCTATTTTTTGCTGTACGCCATGACCTTCGGCTTGTACGCAGCTGTTCTTTTGGGATACAAGATCCCGATGCCGACCCAATTTTTCATCGCCCACGTTTCTCCGTGGATGTTCTCACTCATTCATGGTTAACAAGGCTTCCAGCTAAAGAGGGAGTGACAGGATGCCAGCCCAAATACAAATTATTAACCACCGGCAATTCGCCTGGTTAATCGCTTCGCTGCTCTCCGGAGGCGGATTGATCAGCATTCAACATGAGCTCATCCGACTAGGCAGAATCGACGCCTGGCTGACTTATTTGTTTCCGGGCTTATACGCACTGCTGATCGGGTTCGTCTTGACACAGTTGGCCCGACGATTTCCACAGAAGCATCTGTTCGAAATTACCACGATCGTATTCGGCCGATGGATCGGCACTTGCGCCAACCTGCTGATCCTCGTTCACTTATGGATGGTGCTTATGCGGGATTTGCGTGCGTTCGGGAAGTTCATCGGCACGATCCTTCTGCCGAACACTCCTCAAGAAATTCTCGTGCTGCTATTCGTGCTGCTGCTCGCCTTCTATGGAAGGACGAGCGTTGAAGTCGTAGGAAGGGTTAACGACTTGTTCTTCCCCTTCTTCTTCGTGCTGCTCTTGTCCATGCCGTTCTTGTTATCGAACGAATTGGACACGCAATTAATCCGGCCAGCCTTAACGGTCAAACCCGTCGAATACTTCTATGCCAACGTGCTCGGGATCGGCTGGTTCGGCGATATTCTGTTCGTCGGCGCTTTCCTGCATACGATCTGGAGCTCGAAGCAAATCCGTTCGGCGTTTCGTCACGGCACTCTCATCGCCACTTTCCTGCTGACGTTGTCTTTGCTTTTGCAGGTGCTTGTGCTCGGACCGGTCATCCCGGGCCATATGGTTTATCCGAACTATAGCTTGGTCCAACACATTCACATTACCGATTTTTTAGACCGCGTCGATCTGTTTATCCTTAGCATCTGGTATCCGATCACCGCGTGTAAAGATATTTTGCTCTACTTGGCGATGTTGACGGGCATCGCAAGCCTGTTGAAGGAACGGGATTATACGTCGATCAATTCGCCCGTCAGCTTGTTTTTGCTGCTGACTACGCTGCTCGCCTTCGACAGTGCGGCCGAGGTGTTCAGTTTCGGTAACTACAGCTCCCCTGTCATCATTCTCGGCTATCAACCGCTGCTGCTCGCCGCGCTGCTCTTGTTCATGCGCAAATACCCGGTGCGGGAGCTGCGCCTGGACCAGGCGCAGAGCGGGACGCCATCGCCCGGCAAGCAGCAGGAACAACCTGCGCAAGGCCGTTCCGACGCTACCACCAGCTCCCGGTTCATCAGCCGGATCGAGTGCATCCGGCACTCCACCTGGATTACGGCCGGGAATGTGCTGCTGCTGTTGAGCGCATGCCTGGTATTCTTAGGCATCTGGCTCGGGATGACATACGCTGTCGTCGGAACGCTAAGCGGGATCGGTTACGCCATTTGCTTGGTCGGAGCGGTGGTAACCTCCCACATGGAAATGAGAGCGGCGAAGAAGTTCGTGGTTCGGCATTCGTCCCAGACATAACCCGGTGTCGTTACCCGATTCGTTCGACGCTGATGACCTGATTCAGAGGAATAAGCATCCGGAGCTCTTCTTCCTCTTCTTCCCGGGTAACGAGCAGCTCGATGAAATCGAAGCCCGTCCGGACAAGCTTCGCTTCGAACGTGCCGGCATAGGTCGTGCGGATGCTTGCAGCCGCTCCCGTTACTTTCAGCGAAGCGCCGAGCAGTACGATTTCCTGCATCGTACTCGGAACGAAATATTGGTTGTTGACGCGCATGAAGCGCTTGCCGACTTTCTGCAGCACGCCGGGCTCGCTGGCGAAGCCTTCGGCTTGCAGAGCGACCTCGAATTTTACATGCTGGGCGAGCCGCTCCTGTAAAGTCATGCGGCTTGTTCTTAAAAACGACAATGGAATTCCCTCCGTTCCCCTTCACATCACGTTCTAGTACAAATCTATGTGGGGGAAGCTTATTTCTTGACAACATACGTTCAATGCCATCTAATTGCCGCCCGCCGGCGGCCAACATACCGAAAGGAGTCGTCATGAATTTCAAGTGGTTTCAAAATAAGCTGACGTTCGTTATCATTCCCGAAGCGAACGGCAGCGTCGTTCGCCTCAAATTGGCCCGGGGTGTCGTATGGAGCGTGGCCGCCTCCGTCATGATCACAGTCGGAGCGGCTGCATTCCTCTACTTGCAGCATGCGCACACGGCCGCTTCAACGTTTCTGAAAACCAGCGAATTGAGCGGTCGAACGGCTAAGCTGGAGCAAGCGTTAACAAGCAAGAATCGAAGAATTGAAGAATTGCAGAACGACATCTACATGCTGTCGAAGCAAGCGGCCGAGGTTCATAGTCAAGTTGCGCAGATGAAGAAGCTCGAGGAGGATTTGCAGAAGCTGGCCCCTGTCAGCGCGGAGAAAAACGCGGAAAGCGGCGGCCTGCCTGCGGGCGAAGCCTCGACCGCAGGCACGGAGGCTGCCTCCGCCGCGCTCGGCATGGGAGGTCCGGCCGTCCCCGTCACCCATGAGGAAATCCGGCGCTTAGCGATGGCGACAGGGGCCGCCTACATGGCGCTGCAAAACGAAATGAACAAGCTGGAGACGAGCTTGTCCGATTCCAGACAGCAGTTGCAGGAAAAGCAAGAACGGCTGCGGAGGACGCCGACGTTATGGCCGACCGACTCTCGCATCGTCACTTCAAATTACGGCTATCGCCAGGATCCCTTCACGAAGAAGCTTAGCTTCCATCGCGGGGTCGATATCGCCGGCAAGCTGGACGACCCGGTCTACGCGGCGGGCGGCGGTGTCGTGCATGAGGTCGGCTACGATAAGCTCCACGGTCATAACGTCATCGTGGAGCATACGTCCGGGCTGCTCACGTGGTACATGCACTTGAACCGGGCGACTGTCCGTAAGGGCGACCTCGTGGACAAAGGCGACCCGATCGGCAAGCTCGGCACGACCGGACGCAGCACCGGCCCGCACCTGCATTACGAAGTGCTGCTTGGCGGTAAAAGCACCGATCCGTCCGGCTATTTGCCGATGGAACGAACGAAAGAGGAGAAAACGAAATCATGATCGGATTATTCGGTAAACCGAGCAACCGCTCGCGCGGGAACGGCGCCGTCACTTTAATCAGCGAAGGCAGTCGGATGGAAGGTGTCATAACGTCTCAAGCCGATCTGCGGATCGAAGGCGAATTCATCGGCACCTTACATGCGAACGGCGAGGTGGCGATCGGCGAGAAGGGAGCCGTGAGCTGCAAGGAGCTTCGCACGCAGGACTTGATTGTCGCCGGACGATTGGACGGCTCCGTGCACGCGGAAGGCATGGTGCGCATCACCTCGACCGGAAAGCTAACCGGGCGCATCGCCGCCGGACAGCTTATCGTCGAGAAAGGGGCGGTATTCGAGGGACTGAGCGCGATGACCGGGCTGGAAGAAGCGCCGGCGGAGACCGGGAGCGGCGCTGCTGCTTCGGACGGACCGATACGGCCGGCCGGCGGTTCGGAGGCCGGGTAAGAAACCTGCTCGCATGGCTTCCCGGGCAGCACCCGCGGGCCGAATGAAACCCGGCAAAGATGCAACCTTGGGTACCCCATGCTATAATGGTTGGAAAAACGCGGATACGCGGGCAAAGCAGGAGAAAAGCCTATGACGAAGCAAATCATCCTTTTCGATATGGACGACACGCTAATTTACTGTAATAAATTTTTCGATTTAGTCATGGAACAGTTCGCCGATCAGATGGAAGCCTGGTTTCACGGGTACAAGCTGTCCATCGACGAGGTGAAGAAAAAGCAAGCGGAAATCGACCTGGAGCGCGTGCTGGTCGAAGGCTTCTCGCCGGATCATTTCCCCCAATCGTTCGTCGACACGTACGACTACTATTCCGACTTGACCGGGCGCCACAAAAGCGAAGAGGAAATCGAGAGGCTGATGGAGCTCGGCGCTTCGGTTTACGGCCACAGCATCGAGCCTTATCCTTATATGGAAGAAACGCTTCGCACCTTAACGGCCGAAGGCCATGAGCTGCATTTGTATACGGGCGGCGATCCGGCAATTCAAATGCGGAAGGTCAAGGAAGCCGGGCTGGAGCGTTATTTCGCCGCTCGGATACATATCACCCGTCACAAAAACACCGAGTTTTTGGACGGCTTGATCCGCTCGCACGGCTTCGACCGCAGCCGCACCTGGATGATCGGCAACTCGCTGCGTACGGACATTATTCCGGCGCTCACCTGCGGTATCCATGCCATCTTCATGCCGGCGGAGCTTGAATGGTCTTACAATCAAGTCGAGGTCAACGTGGCTCCGGTCGGCGCCTACTTCACTTTGTCCTCCCTGCATCTGATTCCCGAAACGATTCGGGATTACACTGCTGCCGCCCGGCAGGCCGAGGCTCCTAACGAGCCGGCTTGACCGGTTGCAGCATCTGCGAGGCTCTCCGCTTGGACACGTTAAACTCCGTCCAGGACGCAGAGCCTTCTTGTCGTTCCAGCCGATAGGTAAAGTTATGCAGCACACCCTCCACGGCGTCCAGCTCCGGGTGATTCTTCCGCAAGTCGACCAAGTGCGGCACCGCTTCGAAGCTCAACCCTCCTAAATAGCCTACGTCGATGACGCCGCTGTTCTCGTAACGCTTGATATTGTTCTGGGCGATCATCGCATCGATCCCCATGTAATTGATCAGGACGTAGGCAGCGAGCGCCGTTATCCCATAATATCGCAGCAACGGCAGCTTCTCCCGCCAAAGTTTCACTAAAGCGAGCACGAACAGCACGAGCAGGAATATCATGAACGCATGGACGAGCAGGCGGGTGACGGTATATCCATACGCTTCTTCGTACATAGAAAGACGCAAGTAGGCGGAGCTGAGCATAATGCCTGTGCAGCCTACCAGCAGCGCAAGCAGCGTGCGCAGCAGCGTCCATGCAAGCGGCCCCGGGCGGCGGACGCCGTATAGAAATGTAATCAGCACGGTTAAGTTGATCAGCGTCACGACGACGAGCTCGGCAAAGCCTTGGCGCGCATAGGAAGCGTATGTGACCCCTTCGGGCAATGCGGCTGCGCCTGCTCCCCCGCCTCCGCCGAAGAAATATGAAAACTGGACGAAGGCAAACAGCAAGTAAACGGCATTCAGCGCGATCAGCACGGTAGACGCGACCGTCGGATCCAGACGAAGATCGGACGGTGCTGCGGATGGAGCGGTCGCCTGAGAGACGGCGCCGTCCGCAGCGAGGACATCCCATTCGACATTCGCGGACGGGACGCTTGCGGTCTTCGGCATATAGGGAGATGCCGGCCGGGCCGACGACCACAACTTCGGCTGCAGCAGCCCGGCGACGTAAGCGAACACGCCGACCGTTATGGCGCCAATCCACAACGCACGGAATAAGATACGCCCCAGCTCTACGTCTTCAAACAAATTCGGCAGCCGGGCCAGCGATCGATCGAACATCGTATCGGCCGAGGCCAGCAGCCCGACCACTGCGGCGAGCAGCGGAACCGATAAAAGCAAGCCGAGCAGCACCTTCATCAGCGTCCTGGAGCGCCCGGCTTTCATCCTGACGGACATCCATCCGAACAGGACGGCAAAGGGCCTGGGGGCATAGAGCAGCGTCTGGACGAACACTTGCTCCAGCATGCGGACCCAGATCGGCGCTTTACCGCCCCGGCTGGTCAGCCAGGTTGTATGCAGCACGACAAGGAAAGGGATCGCAAGCGCATTTAAGACGGCAAACAGCATATTCGTATACAGCGCATACGTGAGCGCGAGCAGCCCGACCGGCAGGAGCAGCAGCAGCGACGGGTCCTTTTTGCGTCCGATATGTCCTTGAGCCATTGTATAGAAGAGCAAGTAAAAACCTAACACAAATACCGGAACGGAAACGCCCCAGCTTCGATCATAAAAGAGATAGTGGTGGACAACTCCACAACCTAAGGAGGCGAGCAGCAGCTTCTTCTCGTTAAATCGTTCGTTCGAATGCAGTTTCACCGGCGGCGGCCCTCCTTGCAGGATGAAATATCGGGGGGACGACTTCAGCCTCCGGCTGCTTCGCACCTCTGAGCATTCGTAGAAGGTGACTTCCGAGCTCCCGCAATAACGGCTCGTTCAACAAATCCGACAACGCCGAAGCGCCCTGCCCGACCTGCTCGTGAACCTGATAGACGGCGCACAGTTCCCGCTCAAGCTGAGGCGAAAGCCCGAGTTGCTCCGCTAGTCCCCGATACGTCTCCGACGGGTCGGCATGAAAGCCTTCCAGCGCGCTAACACCGCACAGCCTACCGTAAGCGAGCTGGGCGACGGCCCAAACGGACAACGCCAGCGATCCTGTGTCTTCTGCAGTTCGCAGGTCCTTCTCCGCCTCCTGCAGCAATTGTTCTTCCCACGATAACGTTAGAAGCAAAGCATTCATCTAAAATTCCTCCCATCTATGGGTAATTTTATATATTCAGGGCGCAATAGGGATGTTCGTCTATATGAATCATTGTACCTTGTAAAACAGGAATAAAAATAGCAACTTTTGAAACATGAATTTCGTATTTTAATAAGACTGAATTGGAGGCGATCGTTTGCTATGAAGCTAGCCGCTCATTATATGCGTCTGCATGATCAATATCCGCACGCCGGGGTTCAGCATGAGCTCTCCGTCACCTTGAACGAGCTCGCCGAGGCGCTGGGCTGCTCCCCTCGCAATGCGCAGCTGCTGCTGAAAAAGATGCAGGACCTCGGATGGCTGGAATGGACGCCGAAGCGCGGGCGGAGCAACCGCTCGCTGCTGTCTTTCCGCGTTCCGGCCGAGGAGATCGCCCTCCTGCTCGCCAAGGAACTGGTGGAGCGCAAAGATTTGCGCGGTGCGTTGGAGCAGTTGAGCCTCTCGACGCTAGAGGGAACGGTGAAGGAAAGCTTCCACCGCTGGCTGAGCGGGTATTTCGGCATTACCAGCGAGGTGCTTGGCGACAAACGGCTGGATACGCTGCGCTTTCCGTTAACGCAGCCGCTGCAATCACTCGATCCCGCGACCATCCATTTCTCGACGGAGGCGCACCTTGTGCACCAGCTGTTCGACCCGCTCGTGCGGTACAACCGGCTCACGCAAACGATCGAACCGCATCTCGCCCACGCCTGGGAGGTAAGCGCCGACCGGAAAATCTGGACGTTTCATCTGCGTAAAGGCGTGCTGTTTCATCACGGGCGGGAACTGACAGCGGAGGATGTGGCCTACACGTTCATCAGGCTGCAGCGCTTGTCCGAGGGCGCGCTGTACAGCTGGGTTCATCAACAGATCGAACGCGTCGACGTCGTCGATCCGATAACCGTCAGCGTGCGCTTAACCGAGCCGAACGAGCTGTTCCTGCAGTTTGCCGGCACGAACCGGGCGTCGATTGTGCCCGCCGATGCCTGCGAGGACAAGCAGGAGTCGTTCGCGCTGGCCCCTGTCGGCACGGGGCCGTTCAAGCTGACGCATCTCGACGAATCGTTGTGCATGCTGGAGGCATTCCCCTCCTATTTCCAGGGGCGGGCCCATTTGGACCGGGTGGAGCTGTGGCATATCCCGAATTTGCAAACGCAGGATTACGACCGAACGCTGGAAAGCTTCCAGGTCATCCATAATTTCCGGCTCCCCCTTGATGCGCCGAACCAATGGGAGCAGGTTCAACAGCAGGGCGCTACATGCCGGTTTCTAACCTTCAACCTGCTGAAGCAGGGGCCGATGAACGACCCGGCGCTGCGTGGACTCGTCATGGCCGCTTTGGACCGCGGCAAGCTGCTGGAGAGGCTTGGCGGCGACGCCATCTACACGGCCGACAGCTTCATCCGGTACGGCGAAGGCTTGTCTTCTCCGGTGGCGGAGCCGTATACCTATGAACCCGGACGGCTGAAGGCGCTCGTGAAGCGCAGCGACTACCAAGGCCAAAGGCTGCGCATCTGTACGATCATGCAGTACGAAGAAGACGCTTTGCTTGTGCAAGCGCTGCTGCAGGAAGCCGGCTTCGCCTGCGAGGTCAAGCTGCTGTCCGCACAGGCTTTCAAGAGCGAGCAGCGGCTGCACGCCGATCTGCTGCTGTTCTCCATCATGCTCGATAACGACGCCGAGCTGCGCTTGTTCGATCTCTACACCAGCATGCAGCGACATTTGGAGCCATCGCTTAAAAGCAGCGTCGCCGCCCTGCTCGGGCAAACGCTGCTGGAGCCCTCCCAATCGCGACGGGCTGAGCTGCTGCAGCGAGTGGAGTCGCTGCTGACGGCGAGACGGGTGCTTGGCTTTTTATACTTCAAGCGGCTGAAGACCGTGTATCACACTTCCGTAAAAGGCATTTCGCAGGGCGCCCTGGACTGGGTGCAGTTTAAAAACATCTGGTTCAAGCCATAGGCCAAGTCTCCTTCGCATACGATGGTAGGAAGAAAGCGCAACCGGAAGGAGCGAAGGAGAAGTGGCCAAATCGTCCGATCTGCTGTACAGGAACGATAAATACGGCTTTACGCTGCGTTTTCCGTCGTGGTGGCGGAATTATTGTGTCGTCAGTAAAAAAAAGCTGGACCCCGACTCGGAATACGAGCTGCATTTTCGGTTTAAGTATAAGGGAAACGTGTATGACGATATTTTCACGATACTGGTGTTCCGCATGACACAGGAGGACTGGCTGCGGCTCGGCTATGGGGATTCGCCCTTGTCTTTGATTGCGGCCCGCGACGGGCGCGTATTCGCCTATTTGACGCCGGAGGAGCTGCCGCATGAATTTATCAATCGCAAAACCGGGAATTACGATTACCGCAAGTACGGGACGCCCATCGGGCTGCTGAAGCGGATGGTCAACCGCGATGTGCCGCGTATTGTGCAGACGCTGCGATTTTCCTCCCGTGCGATTACGATGAAATCGACGCCTTACCGATCCAGTAAAGTGTGCAGCTGCCGGATCCCCCGCCGCCGGAGAAAACCGCGTCGTTAAGACCCAAGTTGATTCATGTATTCCTTATAGGCTTATCAACGATAAAAGGGACATCCGTGAAGTCATCCGACTCTCAGGACATCCCTTTTCCAGTTATAGTGAAAACCATCGGCCAATGCCGGTATCTTCATAAGGCTTCGTCCTTTTGCGCCCGTGCGTTTCGGTACGGGAAGGAAGAAGAAGCGCGTCCTCCCTCATGAACGGTTCAACCTGGTTCTGAGGGGGCGACGGCTCCCCGGTTATAGAAGCCAGGTCGGACGCCTGGACGCCCGGACAACCGGCCCGCTCCAGCTTCTCCAGCCGGTCGGTCAGCCGATCGACGGTTTGCTCCAAACGCGCAATTTCCTTGTGCAATTGGGCAACCTCTTGAGCAAGCTGGCGCCCGACGTGATCGGCGTATCCCTGCTCGGCCTTCTCCTCTTCGGCGGGTAACAACGCCTGTAGTTCCTCAGGCGTCAACATCGTTCTCAATTCCTTGTGCACCTCCTCAGCCTCCTCGACTTCCGCGCCGCGATTGAATCTCATATCTGTCCGCTACATAAACTAAATGCAGGCCATCCCGATTCAAACATACGGAATCCACATGGAGACTGCCCGACAAACAACCCGCCTCCGACCGAAGGGAGACGGGTTAGACGCGTTGGCCCGATTAAGGCAAGTTGCTCGAGCCCATCAAATAACGGTCGACTTCGCGGGCCGCTTCCCGGCCTTCGTTGATCGCCCACACGACGAGGCTCTGGCCGCGCCGCATATCCCCGGCGGCGAACACGCCCTCGACGTTGGTCACAAAGCGGCCGTAAGCCGCTTTGGCGTTGCTCCGCTCGTCACGTTCAACGCCAAGCTGCTCAAGCACCGGATTCTCCGGACCGAGGAAGCCCATCGCGAGCAGCACGAGCTGCGCCGGATACACCTGTTCGCTGCCCGGCACCTCAACCGGCACGAACCGGCCTTGGTCGTCCTTCTTCCACTCGATCAGCACGGTGTGAAGTTCCTTGACATGTCCGTTCTCATCGCCGACGAACTTCTTCGTCGAGATCATATATTTACGCGGGTCCTCGCCCTGCACCGCCGCCGCCTCCTCTTGGCCGTAGTCGACCTTGAGCACCTTCGGCCATTCCGGCCACGGGTTGTTCGGTTGACGCTTTTCCGGCGGCTTCGGCATAATCTCGAACTGCGTCACGCTCGCACACTTATGGCGAATGGAGGTGCCGACGCAGTCCGTGCCGGTATCGCCGCCGCCGATGACGACGACATGCTTGCCTTCGGCCGAAATAAAAGCGCCGTCCTGATGTCCGGAGTCGAGCAAGCTCTTCGTATTCTTCGACAGGAATTCCATCGCAAGATGGATGCCCTTCAGCTCGCGGCCTTCGATCTTCAGGTCGCGGCCCAAGGTCGCTCCGCCGCACAAGACGACCGCGTCGTTCTCTTCCTTGAGCTTCGATGCCGGAAGGTCCTTGCCGATTTCCGTACCCGTTACGAAGGTAACGCCTTCGGCAGCAAGCAGCTCAACCCGGCGCTGCACGTATTTCTTATCCAGCTTCATGTTCGGGATGCCGTACATCAGCAAGCCGCCCGGACGGTCCGCGCGCTCGTACACCGTAACGGTGTGGCCGGCTTGGTTCAATTGCGCCGCGGCGGCGAGCCCGGACGGGCCTGAGCCGACGACGGCGACCTTCTTGCCGGTACGCGTCTTCGGCGGGTTCGGCACGACCCAGCCTTCGGCGAAGCCGCGGTCGATAATCGACTTCTCGATGTTTTTGATCGTCACCGGCGAGCCGTTCAGGCCGACCGTACAGGAGCCCTCGCAAGGCGCCGGACAGACGCGTCCCGTAAACTCGGGGAAGTTGTTCGTCTTATGCAGACGATCCAGCGCTTCCCGCCATTGCCCGCGATAGACGAGGTCGTTCCACTCGGGAATCAGGTTGTTGACCGGGCAGCCGGCGGCCATACCGCTGATGATTTTGCCCGTATGGCAGAACGGGATTCCGCAATCCATACAGCGTGCGCCCTGCTGCTGCAGCTTCTCTTCCGTCAAAGGGATGCTGAATTCCTGCCAATGCGCGATGCGCAGCAGAGGACCGTTGTCGATCGGGACCTCGCGCTCAAACTCCATAAAACCGGTAGGTTTACCCATTTCGATCGTTCCTCCTTTAGTTGCCGCTGACGCGCGAGACGTCTTTCATATTTTCCTCAAAAGCGACCAGCATCGCATCCTGCTGGGATAAGCCGGAACGCTTCACGCGCTCGATCGCTTCGAACATCCGCTTGTAATCCTTCGGAATGATCTTCACGAATTTCCACAAATAGTGCTCCCAATTGTGCAAAATACGGTGCGCCACAGCGCTGCCCGTATACGTCTCGTGGTGCTGGATCATGTTCTTCAGCTCTTCAGCCTCGTACACTTCCTCCACGTTCTCCAGCAGCACCATCTCCTTGTTGCACTGGTCGGCGAACGTCCCGTGCTCGTCAAGCACATAAGCGATGCCGCCCGACATGCCTGCCGCAAAGTTGCGCCCGGTCGGACCCAGCACCACGACACGGCCGCCTGTCATGTATTCGCAGCCGTGGTCGCCGACGCCTTCCACGACGGCGCGCACCCCGGAGTTGCGTACGCAGAAGCGTTCGCCCGCCATCCCGCGAATGTAAGCTTCCCCGTCCGTCGCCCCGTAGAACGCCACGTTCCCGATGATGATGTTGTCTTCGGCGATGAACGTCGATTTCTCCGATGGGAAAATGGCCAGCTTGCCGCCGGAAAGCCCCTTGCCGAAGTAATCGTTCGCGTCGCCCTCGAGCGAGAGCGTCATCCCGCCGGGCACGAAGGCGCCGAAACTTTGACCGGCCGAGCCGTTGAAGTGCAGCCGGATCGTGTCGTGCGGCAAGCCTTCCTTGCCGTAACGCCGGGTCACTTCGCTGCCGACGATCGTGCCGACGACGCGGTTCACGTTGTGCACCGGCACAATCGCATGCACTTTCTCCCGCCGTTCAAGCGCCGGTTCGCAGATCGCCATCAGCTCCTGCACATCGAGCGACCGGTCGAGTCCGTGATCCTGCTGCATGGAGCAGAAGCGACCGACCTCCTCCCCGACCTCCGGCTGATAGAGCAGCGGCGACAAATCGATGCCCTTCGCTTTCCAATGCTGCACCGCTTGCTTCGTCTCCAAGATTTCGGTGTGCCCGACCATCTCTTCGATCGTGCGGAAGCCGAGCTCCGCCATCAGCTCGCGCGCGTCCTGCGCCACAAAATGCATGAAATTCACGACATGCTGCGGATCGCCGGCAAATCGTTTGCGCAGCTCCGGGTTTTGCGTGGCCACACCGACCGGGCACGTATCGAGATGACAGACGCGCATCATGATGCAGCCAAGCGCAATGAGCGGCGTCGTGGCGAAACCGAACTCCTCGGCGCCCAGCAGCGCGGCGATCACAACATCACGGCCGGTCATCAGCTTACCGTCCGTCTCCACGGTAATCCGGCTGCGCAAATTGTTCAGCACAAGCGTCTGGTGCGTTTCGGCAAGGCCCAGCTCCCACGGCAAACCGGCATGGCGGATCGACGTTTGCGGCGAAGCGCCCGTACCCCCGTCGTAGCCGCTGATCAGCACGACGTCCGCTTTGCCTTTAGCCACCCCGGCGGCAATCGTGCCGACGCCCACTTCGGAGACGAGCTTCACACTGATGCGCGCCCGCGGATTGGCATTCTTCAGATCATGGATCAGCTCGGCCAAGTCCTCGATCGAATAAATATCGTGATGCGGCGGCGGCGAGATTAAGCCAACGCCCGGCGTCACACCGCGCACTTCGGCGACCCACGGGTACACCTTGGAGCCCGGAAGCTGGCCGCCCTCGCCCGGCTTTGCGCCCTGCGCCATCTTGATTTGAATTTCGTCGGCATTGACCAGGTAGTGACTCGTCACGCCGAAGCGCCCCGACGCGACCTGCTTAATGGCGCTGCGCCGCAGGTCGCCGTTCCCGTCCGGCTGGAAGCGGTCCGGATGCTCCCCGCCTTCGCCCGTATTGCTCTTGCCGCCGATGCGGTTCATCGCGATCGCGAGACTTTCATGCGCTTCCCTGGATATCGAGCCGTACGACATCGCTCCTGTCTTGAAGCGCCTGAACATGGATTCGACGGATTCGACCTCCTCGATCGGCACCGGTTCGCGATTCGAACGGAACGAGAACAGCGAACGGAGCGACATATAACGCTCGTTCTCCTGATGAATCAGCTTCACGAAGCTTTTGTACATCGTATAATTGTTCGTACGCACCGCCGTCTGCAGCGCGTGAATGGTCTCGGGGTTATAGAGATGCTCCTCCCCGTTCTTGCGCCATTGCAGCTCGCCGCCCGTATCAAGCACCCGATCCACGCCCTCTTGCGGCGAGAAAGCGCGCCGGTGACGAAGCAGCGCCTCTTGCGCGATCGCCTCCAGGCCTATTCCGCCAACCGGCGTATACGTCCAAGTGAAGTAACGGTCGACTACGGAAGCGTCCAAACCGATCGCTTCGAAAATTTGTGCGCCGCGATACGACTGGATGGTCGAGATGCCCATCTTCGCCAGCACCTTCACAACGCCTTTGGTCGCCGCCTTCACGTAGTGGTAGACGGCTTTCTCGTAGGCAACGCCCTTCAGCAGCCCTTGATCGATCATGCCCTGAAGCGATTCGATCGCCATATACGGATTGATCCCGCCGGCCCCATACCCGAGCAGCAGCGCAAAGTGATGCACCTCGCGCGGTTCGCCCGATTCAACGAGCAGCCCTACTTTCGTACGCGTCCCTTCGCGGATCAAGTGGTGATGCAGCCCGGACACCGCGAGCAGCGCGGGAATCGCCGCCAGCTTCTCGTTCACGCCGCGATCCGACAAAATGAGCAGCGTCGCGCCGCCGGCAATCGCCTCATCCGCCGACACGAATAATGCTGCCAATGCCTTCTCCAGCCCCTCCGCGCCGTCCGCCGCCGGAAATACCATCGGCAGCGTTGCGGTTCGGAAGCCCTCCCGTCGGATATGACGCAGCTTCGCCAGCTCCGCATTCGTCAGAATCGGCGTTTCGATCCGGATTTGCCGGCAGCTCTCCGGCTTCGGATCGATCAGGCTGCCTTCCGGGCCGATTGTCGTGCCTTGAGCCGTAATGATTTCCTCGAAGTTCGCGTCAATCGGCGGATTCGTCACCTGCGCGAACAATTGTTTAAAGTAGCTGTACAAGAGCTGCGGCCGTTCGGACAACACCGCAAGCGGCGCGTCAAAGCCCATCGAGCCGATCGGATCGACACCGGTGCGCGCCATCGGCTCCAGCACCTTGCGCAATTGCTCAAACGTGTAGCCGAACGCCTGCTGACGCTGCAGCAGCGCTTCGCCGGCGGATACGCCGGGCACCTCCGGGGCCTCCGGCAGCTCGCTGAGCGAAACCAAATGTTCGTTCAGCCATTCGCGATACGGGTGCTCCCGCACGATCCGTTCCTTGATCTCCTCGTCCGCAATAATCCGGCCTTCCGTCGTATCGACGAGCAGCATGCGTCCCGGCTGGAGACGCTGCTTGGAGACGATGCGCTCCGGCGCCACCGGCAGCACGCCCGCTTCGGACGCGAGCACGACCCAGTCGTCCTTGGTGACATAGTAACGCGCCGGACGCAGGCCGTTGCGGTCAAGTACGGCGCCGATCGATCGACCGTCGGTGAACGAGATCGCGGCCGGGCCGTCCCACGGTTCCATGAGGCAGCTGTGGTATTCGTAAAACGCTTTCTTTTCGTCGCTCATCGTTTCGTGTTTAGACCACGGTTCCGGAATCATCATCATCGCCGCATGCGGCAGCGAGCGGCCGGAAAGCATTAGAAATTCCAAACAATTGTCGAACATCTGCGAGTCGGATCCGTCCGTGTCGATGATCGGCAAAATCGCATCGTAGTCGTCGCCGAACAGTTCCGTACGGCACACGGCCTGTCTGGCACGCATCCAGTTCACGTTGCCGCGAAGCGTATTGATCTCTCCATTGTGAATGAGGTAACGGTAAGGGTGTGCACGCTCCCAGCTGGGGAAGGTATTCGTGCTGAAACGGGAGTGAACCAGCGCCAAGGCCGATTCGAAGTCGGGGTCTTGCAATTCGATGTAGTAGCGGTCCACTTGCTCAGGGGTTAACATGCCTTTATATACGATCGTGCGGCTCGACAAGCTGGCGACATACAAGGCGCCGCCGCCCTCAAGGCGCCTTGCGCCGTTCTCGGAACTTTTGCGGATGACATACAGCTTCCGTTCGAAGGAGAGCTCCTCCGCCGCGTCCTCGGAAGCGCCGATAAAAATTTGCCTGACATACGGCTCGGAGCCCTTCGCCGAATCGCCGAGCGTTTCATTGTTCGTCGGCACCGTTCTCCAGCCGAGCAGCCGCTGCCCCGCATCGCGGACCGCCTGCTCCACAAGCTGCTCACAGGCGATGCGAGTCTCCACCTCTTGCGGCAAATAGATCATCCCTACGCCGTAACGGCCTGCCGCCGGCAATTCGATTCCCTCCGTACCACAAGCCTTACGGAAATACTTATGCGGAATTTGCAATAAGATGCCCGCGCCGTCTCCCGTATTCGTTTCGCAACCTTGACCGCCGCGATGATCCAAATTGCAAAGCACGGTAAGCGCCGATGTCACAATATCGTGGGAGGGATAACCTTTCAGATGGGCGACGAAACCGATGCCGCAAGCGTCATGCTCTTGGGCCGGGTCGTAAAGACCTTGCTTCACGGGTAAACCTGTTCTGTTCATTCCTCGCGCTTTCCTCTCATCTACGGATTTTTTGTTGAATACTGTCCAGTCCGATGGGCATGGGTACGAAGCTGTCTAGGGGGATCGATGCGGAAGAATGGGAGCTTCTCCGCCGCGCCCAAACTGTGGAAATCTATGAACCATACAGATAATATGTCTTATATTAACATTCCATTCTTATTATAGCAATTTAAAAAAAGAGCGCTTTATTGTCTAAAATTTCATATATAATCTGATTATTTCTGACATTGCTCTCAACCAAAAAGAGGGATATGTAGATTTTTGACGAATGTTATTTGCATATCGTAATGCATGGAGGAAATGGTGGCATGGATGACCGGATTGCCCGCGATCGAATGCCTGAGAAGCTGCGGCAGGGCGAAAGCGTCAGCTTGGAAGGGATTCTTGTCGAATTGGCTTTAAAAAGCTTCACCAGCTCCCAGGCCGGAGCCGTTCTGCTGGATACGGACTGCAACCTGGTGCTCGCCGGAGATTCGCTTAGCCGACAGCTCGGGTACGGACCCGAAACGCTGCAGAAGATGAATTTGCAGTCGCTGCTCCACCCGGGAGAGCTTCTATTATGCATGCATCACTTGAGCCAGATGGTCGCCGGGCAATTGCCCCGTTACGAAGCGGAACTACGCTGGATACGGGCGGACGGAAGCACCGTGTGGTTAAATGTAAACGCCTACGGTCTGTACGGAGAGAATGCGCTGCCCTCTTATATTTATTTGCAAACGCAGGACATTTCAGAACGTAAAGGGCTCGAGGAATCGTTAACCGAAGCGCTCGTACGCATGACTTCATTAATGGAAATGATGACGGACGCCTACGTGATGCTCAACCGCAAAAACGAATTCGTATACGTGAACAGAGGCGCGGAGCTGCTGCTTGAGCACAACCGCGATGAACTGCTGAACCGGAGCCTGCACACCGTGCTGCCGGAATGGATCAACTCGGGGTTTTATAAGCAATGCCAGCGGGCGATGGATGATGCCGCTCCCGTTTATTTCACTTATTATTTCCAGATGCTTGACAAGTGGCTTGAGGTCAGCTGCCATCCGTCCAAGAATGGTTTGTCGATTTTTTTGCGCGATGTCACGGCGCTTAAGAACCAGGAAGAAACGCTGCGCGCAACCAAACAGCAGTTAAAATCCATGATCGAGCACGCGGCCGACAACATCTCGATTTTGGATGCCGATTTCCGGCTTATTCAAGTCAATAAAGCGTTCGTCGAGACGTTCGGTTACTCGAAGGAAGAGCTGCTGGGCGAACAGCCGCCGAATGTTCCGGACGAGCTGCTGATCGAATCGGAGCTGCTGTACCGCCAAGCGTTGCAGGGCAAGCAAATTTCCGGGTTCGAAACCAAGCGCCGTCGCAAGGACGGCGCCATGCTCGATCTCAGCTTGACGATATCCCCGGTTGTCGGCTCCGACAACGAGATTACCGGCATCTGCATCATCGGGCGAGATATCAGCGAGCATAAGAAAACCGAGGAGCTGCTGCGCAACTCGGAGAAATTATCCGTCGCCGGCCAACTGGCGGCAGGCGTGGCGCATGAAATCCGCAACCCGCTGACCTCGCTCAAAGGATTTACGCAGTTTATGAAAACAGGCGCTCATTATAAAGAGCAATATTTGGATATTATGATGTCCGAGCTGGACCGCATCGAACAAATCATCAATGAACTGCTGCTGCTGGCCAAGCCGCAAGCCGCCGCGTTCCAGCAGCGCCCGCTCTCGCCGATTCTCGTCCACGTCGTATCCTTGCTTGAATCGCAGGCAAATCTGAACAACATTCAGTTCGACACGCAAATTCACGGCGACCTGCCGTCCATTCATTGCGAAGAGAATCAATTGAAGCAAGTGTTTATTAATATTGTAAAAAATGCGATGGAAGCGATGACCGGCGGCGGCAGGATCCAAATCGCCGTGGAGCAAACCGACCCTCGCTATGTGACAGTCGTCTTCTCCGACAACGGTCCGGGCATCCCGGGCGACGTGCTCAAGCGGCTGGGCGAACCGTTCTTTACGACAAAGGAGAACGGCTCCGGCCTCGGACTTATGATCAGCCAAAAGATCATCACCGAGCATAACGGCCGTCTCGAAATCAAAAGCGAACCGGACCGGGGAACCGTCGTGAAAATTACGCTTCCCATTGGATAAACCTGCTTAAACCGCTCCTCTGTTCCCGACGGAAGAGCGGTTTTTGGCTGTGCGCGCCTTCCCCGTCGCCCGATGGAAGCCTGTCCCTCCGGATCATGCTTCCCCTCGAATGGCCGGCGGCCATTTCCTCGAAATTTGTCGAATTTTCGTTTGTGTTACGTCGGGTCTTAGGGAATTTTCCCGAACGCTTCACCCATTTCAAAATCCAAACCCGTATGATATGATAGGTTGCGTCATTCTATCAAGCGGGGTGTAACTATCGCATGGCCCAATTGTATTTTAGATACGGCGCAATGAACAGCGGAAAATCGATAGAAATTTTGAAGGTAGCGCACAACTACGAGGAACAAAACAAATCCGTGCTTATTTTCACCTCGGCGGTCGATGACCGCGACGAAGTCGGATATGTCTCCTCGCGCATCGGTTTGCGTCGCGAGGCCATTCCCATTTACGCGCATACGGACGTGTTCGCGTCGGTGCAAGCGAACGCCGCAGGCATTTCCTGCATCCTGGTCGACGAAGTGCAATTTCTGGGCAAGGAGCAAATCATGCAGCTGGCGCGTATCGTCGATGAGCTGCGCATTCCCGTTATGGGCTTCGGATTGAAAAACGACTTTCAGAACGAGCTGTTCGAGGGCAGCAAATATATGCTGCTGTACGCCGACAAAATTGAAGAAATGAAGACGATCTGCTGGTTTTGCGAGCGCAAGGCGACCATGAATCTCCGGGTCGACGCGCAAGGCAAACCGGTCTACACCGGCGAGCAAATTCAAATCGGCGGGAATGACGCCTATTACCCGGTATGCCGCAAATGTCACGCGAATCCGAAGCTTTAAGTCCGGCCTCATCCTTGCAGCCGCAGGATAAGGCTTTTTCACGTTCCCGGCTCACTTTGATTGAGAACGGCCCATTCGGTGTATTACTTAACTAGAGATTCACCGAGACAGGGAGAGATGGATATGAGCGGAATCGCTCTTCACGAGAAGCGGCTGCGGGCCGCTCAATTTCAATTTATTTTTCCGTTTTCCTTGGACCATAACTGTCAGGACAAGCTGGAACGCGAGCTGCTCACGGACGGCTTCGTTACCTTCTCGCTGCAGCAGGAGGAGCTGGAAACCGCATTCTACGGCAGCGGTTGCGAAGTTTCCCACCGCCGGCTCGAGAAGTTCTTTCTTCCTTTCGCCAAAAATATGATTTTCCCCCGGCAGCCCGATGCACACGCCTTTCGGCGTTATTCCAAACGCATCGATTTGCCGTGCCGCATGACCGCGAATGAACACCATTGGCGCTTTCATCTGCATGCCGCGGACATGTTCGTTTGCCCCTTCGATATCGGCTTTCTGACCTTGCGGGTGGAATTGACGGATGGGGGCGAGCCTGCGTTCACGTTCTCGCAGGCGCTGGCGTTCGCCAGCCGGTTTCGCATGCTGCAAAGCATGAACGAGGCGGAGCGGAACATCCGCATCGGGGCGGCGGACTGCGAGTCCGAGGAAGTGGAGGACTTTATTTTCAAAACGGTCGTGCCGGCGTTGACACGGTTCCTGGACGAGTCGGACCTGGAAGAATCGTTCTTCGAGAAGCTCCCCTATTTTGTCGATGAGCGGATGTATGTGCAGGGCCTGCTTGCCTTCGAACGGCAGGAAGAAATCACGACGGTCGACGCTTACAGAGCCTCCCGGCTCGACGGCATGGACGATCGGGGCAGGCCTTACGTCAGCGCCTGCAACACCGCCTATATCGAACGTTTCTGCAGCGAGCGCATATACGACCGTTGGTCGCCGGAAACGTGGTATATGATTGAAGAGACGTCGTTCGTCTGTCTTACGAGACAATCCGGCCACCGGGTGAAGCAGCTCGTCAGCCATATGTACGGCGAATACTATTACGCGCTGCTGATCAATCTTTTTCACAAAATTGTACTCCTCAAATTATCCAACCGTTACTCCCATGTGCAGATCGATAAGGACCCGGATAAAATCGAGAAGCTGATTCGCGATATTACGACGTTCTCGTCGAAAAATTTCTTTATAGAAGCGGTATCGCAGTCGCAAGGCAAAGACATGTACGTTCGGCTGCGCGAGCGTCTGGGGATCGAAACGTTGTACGGGGACGTGAAACGGACGCTGGACGATTTGTTCAAATACGAGGAAAACTTCGCTGCCAAACGCTCGAATTATTTGCTGCTCATCCTGACGATTTACACGGTCGTCAGCGGTATTTTCGGCATGAACCTGGTCGTCGAAGATTTGAAGGAGCCGACTGATCTTAGCCGTTTCGCAAACTATTCGGCGTTTCAGTACATGGCCTTGCTCGTAGCCATGACCGGCATCGCCGTCGCCTTCGGTCTGGGCATCGTCACGATCGTGCGGCTTGTGCGGGAATGGCGCAAAAGCCGGCTTGAACGTTGACCGGGCCATGGGCAGCTGCTGACATGGGGTTCTACCGGCAGGTGAACAGCCATAAGCTAGAGCAGAATAACCCGAAACAAGGGACGGAGCGAATGCGTGCGATTCGCTCCGTCCCTTGTTTCTTCCCGCTCTCGCTTATCGCGATTCTTGAAGGACTTGTTCGAGACATTCGAGGAAAAAAATGTTCTCCTCCTCGGTGCCGATGCTAACCCGGATATGCCGCGGCAGCCCCCATATATCGCCGTAACGAACGATAACCCCTTTGGCCATCAGCGCCCGGAACTGTTCATGGGCGCGCGCTCCCAGCTCGACCAGCACAAAGTTGCTCATGCTTCGCGTATAGGCGAGCCCGAGCCGGTCCAAGCCTGCGTACAGCCGCTCCCTTCCCTGTGCGTTAAGCGCTCTCGAACGGAGCACATGCTCCTTGTCGGATAGCGCAGCCGCTGCTGCCGTCTGGGCAAGCGCGTTGACGTTGAAAGGCTCTTTCACCTGCATAATGCGGCGGATAATCGCTTCCGGCGCAGCGCCGAAGCCGACGCGAATTCCGGCCAGTCCGTATGCTTTGGAGAACGTTTGGAGCACAATAACCGGCCTGCCGGCCCGGACGAACTCCAATCCGTCGGTATAATCCTCAGCGGCCGTATAATGGCAATAAGCCGCATCGTACACGAGCAGAACGCCCTGCGGCAGCCCGGCCAGAAGACGCTCCAGCTCCTGCCGGGGCATGTAGGTGCCGGTCGGGTTGTTCGGGGAGCACAGCCAGACCAGCTTGGTCCGCTCGTTCACGGCGGCTAGCAGCGAAGCGGCTTCATAGCGGAAGCCTTCGGCAAGCGGAACGGAGACAACGCGCGCATCCATCAGGTGCGCGCCGAATTCATATTCGCTGAACGTCGGGGAGGGCGCCACGATCTCGTCGCCGGGCTCGAGGAACGTTTCGGAGAGCAGCGTGATCAGCTCGTCCCCCCCGTTCGTCACAACCAGCTGCTCCGTCCGCAGCTGCAGCTCCTGCGCCAGCGCTTCCTTCAACAGCACCGACTGCGTGTCGGGATACCGGTGAATGTCCGGGAGCGCCGCTTGGATCGCCTCCAGCGCCCGGGGGGACGGACCGAGCGGATTTTCGTTGGAAGCGAGCTTAACGACGCGTTCGAGTCCAAGCTCCCGCTGCACCTCCCAAATCGGCTTGCCCGGCGAGTAAGGCTTCAAGCGGTCCAACACTTTGCGCGGCCGCACCTCGCCCTGTGCCGGCGCTTCTGCCTGCATTCGTTGATCGTTGTTCATAGCGTGATCGAGACTCCTTTTCGCATAATCTGCTTTATTGCTTTACTTCAATAAATAAATATTACATTAATGCGTTAATAAAGTAAAGCATTTGTTTATAGGCATACCCGGGAAGCAGACAACAAACACGCAGCGAAAGCCTCCTGCATATGATGTACCATCCGGTACAAGCAAAGGAGGGACATCCATGATTCCGGTACGTCCCAGTTATAAGTTCGGCATCATCGGTTATTTGCTCGCTTGGTTCGTCGGCAGCTTTTGGTTCGGGGGACTCCTTAAAAGCGGCACGGTAACCTCCGTACTCGGCGTCCATATGGCCGGTTTGGAGCACTACGCTTATTACGCATTAGCCGGCGCCATCGGCGGCACGCTGTACGCTTTGCGCTTGCTGCATGAATATTACGATCAACTGACCGAGCGGTGGCTGGTCTGGTATTTGCTGCGCCCGATCAAATGCGCCGGGGCTTCCGTCATGACGATCGTGCTGTTTCAAAGCGGCATTATGCTGCTGCAAACGGGTAACAGCGTTTATGCCAAAATCGGCATTGCGTTCCTGGTTGGCTTCGGCTACGGCAAGCTGATGGATAAACTGAAGTCGCTCACCGAAGCGCTGTTCAACGGCTCCAAAGAGCAGACTCCGGACAACAAGCCACCCCAGTGATAAAAGCTTTGAAAAACCGTTCGGACGAACGGTTTTTCAAAGCTTTCGCCACGAAGCACCTGAACACGAGGGCCGCAACGCCGCTCACGCTTGGAGCATTGTGCGGTTGCGACCGCCGCCGTCCTTGACGTTCCGCTCTTCGACTCACGCTATTTTCAGCCTATCATGGCGTTATTCTCTCGGCTGACGACATCGCTTCGTCCTTCAAACCCGCGCGAAACCATACGTTCCTGTAATCGGCCCAACCCAGCGCATTAATTGAAACCCCCTCCAGCTCCTGCGGAAAAGAGGCAGTCTGCCGCCAGCGGTACCAAGGTACGACAAACCGCTCTTCGATAAGCTTGGTCTCGATCTCCCTCAGTTCGCGCAAGCGCCGCTCCCGGTTCGCGTGCCGAAGCGCATATGTAACCCGCTCCCCGACCTCCCGTTCGGTCGAGACGGGCAAGCAGCGCCGGACCGGGCCGCCCGGATTCGCCAGAATCGTAAGCAGCGTCCATTCGGCGTCTTCTCCGACGGGCTGCTCCAATAAGAAAAGATCGGCGCGGGCGAGCGTTTCCTCATCCAGCAGGCGTTCGTATTCGACCTGTTCGACCTCTGCGGCAATTCCGAATTCCACAAGTCTGCCTTCAAGCCATTCGGCGTCCCGTTCGTGGCCGGCCCCCGGGTAGGTCACAATGCGCAAGGGGCGATCCGGACGGACAACCGTTGTTGCCGGTTCGATTTGTTCAGCCGGTTCGGCCTGCCGGGCTCCAACGATCCATTCAGTCTGCATACGGCCGGTTAACTCCGTGCCCGTACCCGTACTCGTACTCGTGCTTGTACCTGCATCGGTGACTTTACCCGTATCCGAATATGGAGCCTGTCCATTTGCTTCTTCGTACCGGATGAACGTATCGGCGAAATCGCCGCGGTTGCCGCCCAGCTGCCGAACAAAGGCCGGATCGCGGAGCGCGCGAAAGATGCATGCTCTCATTGCCGGATCGTTCAGCGGACCGGGCTTGCCCAGGTTTAGGCACACGTATTTGCAGCCGCGGTCTATCCGCTCCACCTCGCGCCACCGAGGGCCGAGCGCCGCCTCCTCCCGCTCCCGATAATGGCGAAAATTCAACTCGCCCACTTCGTTATCGCCCTCAAGCCTAACGGCTCCGTCGTTCGATCGGATCGGCTGCCACCGCCACATCTCCACCCGGTCCACATGAGCCGGACGCAAGTAATAATCCGCGAACGCCTCCAGAATCAGGCCGCGGGCGTTGGGCCGTTTTAACCGAAACGGCCCCGTTCCGACCGGCAGCGAAGCAAAGTCGGCAGGCAGCTCCGCCGGTACAATCGACGCGGCCGGAGAAGCCAGCAGCGAGCCTAGATAGGGCGCAGGCGCATGCAAGCGGACCAGCAAACGATGCTCGTCCAAACATTCGATGCCGCTCACTATGGCGAACAACGAGGCGTATGGAGACCCGGCGTCCGGATCGGTAAGTCTGCGCAACGTAAACGCTGCATCCCTTGAGGTGAACGGCTTGCCGTGGTGAAAGCGGACGTGCTTCTGTAAATAAAAGACCCATCGGTCTCCGGCCTCGTTTCGCTCCGCCTCGTGAGCCAGGCCCGGTCGGAATCGCCCGGAAAGTTCGTCGTAGACGAGCAGCGTATCGAACAATTGCCGCAAGAGATGCAGCTCCGTTCGCCGGGTCGTGTAAGCCGGGTCCAGCGCGGCGGGAATCCGATAAGCCGGAAAACGCAGCACGCCTTCGGCGCTTGTTCCGCTCCCCGGCTGCAGGCGGTAACCGAAAGCCTCCCGCAGCAAAACGTCCATTCGGGCCGCGCCCTCGTCCGTAAAAACCCCCCGTTCGGTCAATGCCATCACTTCTTGAAAGCGGCCTTCAGCCAGAAGCCGTTCCGTCTCCGCCGCCAGTATCGACTCCGGGTCGACCGCGAACGTCAGTCTGGAACGGTGACCGCGTCCTAACCCGGCGCGCCATTCGATCCACAGCCGCTCCCGCATACGTCGAAGCAGCAGCTTCACGTTCCGTTCCGAGCAATGCAGCAGCTGCGATAGCTCGGGAAGCGTCACCTCCGCCTGACGATCCGTCAACCGGAGCCGCAGGCCGCGATACAACTCCAGGTAATGTTCCTCCAGCCTCATACGCCGCTCAACTCCTTCACCGCCCTGCCGAGAAAAGGGGGAAATTATTTACGTTTAGTTTACCCTTTTCGTACCCTTTTTTCTACGTACAATAAACCATATCACTTCACGCAGAAAGCGGGTTTCGCCAATATGAACGATACACGACACGCGCCTATCGCGATCGCCTGGATTACGGGCGTCTGCTTGTTGGGCGACTCCATGCTGTACATTGTGCTGCCGGTCTACGGTATGCAGCAGTACGGACTGGATTCCTTCTGGCAAATCGGCCTCCTGCTGTCGGTCAACCGGCTGGTCCGGCTGCCGCTCGGTCCGTTGATCGGCTGGCTGTACGCCCGGATGCCCATCCGCGTCGGCATCACCGCAGCCGTCGCAGCGGCCAGCCTGACCACATTGGCGTTCGGCCTGGGAAGCGGCTTTGCCCTGCTGCTCGCGGCACGCGCCTTATGGGGGGCCGCCTGGTCGCTGCTGCGGATCGGCGGTTACCTCGTCATCCTCGATGCGTCCGCCCCCGGCGGCGGCGACAATCGCGGACAACTGCTGGGCCGGTACAACGGCATTATGGGCATGGGCAGCCTGGCCGGCATGCTGTTGGGTGGCATGCTGGCCGACGTGCTCGGCGTGCGCCTCGTCGCAGCGGCTCTCGGCGCTGTTATGCTGCTCGCTCTGCCGCTAGCTTGGCGCCGCTTGCCTGCGCGGGCCGCTCACAGCAAAGCTGGCGCGAAACAGCCCGAAACGCAGCCGCCCCAGCGAACGGCCGCCTCCCTGCGAAGCTCACGCTTTGCCGTGCTTACACTAAGCTCCGGCTTGGGGATGGGGTTCGTCTTCTTCGGCATCCTCCTGGCCGGGCTCAGCCCCCTGCTCGCCTCCCGCTTGCCGAATGGAACGGCGATCACGCTGTTTGGCGCGAGCTTGGGCGCCGCCTCCCTCGCCGGGATCGCGCAGGCGATCCGCTGGGGCTGGTCGCCGCTGCTCTCGCCGTGGATCGGCAAGCGCTCCGACGCCCTGCCCGACCGGCGCGGACTTTATGCCGCCGTGCTAGGCCTTGGCGCGGTCTCGTTCGCGCTGCTGGCCGCGCCGGTGCCGCTGCCGCTCTGGCTGCTCGCGCTGCTCGGCGTCATGCTGGCCAGCACCGCGATCACGACGCTGACCGACGCCATGGCTTCGGATGCAGCTGCAGGCCGATCCGCCGTTACCTTCATGACCACGTATACCGTCGTCATCGACGTCGGGGCCGCGCTTGGGCCGCTGGCCGCCGTCGGTCTGCTCGCTGCGCTCGGACCGGACGGCCTCAGCAGCGCCTGCGCAATCTGTTTGGCGCTGCTGACGGCGGCATGGCTTATTTTCGGCGGCAAGCGTGATGTGGTATAATGCCTGTCAAACACACGTTCGCTGGTTGAGAGGTCAGCCGGGCATCCTGCTCAGCGATTTTTAAGGGAAGTTCAGGAAGATGGGGAAGCGAGATGGAAAGAGGGAGCGAGGGAGATGCGCAAGATGGAGTTTGAAGCCAAGCTTCACCGACCGGAAGGAATCGGAACATGGACGTATGTGAAGGTGCCGTTTCAGGTGGAAAGCGTGTTCGGCGCCAAGGGCCAAGTCAAGGTCAAAGGAACCGTGAACGGCGTGCCTTACCGAAGCTCGGTCATGCCGCAGGGCGATGGCATACACTACTTGGTCGTGAAACGCGAGCTGAGGGAGGCTGCAGGAGCCGCATCCGGAGATACCGTGAAGGTATCTATGGAACGGGATACGGAAGAGCGAACGATCGAGGTGCCGGACGACTTGTCAGCCGCTCTGCGCCAGCATCCGGCAGCTGAGTCCAGGTTCGAGCAAGCTTCGTATTCCCATCGCAAGGAGTATGTCGACTGGATCGTCTCCGCCAAGAAACCGGAAACCCGTGCCGGACGGATTGAGAAAGCGATCGGCATGCTCGCTGAAGGCAGAAGGCTGAAGGGCTAATCCGGGTAAGGCTGCCGGACGACGTAAACCGGAACGCGGGCTAAACGTTACCGGAGAAGGAGCAGCATATCGCCGGTGCCTGTTATTCCTTGAAGCTTTACAGGATCTGGCGCTGGTGAGGATTACACCCGCTTGATGATCTCGTTAACCATGCTCAGCGGCAATCCGGTGTGCTGGCAAATGTCGATCAAGCTGGCTCCCGGATGCAGCTGCAGATAATGTTTGATCTGATGCGAAACCTCAATGTGTTTCTTCAAGCAATCTGTGCATAACGTTTCGAAACGGCCGGTTTGCAGTTTGCCGCACCCGCTGCAATTCGACAATTGCATATTATTAAAGCCCCCTCTTCGGACAAGCCGAATGTTGTTTTACAACATTCGCGGCCTTGTCGACGGTTGAGGGGGTTTCTTTTTGTAAAATATCGCTTTTTTTGCTATTTTTCTCATTTTAATCAAAACTTGATTCCTTAGGCCTATGTATTCATGGTATAAAAGATCTAGGGATACATAATTAGGGGAGCGGTGTCGATGAGCGCGAAGGTTGTCGTATTGGGAGGCGGAGTCGCCGGTATGAGTGCGGCCCAGGAATTGGCGGAACGAGGGTTTGAGGTAGCCGTGTACGAGATGCGCAGGCTGCCCGGGGGTAAAGCCCGTTCCATGCCGGTGCCGGGAAGCGGTACGGAGGGACGGAAGGATTTGCCGGGAGAGCATGGATTCCGGTTTTTTCCGCGTTTCTATAAGCATATTGTCGATACGATGGAACGGATTCCTTACGGGGATAACGAGCAGGGCGTCGCCGGCAATTTAGTCGAAGGCACACGGCTCGGACTGGCTCGGGTGGACGGGCCTCCGGTGGAGTTTCTCACCGAGTTTCCACATTCCATTGAAGATGTGAAGGACGCATTCAAGTCGCTGTTCGACAATAATCTCGGACTGACCGATGAGGAGATCCGCCTGTACATGGAGCGCATCTGGCAGGTCATGACCAGCTCCGACGATCGCCGGCAGCAGCAGTACCAGAACATCCCGTGGTGGAGCTTTATCAACGCCGATGAGCAGTCGGCCCAGTTTCGCCGTGTATTCGCCGGGATGACGCGCATTCTGGTCGCAGCTAAAGCGCGGGAAGCCAACACCAGCACGGTCGGGGCCGTTGGCGCCCAAATTATGCTTGACATGGTCGTGCCCGGCGGCAGCGCGGATCGGCTGTTGGACGGACCGACGAACGAAGTGTGGCTTCACCCGTGGCTTGAGTATTTGCAAAGTCTCGGCGTCGACTACCATCTGGAAGCCAAGGTCGAGCGCATTCATTGCGAGAACGGCGTCATCAGCGGGGCGACGATTACGGAGAACGGGCAAACCTGCGAGGTGCAGGGGGATTATTACGTCGCGGCTTTCCCCGTTGAAGTGATGGCGCAATTTGTCACTGACGAGATGCTGCACGCCGACCCGACGCTCGACGGAATTCGGCAGCTGGCGGAAGATGTCGATTGGATGAACGGCATCCAGTTTTATTTGAAGCGGGACGTTCCGATCATCCACGGCCATATGATCTATATGGATTCGCCTTGGGCGCTGACCAGCGTGTCGCAGAAGCAATTTTGGCCTGATTTCGATTTGGCCGATTATGGCGACGGCATGGTTCAAGGCGTGTTGTCCGTGGACATTTCGGACTGGGAGGCACCGGGCGTCCTCTTCGGCAAACCCGCGAAGAGGTGCACGCGCGAAGAAGTGATGCAAGAAGTGTGGACGCAGCTGAAGCAAAGCTTGAACGTGAACGGAGCCGTCGTCCTGGAGGACGACAACGTGCATTCGTGGTTCCTCGACGAGGATGTGCATTTGCCGAATCCGGACGGGGTTGCGGTCAATTTGGAGCCGCTGCTTGTGAACAAGGTTTACACGTGGAATTTGCGCCCGCAGGCATACACCGCCATCCCCAACTTGTTCCTCGCCTCGGATTACGTGAAAACAAATACGGACCTCGCCACCATGGAAGGTGCGAACGAAGCCGCCCGGCGGGCCGTCAACGCGATTATCGAACGCTCCGGGCTCGATGTGCACAAGTGCAAAGTGTGGGAGATGTACCAGTTCCCTCTGCTGACGCCGTACCGAATCCACGACGAGTCACGGTTTAAGAAAGCGCTGCCGTGGGATGGTAAAATTTTCAGTCCGATCGGGTAACCGGTAGGAGGACGAACGGGCCATGTCGAATTAGGGAGCTTGAGGTGAGGGGATGAAAGAAATCGTATTGGGCGCAGAGCAGCAATTTCAAAAGCTGCCTGTCGAGGTCGAGGTCGAACAACGTCCCTGCTTTCTTCTGAAAGACCGTGACGTTTACCGGCTCGTCTCCCGCAAATGCCCGCACGCCGGCCAGCTTGTCGACATCGAGGATGAAGAGTTGGTCTGCCCGATGCACGGCTGGTCTTTCGATCCGCATAAGGGCGCTTGTCTGAACGTACCTGCCCGCAGCTTGGCTGCTTATCCGGTCGTAGTCAGGGACGGGATGCTGATCGCTCAGGTGGATGGCTAACTTAGGAAGGCGCGCTTGGGATCGAGCTTGCGTACACTGTAACATCTCGGAAAAAGGAGATGTTGGTTGTGCCTACCTATCGTATCATTATAGATCTTTCGGATCGAAAGCTGCACGTGTTAGAAGGGAACCGCGTTTATCGGACGTATCCGGTCGGCATCGGCACCATGTTGACCGGCACGCCCAGCGGCGAATTTACCATTATTAACAAAGAACCGAACCCCGGAGGGCCTTTTGGCGCCTACTGGCTAGGGTTATCGAAGCCGCATTACGGAATACACGGCACCAATAACCCTTCCTCCATCGGAAAACTGTCCTCCCACGGCTGCATCCGCATGCACAATGCAGATGTAATCGCGTTATCCAGGCTCGTCTTCGTGGGCGACCGCGTTACGATTCGTCCATAGTCCGCTCCGGAAATTACTTCACGTCTTTTGCGCTGACGCTTGTCCCCCAGTCGTTCTCCACGCCCAACTCCCGGTAAAACTGCGCCAGGAACGCCTCCATATACCGATGACGCTCTTCCGCGAGCTCACGGGCGGCCGTCGTGTTCATCTTCGTCTTCAGCTTCAACAGCTTCTCGTAAAAATGATTAATCGCCGTACTCGGCTGCTTGCGGTACTGCTCTTGACTCATCGAATCGCGCGGGCGGAGGTCCGGGTCGAAAATCAGCTGCCCTTTCCAGCCCGAATAGGCAAAGGTTCGCGCGATACCTACCGCACCCAACGCATCAAGCCTGTCCGCATCCTGAACGATACGTCCCTCCAGGGTAGACAATTGCCCCCCATGTCCGCCGTTGTAAGACATATTGGCGATGATGTCCATCACATGCAGGCGATCCGGCTCAGCCGCGCCATTCTCGATCAGCCATGTATTCACTTTATCCAATCCGGCTTCCTTGCTCGGATTCAGCTTCTCGTCCGCAATGTCGTGCACGAGCGCGGCCAGCTCGCATAGGAAGGCATCCGCCTGCTCACGCTCTGCGAGCAGGCGTGCCGTGCGGGCCACCCGGGCCGTATGCTGCCAGTCGTGACCGCTGCTGTCTCGCCCCATTTCCTCCTGCGCATACGTTCGTGCGCGTTCCAGCAGTCGCTCTCGGTACGTTTCGTTCATTTCGTTCATCTCCCGTTCATCTTCCCTTCCTTCCATCAATCTCCGCCGCCGCCACCGCTGCTGCTTCCGGTATCTCCACCACCGCCGCCACCGCTGCTGCTGCTTCCGGTATCTCCACCGCCGCCGCCACTGCTGCTGCCATTGTCTCCTCCACCCCAGCCGCTTCCGCCGCCGTCAGCCCCGCCGCCCCTACTGCCTGAATCGGTGGAGCGTCTCGAATCGAGGTCGCCCGAACCGCTATAATGATGATGATGACGGCGGGCCATGTCGTCCTCCAAAGACGACGACACAGGCGGGAACATGAAGCTTTCCCCGCTGCGATGCCGCCTGCCCGGCCCGGAATGCCCGCTCCTTCTACCTATCGAGCTTACGATCACGACGATTGCGAACACCGCAAACAGGATAAAAATAATGCTCATGGATTCCGCCTCCTTCTGTACTTAGTATAGACTGCCGAAGCACGGAAAGAGTTTCGGACTTTTTACAAAAAAGGACAGCAGCCCCTTTATTTTGCGCAAAGCCTTTGAAATTGCCCAAGCAACGCACTATATTTCTTCTATATTTGCACCGGAAGGGGTGAAGAATTCCGTAGAAACGCAAAAAGCGCCTGTTACACAGACGTCGTTCGTGAGCAGGCGGGTGTGAAGATGGGTTCGACTGCCCATTTTCAATGGCTGCGCGGCATTCGCCCATCCAGCCGAATGCCCTGCGACATAGTATGATTATGTGTTAATGAGCTCACGCTCCACAACAACAACAACTCTAGAGGAGGAATGAACAATGGGTGGTTTCTCTTGTTCTTGCGGAGGTTTTACATCGACTGGTGTCATCTTGGTTCTCTTCATCTTGTTGGTAATCGTAAGCCGTGCATGGTTGATCTAATCTGACTAAAAGCACAAAACTACGGCCAAAGGGAAACCTTTGGCCGTTTGCATGTTACGGCGAAGACGTACATATGGTGGTAAGGTATAACTTTTGAGAGAGGTGAGGAGAATGCCTTCGGGTCACACAATCGACCGCAGCGAAGCGAAGGAGCTTTCGGTCAAGGATTGGATCTTGACGATGATCATTCTGGCCATTCCGATCGTCAACATCATCATGCTGTTCGTCTGGGGGTTCGGAGAAGGCACCAACCCGAACAAGCGAAACTATGCGAGAGCCGCCTTAATTATCGCCGCGATCGCGATCGTCCTTTATTTGATCTTCGCTATCGTGTTTTTCGTTGTGCTGAGCGCCTCGATGTCCATGTCATGACGAAGAGCCGGTCCTCCTCCAAGGGGAAGGCCGGCTCTTGAGCAAGTCTGGTCGTGGAAGTATCCCGAGTTGTTCAACCTATACGGCCGCTATTCATAGAGCGCCCCGGCCGTCGATCCGTCCGGATACACGATATGGGTATAAATATGCCGCTCTCCGTTATCCGCTCGGGACGTATACCACAAATCATAACGGTCTACTTGGCCTTCGCCGTTCCAACGAATGAACAGCTGTGCGTCCAAGTCTCCCCGCTTCAGTCCTTGCACGTCGGTCTCGTTCAAGCTCCCGAAGCGATAATCGGTCTTGGCTCCGAGATCATACCGCCAGATCTGCTGGCTCGAGCTATCGATCCACGTCACTTGAGACGGGTCGCCGAACCATCGCTTAACGTCCTTGCTCCCCATGCCCCGCTCCAACCTATACTGCGCAGCCCATACTTTCCGCTCGGCCTCCGTCCCGCCTACAGGCTCCTTCACGACGGATACGGTTCGCGTCTTCTGATCATAAGCGGCGCCCGCTCCAAGCTCTTCCGTCATCAAGCGCAGCGGCACATACGTATGCCCCTCGTAATTGAGCACCGTAAACCGGGACTCGATGTCACGGCTTTCGCCGTCGAATTGAAACTTGACCGGAAACAACAGCGCCCAAACCCCGTCTGCCGCATACAGCGTTGTGGAAGCGGTCAGCGCCGCACCGCACATCATGCCTAACAAGAACTTTTTCAAAGGCGTAAGCTCCTTTATTCTGATAGTCACCGATAGCTCTAGTATACATGACAACCAGAAAACGCGAAAACCGCCCGGCACAAGACCGGACGTCGCTTCGGAGTCCGGCGGTGCGCCGGGCGAGCTCCGACTTCTTATTTATTCAACCATTCGCAGCTGTCGGCACAGTCGCACAGCGCCTTCTTCACGGAACACCATGAACGCTTAGCGTAATAAATCGGCACTTCCTGATCCTTCGCCTGCTGCTTGATCACTTTGGTCAAATTGTGGTTGACGTAATCGGTCAGCACGAGCACCGCGTCAACCTTATCCGGAATACCTTTACGCACCATTTGGCACTTGCGACCCGACATATGCACCACATCATCAAATCCGATTTCCGCCAAATGTTCGGGCATATTGCCCAAATGATCGGCGCCTACGACCAATATCGACGGCATGCTCTAATCTCCCTTATCTATGTATTTATCATCAATGATAATCATTCTCAATTCCTTATAAATCAATGATAATGGTTCTCAACGCTAATGTCAACCTTACCCGGCTTATTTTTCTAGACTCCCTGGATAATGGCCAAAAAGCCGCATCGCGGGAAATTCGCGATGCGGCGAGGACAGTCTCGTCACTTAGATGAAATAGAGACCGGCAAACAAGATGATGACAAGCAAAATATAGAGAACCAAAATAACGCCCGTTGTCGTAAAGTAACCGCCGCCCCATCCGAAGCCTGCACCCGCAGCACCCATTCGCGATCCACTCCCTCTGTTGAGTTAGCCGTGGGTCACTCTCCCGCGAACATGGTTCAATATATGTCCTGAGCGGGAATCGGTATGGACAATTAACGGGGGGTCTCTAAATAATGGCCCGTTTTATAAGAACAGAATGAGGTAAAATACAATCGCTAACACAAAACGGTAATACGCAAACCACGATAGGCTCAGTCGTTTAATGATGTTCAGGAAGGTCACCACGGCGATCATCGCGACGATGAAGGAAGCGGCCAGCCCTGTAACGAAAAGACCTAAGTCGTCCATGGACAACAAATCCCGGCTTTTGTATAAATCCAGGAAGGTCGCGGCGAACATGATCGGCACGGACACGATGAACGTAAACTCAGCTGCCGCCTTCTGGCTCGTCCCGAGCAATATCCCTCCGGAAATGGTCGAGCCCGAGCGTGAAAAACCCGGCCATAACGCTAAACATTGAAATAAGCCGATCCCGAACGCCTGCTTATATGTAATGTCGTCCATCGTCTCGGCCGTCACGCGCACGCGGGCCCGATCGGCTATAATAATCAGAATTCCTCCGGCCACCAGGCTTATGAGCACAGTTCCCGGTCCGAACAAATATTTCTTGACCAAATCGTGCAGCGCCAAGCCCACGACGACCGCAGGCAGCATGGCCAGCGCGATATGAATCAGGTTGACTCGACCGCTGTTCGAGAGGCTTTGCTTCAAGTTGAGAAAGCCGAAAAACCTCCGCCAATACAAGACAAATACGGCTAGAACGGCACCCAGTTGTACAACGATCTCGAACGTCTTCGCCTTTTCGCCCGTGAAACCAATCAAGTGCGCCGTCAAAATCATATGACCCGTCGAAGATACGGGCAAAAACTCCGTCAATCCTTCCACAATGCCCAGAATGACGGCCGACCAAAAGTCGTTCAATTTCCTCACACTCCCATATACTCTCTATTGTCCACCATTCCTCATTATAGAGGATCGGGAGTCAAGAGAGAAGCGGAAAAAGACAGCTGATCCCTGGTTGGCCATTTTGCCAAGCAAAACCGGAACAGCCGGACCATCAAGGCCCGGCTTGTCGAAGGTGGGAATTAGAGCTTCATCCGCTGCAGGCGCAGCGCGTTCAGCACGACCGAGACGGAGCTGAGCGCCATGGCGGCTCCCGCGAGCCAAGGGGCGAGAAAGCCGCTTGCTGCGATCGGAATGCCAATCACGTTATAGGCGAGCGCCCAAAACAAGTTTTGGCGGATGTTGCTCATCGTTTTTTTACTTAAAAAGATGGCGTCCGGAATACTGTTAAGATCGCCCCGCATCAACGTTACGTCAGCCGCTTCCATGGCGACGTCCGTTCCGGTGCCGATCGCCATGCCGATGTCCGCTGTCGCAAGCGCAGGCGCGTCATTGATGCCGTCGCCGACCATCGCCACCTTGCGGCCGGCGTCTTGCAGCTTGCGCACTTCGGCGGCTTTTCCTTCCGGCAGCACCTCGGCCAGCACCCGGTCGATACCGGCTTTCGCGGCAATCGCCCGAGCCGTCCGTTCGTTGTCGCCGGTGATCATCATGACTTCGATCCCGAGCGCCTGCAGGCGGGCAACCGCCTCTTTCGATGTCTCCTTGATCGTATCGGCGACGGCCACCATCCCTGCATAGGTACCGTCCACGGCGACCAGCATGGCGGTTTTGCCAGCCTCTTCAAGCATGCTCATCGTCTCAAGCGCCGCGCCGGGGCTAACGCCAAGCTGCGTCATAAGCTTCCGGGTGCCGATGGCAATCTGCTTGCCTTCCACCTCGGCGCGAATGCCGAAGCCGGGAATCGCCTCGAATTGCCCGGCTTCCGGCAGGGCAAGGCCCTGCTCTTGGACGCCTGCCACAATCGCCTCGGCTAGCGGGTGCTCGGAGTTGCGTTCCGCGGCGCCCACCCAACGCAAGAAGCTGGATGGGTCGATGCCTTCGGCAGGCAGCACGTCGGTCAATTCCGGTTTGCCCTTCGTTACCGTGCCCGTTTTGTCCAGGACGATCGTGTCGATTCTGTGCGTCGCCTCGAGGTGCTCGCCGCCCTTGAACAGGATGCCAAGCTCTGCGGAACGCCCCGAGCCGGCCATGATGGAAGTCGGCGTCGCTAGTCCCAGCGCGCAAGGGCAGGCAATGACGAGCACGGCGATCGCCTTCTCCAGCGCCCCGGCGAATTCGCCCGGTTCGACGAAGAAGAACCAGACGAGGAACGTGACGAGGGCGATCCCGACAACGATCGGCACGAAGATGCCGGAGATGACGTCCGCTACCCGTTGAATCGGCGCTTTGGAGCCCTGCGCTTCCTCGACGACTTTAATGATTTGCGCCAGTGCGGTTTCTTTGCCGACTTTTGTCGCCTGGATTTTAAGCATGCCGTTCTTGTTTAATGTAGCTCCGATGACACGGTCTTGGGCGTTTTTTTGCACGGGAATGCTTTCTCCCGTCAGCATCGATTCGTCTACGGAGGACGTTCCTTCAAGCACGAGGCCGTCCACCGGAATTTTCTCGCCCGGCTTCACGATGATCACGTCGCCGGCCATCACTTCGTCCACCGGGATTTCCAGCTCTTGCCCTTGGCGGAAGACAAGCGCCGTCTTGGCTTGCAGCCCCATCAAAGATTTAATCGCTTCGGAAGAACGTCCCTTGGCCAGCGCTTCGAACAGTTTGCCGAGCAATATTAACGTGATCAGGACGGAGCTTGTTTCATAGTACAACTCGACTTGATGCCCGTGAGCGTTCAACGATTGGACCGTAAGATAAAGGCTGTAAAAATAAGCCGCTGAAGTGCCCAACGCCACCAGCACGTCCATGTTGGCGCTGCCGTTGCGCAGCGCTTTGTAAGCGCCGGTATAAAACTGGCGGCCGATCGCGAATTGTACCGGTGTGGCCAGCGCGAGCTGGAACCACGGGTTCATGAACAGAGCCGGCACCCAGATGAAGGACGTGAAGGAGAAGTGACCGACCATCGCCCACAGTAAAGGCAGGGAAAGGAGGGCTGATACGAGCAGCTTCATCCGCATCTTGCGGATCGCCTGCTGCCGGTGGTCCCCGCTTTCCCGGGACTCTTGCTTCAGGGCGGCGGTGTAGCCTAGCTGCTCGACCTTGCGCACCATGTCGGTTATCGACACTTGGGCCGGATTGTACTCGATACGGGCGGTCTCGAGCGCCAGGTTCACATTCGCGCGAGTGACGCCGCCGAGCTTGCCGAGCCCTTTCTCGATGCGGGTCGCACAAGCCGCGCACGTCATGCCGCCGATTTGGAAATCGGCCGTTTCTTTGACGGTACCGTAACCAAGCGCCTCGATTTTTTGCTCCATATCCTGGAGCTTTATTTGATCCGGGTCATACGTGACCGACGCTTGTTCCAGTGCGAAATTAACGGTTGCTTCGATGACGCCATCGAGCTTGCCGAGCCCCTTCTCAATCCGGTTGGCGCAAGCGGCGCAGGTCATCCCGGTAATTTGCAAAGTCGTCTGCTGCTGCGTTCCTGCCTGGTCGGTTTTCTCCATATCTCTGCTCTCCCCTACACACTTCCTGGCCTCTCTTGCAATCGCCGCTTTACATCCGGTTATGTCGATTCTGTTGTCGAGTTATATAGGAAAGAGAGAGCACACCAAGTTAATACCCAGGTGCTCTCTTTCGCGCGATTCGTCGTTACACGACATCATAGCCTTGATCTTCAATCGCTTCTTTAATCGCGTTCAAGGAAACCTTGCTTTCGTCGAATTCGACGGTTACCGATTTGGCTGCAAGGTCTACTTTGCCGACAGCGCCCAAATTTTTCAGCGCTCCCTCGACGGAATTTACGCAATGGTTGCAGGACATGCCCTCTACTTTCAACGTAACGTTCGACATGCGGTATCCCTCCTTCGCTGATATTATTTCATTAATTTGTTAACCGTAATCAGGAGTTCGTCGATCACGTTGCTTTCGCCGGCTTCGATCCGCTCGATAACGCAGCTTTTCATATGGGCCGCGAGCAGCAGCTTGCCGACTCCATTTAAGGCCGCTTGCACCGCCGCGATTTGGTTCAGCACATCGTCGCAGTACGCATCCTTCTCGATCATGCCTTTAACGCCGCGAATCTGACCTTCAATGCGGTTCAATCTCGCAGTCAGGCTGGCCTTTTCTTTCTCGAAATGATGGCTCTTTCTTTCATCGTCCGGCGGGTAGCAGAGAGTATCGCTGCAGGACATCGGATCTTCGACTTCGTGAGAACTGTTCATCATGGTGGGCACCTCCTGTTCCGATACCGATATCATACAGTACCCCCCTACCCTATGTCAACGGTTTTATAAAGTCGTTTATTTGACTAAATCTCCTCCTTTTACTGAAAAATAAGGGCTGACGACATGCAGCTTATCGTCAGCCTCCTCCTTTTATTCAGATGATTCACGGCGGGCCGGAATGAGCTTCAGCAGCGCCTTCATGTCGGACGAATCGACCTTCCCGTCCTTATTCCAATCGCTGAGACTCTTCGCCTGCCCGATGACATACTCCAATGTCGCCGCGGCCCGAACCGAACTGTTCCGTTTACCGGACTCGACCGCCACCACGTGTACAGGAGTCGTATGCCCGATTGTCGGCTTGGCTGCCGGATTGTAAAGAAGCGACTCTCGTCCCGGTTCTGTTCCGTCCAGCGAGTAATAATAAGATATGCCGCTCACGGAAGGCAGCACAAGCTGAGATTGTTCGTTGAACGAAACGATCGGCTCAGCCGCCGTATCGGCTTCGAACACCCCGTACGTGGAGAAGTGCGAGATGTGCACCGTGACTTGACGGGTATCCGGATCGATGGATGTTGGTAAAGCTTCCCATTGTTTTGTCGATTCGTTGTAGTCGAATACTCCGACTTTGGATAAGTCCGCCGCGGCATTCACCGGCAAGGTAAGGGCAACGGTACTGCCCGGAGCCAGCGTTACGTTGGACAGTGAAATATGTGCCACGCTGCCTGCTACTTGCATGCCTGGTCTCATATCGTCCGTTGCGCCGGCGGTCACCAATACGGTTGCACCGCTGCCCACGCTGGCACCGGCCAAATTAAGGATGATGCCGCCGTTAAATACCATAGGCCAGTTGGTATCCGCAGTTACAGGCTCACCCATAAGATACGGGGCCCTTTTTACAACGGTAACCGTAAATAGTTGTTGAACGCTTGCCCCGCCCCGGCTAATCGTAGCCGTTAAGGTAACCGTCGTATCGCCCGCGCTGTAAGCCGGTCGATTCACCGTACCGTCATTACCGACCACCGCCGTATGGCTCGAACTCCATGAAATCGATGAACCTTGCGCTCCTGTCGCAGGTAACTGCATATTCGTCGTAATACCGCCCAGGTTATAGGACGTATGGATGAACTCCGTCAACTCGACTTTCGCTCTCTCTACGGCTGTCTGGTCTTCCGCCCCTGTCGGCTCCAGCTTCAGCACCTTCACCGCAAAAAGCTTCTCGCTGTATGCTCCGCCGCGGCTAATGACCGCTCTCAGCGTTACTAAAGCATCGCCCTGGCTGTACGACGGTCGCACGACGGTTCCATCCAGCGCGATAACCGAAGGTTGGCTCGAGCTCCACTGAATCGTTGTTCCTTGTACACCTGCGGATGGGAGGTACACGCTTGACGTCACGCTATCGATGTCCGTGTTCGCCTGGCGAAGCTCCAGCCAAGTTAAGGCATGATAGGCCGCGTTTACCGCGACGGCATCCGTGTCCGTCGCCAGTTCTTCCTCAAGAACGGTAAGGGTGAACGGCTGCAGGGCGCTCGCGTTGCCCCGTGTCAGCTTTGCCGTCAGCGTCACTGTAATGTCGCCCGAACCGTAGGCGGCTCTCGTGACCGTTCCGTTTGGTGAAATGACGGACGATGCGCTGGAGCTCCATGTAATCATCGTTCCCCTTGCGCCTTTCGTAGGGAGGGCGAGATTCGAAACCACTCGATCCGGCGCGCTGTTCCAGCCGCGGATCGACTCCCACGTCAGCGCCGCCTTCGCGGCTGCGACCGCCGCTTCATGGTCGGCCGTTGCCGGCTCGGCCTTCAGCACCGTTAACTCAAATGTCTTTGTCTGCCATGCGTTTCCTTTACGAATCGTCGCTGTCAACGTAACATTCGCGTTTGTCCCGTAAAAAGGCGGGCGATGGACGGTACCGTCCACGTCCACAACAGCGGTCTGATCGCTTTGCCATTCAATCGTCGTACCGTGCAAACCGATAACCGGCAAATGCACATTTTGCGTGACGCTCGCCAGACTCAAGTTATCGCTTTTAATTTCGTTTTCGTCTAATGCCGCTTTCGCTTCCAGCACCATATCCAGCGCGCTCAGCGCCGGACGCGCGATGCGAACGTCATAGTGCCTGGTCGTACCGTCCGTCGCCGTTGTTGTCAGATGAAGCGTCGAAACGCCCTTCGGAAGCGGATCGATCGTAATCGTTTTATCGTTCACCGTATAACTCAAAGCAGCCGGCGATGTATCGTGGACCCTAAACGAGCTGCTGCTGTCGCTCATGATAACCGACAGCATGACGCTTTCCGCCTCCACCTCTGCCGACCAAGCCGGGGGCGTCGTGCTTGCATCGTATTCGAAGTCGTTTTCCCCTACCCGAACCTTGGCGATATCCGCGTTGCCCGCCACTTCGGCCAGCAGGTAAGGATCGCCGGCAACGCCGCTGCCGGTCGTCTTGCTAACACTCGGCTTCAAATACACAACCGGACGAACCGCGGACGGGGCGTCCGAGTAGCGTACATGGCCCAATGGATCTACGGCCAATATGAAATGAGCATTTTCGGACTCCGCCCGAATCGGATTCATCAGAAAATACGTGAACTCCGATTCGTAAGCGGACAGCTCCGCCTTGAGCGCTTCATACCGTTCAACCCCCAGCAGGCCTACATTCGCTACAACCTTACTTTCGAACGAGCTTCTCGTCATGTCGGCAAGCGGAGCTTCGTAATTTAGCAAATACAGGGTTTGATCGAAAGGATGACGCTGAACCAGGCTCTGATCGGCACCCAGCTCCCCCCAGAACATATGGTTCAAATAATGGGCGATACTCCCCGGCTGCTCGGGCCGGAACACATAACCATCCGCTTCTGCGCCCTCAAAGTACCATGAAGAACCGCTGACGCCCCAATGGCAAGTACCGTCATTGTCCGTCGAGTCAGGGCAGCCCGTATCGACCTCTTTCAACAAAAGCTCGCGGCGGTCTTTATCGACGACGATCCATTCTTTGGAGCCTAGAGACACGATATCTCCATTGTTGATGCCGATCAGCGGAGACGATTCACGGAAAACCGTCAGTCCGTATACGTTGTGATCGGCACCCTTGGAAACCGTAATCGTGATTTCGTTCGAGCCCGGCCTCAGCGAAGGCAGCGTAATTCGACCGTTCGCATCCAGCACATCGGGCGATACCGAGAGAACGGCGTCTGGATCGTTCGTCTCGGGCGTCAAACTTAGGGTGCTTACATCGTTCGGCACCTGGATATAGTAATGCTGAGCCTCATCCGAAACTTCGGGAAAAACAGCGTAACCGCCGTCCACAGCCAACGAAGACAAGTTCAATTCGCTGTACTGGATAGTTGCCGTATAAGGGTCGCTTTCGTTCCCCGCCCAGTCCGAAAATTTCAGATAAAGGGTGTGAACCGGATCGCTCCCTCTGAGCAAATAATCAATCTGAGGCACATACGGGTAATTAGCCGTATGCTCAAATTCGGGATCCTCCGATACGATGACGCCGGACACGCCGGACCCCGTTCCATCCGTTGCGCTCAAATCCAAGGTTACCCGGCGGGAGAACGTCTTGGCCGCTCCGCCATTCACCGTAAAGCCGCCGGTCGGTTTCGTTTCGTCCAGCTCATAGATAACGGGGAAATAGTCCAAAACCTGTTTTTGATCATCGGTGCTTACCCCAATCAGCAAAGGCTCTGCGCTTTGCCAGCTGTTGGCAATGCCCGCCGCGGGGCTAAATTCCAGCGATACCGGGCTGTCGGCTGCAATGATCTGATCCTTCGCAGGCGTTAAATAGTACACGCCGTTCCCATCCGATCCGATGTGCTGCAGCGCCGTATCATTTAACCGGACCGTTTCGGCCGCCTCGTTGCTTATATGGAACGGCACTTTCAAATAAATCCGGTTATGCTCGCTGATTTCGCTTCTCGCCGTATAGGTCAACCTATAGGCGACGTTCTGCGCACTTGCCGTCAGATTGGAGGCTGCCACGTTTAACGAGCTTGGCGCTATCGTACCGTAAGCGACAGCCGGAGTCGTGTCCTTGCTCGTCGTCACTTGAAATTGAACGCTGCCCATCGTCGGCGGGTTACGAAGAGCTCCTTGCTTCAAGACAACGTTAGCCGTCGAAGAAGCAGGCATCTCACCGAGCCAAATTTCCAGAACGTCCTCGTTCGAAGTGTTTGTCGTAAGGATGACGGCGCTGGCAGGAATGTCGTTCACCGTCACCGCAGGGAGGCCGCTCCAATAAATCCTGTTGTTTTCTTTGAAATTGAAAGTAAACCCTGGCGTCAGGGCCAAATAAATCTTATCTTCGTGCGTCAATGGCTCCGTAGGCGTAAAGGAGAGGCTCCATTCGGTCTCGTTATACACCCTTGCAGTTTCCGGCGACGCCGTTACGCTCAAATGATCAACAGCGCTCGGAGCAGCACGGTGTACCCGGATCGTATAGGACACATGCAGGTTGCCGTCATTCGAAGTCGTCGTGATGACGAATGTGTTGGATCCGCTTGTCAACGACAAATGGTAAGGGATGCCCGGTTCCATCGTTTCCGTACCTAAATGCAAAGTGATGGTCGACTGCAACATGCTATATGCGGTAATGTCGATGCTCTCCTGACCGTACGGGACGTCTACATCGAATTCAAAATGCGGATCGAAAGCATTGAGACGAGAAGTCAGATCTTCGGTTCCGACGATTAATCCGGTCAAAGACGGATTTTCCACGATGCTGACGGGTTCCGATTGCCTGTTTACCTTGAAGGCATACGTGCCCGCTCCCGGGTTGGTTAATCCGGCTGTCGGCAGCAGCGTGACATCATTCTGCTCGTGCGCTGCGATCGGCAAATCCGTACCCGTTCCGCCGGAAATCGAAGCAGCCGCGGATTTATCGGACACGGCCATCGGCAAAATCAACAGCAGCGCGAAGAAGAACGGCAGCAGCCACCTCATCCGCATCCGCGGCTTTCCTCTCTGCCGTATGTAATGAAACTCATCCCCAAACATGCGAGCTTGCTCCCTTCGGATCGATAAATAGTAGTATAATTATACCATAAAAGGAGAGATAGGGATTGACTTTCGAACTATTAACGGGCCGAATTGACCAAGCATATAAAGTTTTTCCCGGTGCCGCCCATGACGACATTCCGTCCATCGCCCAAACCATTAACTGCGTCAAACTTTAATCCGATTAAGGATGAAAGGGGATGCCGGGCATAGCTTAACAGCTTAAATATTCATGTACGTTATGGTTACTGTAAATGATTGTTAAACAAATGAAACGTGTGCCCTCCGGCAAGAAACTCTCCATGGCGAACAGTACAAGCCGCTTCCGGGTTTCAAGGAAATCAGCCTCGAACGTCGAAGGATATAGCACGACCTTCCCGCAGCTGTTCCATCGGGTAAGCCGATGCCGGTTGCCGGTTTAACCGGTCGATGAATTGGAGGCTTGTAAGGATGAACCGTATGCTGCATTCCCTGGATTTATGGAAAGGTGACCGGTATTTGGCGCCGCTGGCCAGAGACGGTACGTACGAAAAAATAGAAATGCTCAGCCTGGATATCTTCGATACGCTGCTGCTGCGGGCGTGCGACCATCCCACCGACGTCTTCAGGAGAACGGCCGAACGCGCGGTTTCGTCCGGCTCGTTGAAGCGGTCCGTCAGCCCGCACGAATTCCGCTCGATGCGCGGAACGGCCGAACGCCGGGCCCGGGATAAGCAGCTGCGGCTGCAAGGCCACGACGAGATTACATTGAGCGACATCTACGCCGAAATGCCGGCGCATCTCGGCCGTCCGGAGGAGGTTCTGCGCATCGAACTCGCCACGGAGGCCGAGACGTGTTATTTGAACCCGAACGTGGCCTCCCTGCTGCGTTGCTGCAAGGCTGCGGGCAAACGGATCGCCCTCCTGTCGGACATGTACTTGTCCTCGGAGCAGCTGCTGGACCTGCTGGCGGCGGCGGGGCTGGAGCGCACGGAGATCGACGTGCTGCTCGTCTCAGGAGAGCAGCGCCGGAATAAGTCGACGGGCGGCTTGTTCGAACGGCTGCTGGAGCTGTGCCCCGGCCTGTCGCGCGAAGCGATTGTACATATCGGGGACAACGAGCGGGCGGACGTGCGAGGCGCTGCGCTGCAGCGCATTCGCGCCATTCACTATGCGGTCGTGCCCGAGTCCTTCGACAGCGCTTACCATTGGGAGGCGGTCCGGCATCGCGACGTGCTGCCGCCGTTGAAATCGCTGCGCAAGCTGGCGGGGGTCAGTCAGCGTCAGCCGGAGACCGGGGCGCCTGCCGCTGCTGAGGCGGCAGCCTTTCACGAGATCGGCGCGGGGATGGCCGGTCCGTTCTTGACGGCGCTGTGCGACTGGGCGATTGACGTATGCATCGCGGAGAACCGCACGGAAGTGCATCCGCTGATGCGCGAAGGGGTGCTGCTCACACCTATGCTGGAGCAGGCTGCTCGTTCGCGCGGCATTCCGCTGCGCGTTGTGCCGCTTTACGTATCGCGCCAAGCGACGTACTTGGCTTCGCTCAGGCGCTTCGACGAAGCCGAGCTTGAACGCTTGTTCCGTTCCGGCGACGCGAAGGTCGGCGAATTGCTGCAGAAGCTCGGCCTGGCCGAGGAGGCGCACGCGTTCGGGGAAGCGCTGGGCCTCTCGCTGCAGGAATGCCGCACGATGAAGGATGAGCAGGCCGGCACGCTGCTTGAGAAGCTGCGGCGGTTTCTGCTCGAAGCGCGAACACGCGCGAAAATCGACGCCGGCATCGCGCACCACCGGCAGCTGTTGTGCGATTACTTGAAGCAGACCTGCGAAACGCCGGAGCGTATGGTGACGTTGGATATCGGCTTTCACGGCAACATCAAAAAGTCGCTGCACGCCGCGTTGAAATACGGTCGCGTTCGTCCGGAACATCCGGACAAATCGGAAGGCGCGGCATCGCGGGCCGGGGAAGATCCGCCGACGATTCATCTGCTTGCCGTCGGCGGCGCCGGAATCGGCGACCTGCTAATGGAGGGAATCGATATTCGTTCGTTCCTCGGCAGCTCGGGCGAGAATGAGGAGCTCGGCAAAGCGCTGGTGCGCAGTCCCGCCTTTCTCGAAGAATTGATGATGGGCGCCTTCGGCTCGACGACGGGATACGCGAGGGACGAGCAGGGCCGTGTACAGCCGCAGTTGGCGCACGTATCGCTTAGCGGGGAGGAGCTCGCCTATAAGCGCGCTTTTCAGGAGGGGGCTCTGGCATTTCAACGTTATTATTACGCGTGGAAAGCGGAACGCCCGGATTGCCGCCCGGCGCTGGGCGCCCGCGAATCCTTCAAACCGCTGCATCGGCTGATTGACATGCCGACGCCCCAAGAAGCCTCGCTGCTCGGCAATCTCCGGCATCAGGATAACCATTTCGGAACGTACACGCGCATATGCGAGCCGGTGGACGAGCGCTGGTTCGAGCACGGACGCCTGCATTTCCTCGATCACGGGAGCTATGACCCGTCGGTCGTTAACGTATACTGGCCTCAGGGCACGCTGACGCGGCGGCATCCGTATGAGCTGTACCTTCATCACCTCCGGCAGCAGGACGCGACAGGCTATCAAGGCTTGCTGCTCCGGATGTGTCTGGCGGCGAAGGAGCAAGGGGCAGCCGCCCTGCATCTGGTCGGATCAGGCGCTTTCCTGGAAGCCGCCAAACGCGCCGCCTTCCTGCACAAGCTCGCCATCGCCGAAATCGTCGATCCCCGGCGGGAGGAGAGCTGGGCCGCCTTCCTGCTTGCGGCGAAGCGTGCGGAGTCCAGCGGCGGGCGGCGGCATATTTGGCTGGCCTCGGTGTCCGAGGCCGAGGTCGTCGCGTGGCGCGAAGCGATCGCGCAAGCCGTTCGGGGGAGCGGCACGTGGGCAGGAACGTGGGCAGGAACGTGGGCAGGAACGGAAGCCGGATCGGGAGGCACAGCGGAAACCGGAACGACGATTGCCGATCCGTTCCTCGCGCCGGTGTTGACTCTCCTTACAGCGCCTCGACTTCCAGCTCGGACGTAAAAATCGTGCGCCCGTCCTGCTCGCTCCGCCCCTCGATATAAATCAGGCCCGCTTCCGCCAGCGCGGATGCGTCGCGGAAGAACGATATCGTATCGCCGGGCAGCGCTTCCTGGACATAGTTGACCTGGATCGACTTCACCCGGCAGCTTCGATATTGCTCGATGGAAAAACAATCGACGATGAAATCAACATACTTGGAGTTGTTCAGGTGGCCGTTAACGTCGATGTCGCTGATGCCGATCACCCGCTTGTAAACCGGCTCCGGCGTACCGGACGGCTTGATTTTGCCGAGTTTGCACAGGATGGCTCTCTTCGTCTCGAACGCCGGGAGATCGATCGCCACCGAGTCGGACTTCAAGAGCTCCCTCTTATCGATGTCCAGCAGGACCCAGGTGGAAACCGCCCTCAGCAGGACGTTCCCCTCGTTGTCCATGACCGCATAATCCCGCTCGAACTCATATTTCTTCGGCGGCTGCGGCCAGGTCTCGATTCGAATCTCTTCATTCCACCGGGGGCGGCGCAGCAGCTCGACGCGGATGCGGGTTAATATCCACGCCGCATTCCGCTTGAGCTCGACAGCCTGAATACTCAAGCCGAGATGATCCGCATGTCTGCTTGCGATCTCTTGAAAAGCGTTGAATACGGCGCTCAGCTTCATGCTTTTTAGAAAATCGACATCACCCAAAGCAATACGGTACGTGTTCGTGTACACAGCGCGCTTCTCCATCTTCGATCCGTTCCCTTTCGTCAGGAAGCCCCGAATGCCTTCGATTCGGCCGCCTCAGTTTACTCGCCTGCCTGCAGCAAGCTTTCCGAAGCATACCGGACCGTTGTCCGTATGTCAACGGCCCTTGTCCCTATTTGTTTCCTCTCCCGAGAACCGCACACGCGGCAGAAATGTAACGCATTTGAAACATAGCGATGATATTCTCTTAACATTCATAGGTTATGATTTAGTTAACCCCCCTTTTTTCATATAGTAAGCTTTAGGCCCGCCGCGTGCGGGCCGTTTTCTTGCCCCCGGGAACGCAAACGACCGACTCCCGCCGGACGTACCGGAAACGACGGATATGGAAAACTTCCGCGAACGAAGGTCTAGGATGCGATGGATACGCAAGTGGACGGATCATAAAAAAACGCCGCTCCATCCAGGAGTGACGTTAAATGAATGATTTTGTGTTAAATCGAAGCGGACTACCCGATCAAATGCCCGGTCGCATCAAACTTCCATTCCCGGGCGGCGCCGGTCGCTTCCATCATCGGATGAGCTTCTACCTCCGGAAGCAAATTCTCCGAGACGAGAATGTCCTCCAAGGCCAGCGTATGCTTGATCCTGACGACCTTCACCTGATCGTATTCTCTTCTTCCCGCCGTGCAGACGGCTACGGATATGGCCTCTTCATCATTGTGAAGAACGAGGGGCAGCTTCCCTCCGCCTATTTCCATCGCGGTAATCACGTTCGTATACATGGTCGCAAAGTCGATTTGCTCCACAACCCGGCGTGTTGTAAAATCGGCCAGGCCGATGCCGACCGCGCTTCCTTTCGTTTCCTCCGTTAAGCCTCCGACTACAATTTTCCGGATCGCCGGGCCTTCCCCGAACGTCCTGCTCGCGCCGGAGCGCCCGATAATATTGGGGTCCATGCCGCTGCCGCTGATGTTTTTCCCGATTTCATCGACGATCAGAACATCGATGTCATTCAGCCAAAAGCGGGGCATCAACCGTTTCGCCTCGGCGAGCAATTGTTCTTCCCGGTGCGGAAGCTGCTCCTTCGGCACAAATTCAATATGCGCCGTTTCATGGTACGCATCTTCGACGATGCCCACGCCGCCAAGAATGGGCGTCCGCTCCATCATCAGCGCTCCGACAGCCGGCAGAAGGGTGCCGAAGCGTTCCATGCCGAATTTGTGCAAATAGCTGGCCCCTTTATGTTTGCCAAGGCCGATGCCGAGCATCTTGAGAATGCCGCTTTCGATCGGGCCCTTAAAGTCGGTATGGGGCTTAATCCGCGCAACGACGATAATACCGTCCGCCTGCTCGTAAGCGATTCGATCGAAGTGAACCTCCACACCGTCAAGCACGGTGCCCAGATAGACGGTATCCATCGAGGCCCGGACCGGCGCCCCCACATTCTCTTCGTGAATGCCATACCCGGCGAGCAGCCGCTCCTGGCCTTCCGCTCTTCCTCCGCCATGACTGCCCATGGCCGGAACGATGAAGGGCACCGCGCCCAGCTTCTTCAGTTCCTGAACGACTGCGCGGACAATGAGCGCGAGATTCTCGATCCCCCGGCTCCCGACGCCTACGGCAATTCGCATGCCGGGCGTAATTTTACCGCGAACGTCTTCTCTCCGGAACTGACCGCCGATGATTGCTTCCATGTCCTCCGGATCGATGCGCCTCGCATCGAACCGCTGTCTGACCGGAACCATCCGAGGCAGCCGGACAGGCTCCATCGCCGCAAGATTCACGCGCCCCAAGTTCAAGTGTATCCCTTCGCCCCGGCCGTCCGACGCACCATTCATAAAGCGGACTCCTCCCGAATCTTGATCGCTTTCAGCCTGTGCATGACAAAGCTGCGCCCCGGCTAGCGAAGCAAATTCGCCGGTTCTTTACCCGCGAACACATCAAGCAGCGCTTGCGCCGTAACCAGTCCTACCCGGCGGTACGTTTCAACCGTTTCGGCTGCCGTATGCGGCGTCGAAATCAGGTTGTCGAGTTGAAATAACGGATTATCCCCCGACACCGGCTCCTGCTCATATACGTCAATAGCCGCGCCTGCTATAGATCGCGTTTGCAACGCACGGTGAAGCGCCTTCTCATCGACAAGCGCACCCCGGGCCGTATTTACGAAAAACGCGGTTTTTTTCATCATCGAAAATTGCTCGTCGCTCATCATATGATACGTTTCTTTCAAGCTCGGCAGATGCATACTGACCACGTCGCTGCGCTTCAGCACATCATCCGAAGAAACCAGTTCAACCCCATATTCTTTCGCTTTATCTGCGTTCGGATATTTATCATAGGCGATGAGCTTCACATCGAAGCCCTGCAGCTTCTTCGCCGTCATCTGCGCGATATTGCCGAATCCCAGCAGCCCGACGGTTTTCCCCTGAATTTCCTCCCCCACATAGCGGTCCCAATACCCGCGTCTGGCGGACTGATGCAAGGCAGGGATGTTGCGGATCATGGACAAGATCAGCCCTACGGCCAGCTCGGCTACGGCGTTCGCGTTGCCTCCCGGCACGTTGGTCACCTGAATGCCGTACTCGCGCGCTTTGGCCAAATCGATGTTGTCGACGCCTACGCCGAAACGGGCGATCGCCTTCAGATTCGGCGCCAGCTTGAACACGGCTTCATCCCAGGTATCGACGCCTGCAATGACGCCGTCGATATCCGATACGAGAGGAACCAGCTCCTCGAACGTATGCGGACGTCCCACCCGGTTCTCGATGATTTCGCAGCCGCCCTCTTCCAGAAGACGCTTCGCTTCCGCGCACAGCGTCGAATAATTGGTCGCCGTAACCAGCACCTTGTTCAATCTTGTCATTATTTAACTCCTCCTACGGTCATGCCGCTAACCATATATTTTGAAGTGAACAGATACATGATGATGACCGGAATGGAAGCAATGATGGAACCGCCCATCAGCGGACCCCATGCAAAGACGTCACCCACGATCATGTCGGACAATCCGAGCGTAATCGTCTTGTCGACACTTTTGGTCACGACGACCAGCGCGTACAAGTATTCGCTCCAGCACAAGGTGAACGCGAAAATGAATGTAGCCGCAATCCCCGGAGCGGACAGCGGGAAGATGATGCTCAGCATCGTGCGGGCCCGTGTGCAGCCGTCGATCATCGCCGCCTCTTCGATTTCAACGGGAATCGATTTGAAGTACGAGATCAGCATCCAGGTCGCATACGGAATCGTAATGGTCGGATAGATCAGCATCAAACCAAAGATCGAATCATTCAATCCAATCGTGGAGACCAGCATGTACAGCGGAATGAACAGCACCGCCCGCGGCATTAAATAGGCATACAGAATGCCTTTGGAGATCATGGTGCGGCCCCGGAAGCGCAGCTTGGAGATCGCATAGGCCGCCAGCATGCTGACGACAATCGACAGAAAAGCAACGATCAGCGAGACCAGCAGGCTGTTCTTGATGTTGGTAAGAAAACCTTTCTCCATAATCAGCTTCACATAAGCCGACCACGTGAAATTTTTAGGCCAGAAGGATGGCGTCATATTATAGATTTCGCCTTGCGATTTGAAGGACGTATTCACCATCCAATAAAGCGGAAACAGCGCGCATATTAAGAGGACGGCCAGCGTGACGTAAACGACAATTTGTTTGCCGATCGATTTATTTTCCATGCGCATTCACCTACTCGTCGGACGAAAGCGAACGCTTCGTGACGAAGTTGATCAGCATGATCAACGGTGGCATCGTCAGAATGGCAATGGCAATCGCTTTCCCCAAGCTCATATTTAAAAACCCGATCGTATAGCTAAGTGTGGATAAAACCTGTGTGCCGTTGGATGGGCCTCCGCGTGTCAGCAGCCAAATGATTTCAAAGTCGTTAAGCGTCCAGATCGTCGTCATCACGGCAGCCAGCACCGTCACTTCCTTGACGGAAGGCAGCGTCATGTAGATGAACCGCTTGACCGCGCCCGCGCCGTCCAGCATCGCCGCTTCGTACATTTCCTTGGATACCGTCTGCAGACCCGCCAGAATGGCAATCCCCATGAACGGAATCCCTCTCCAGACGTTCACCAGAATAACCGAGAACATGGCAAGATCCGGGGTAGCCAGCCAGCCGACCGGAGCGCCGATCAGTCCGGTCTTCAGCAGCAGAAAATTCAGCACGCCGCCGACATCGGAATAAATCCACTGCCACGTGAATACCGACACGATGGTCGGAATCGTCCACGGGAGGAACAGCAGGACCCGGAACACATTGCGCAGCACGATTTTCTCATTCAAAACGAGCGCCATGATCATGCCGAATACCGTTTTGCCGATAACCGCCACGACCGTGAAGATGATCGTATTCCATACCGCTTTCCAGAACAACGAATCCTTCATGAGCTCGATATAGTTGCTCAAGCCGGTAAACGTTGCCGGTACGCCCACAACCTTATTCGTAAAGCTTAAGTACAGCGCCCAGCCGAACGGAAGGACCATAACGGCAAGTAAATAAATCAGCACGGGACTCATCAGCATATAGGCAAGTTTGTTGTCCGTATTCGTTCTCAAAGCTTATCCCCGCCTTACTTGTGAAGCTATGGAACGACCGCACTGCGCGATCATTCCATAGCGTGAAATGTAAAGATTACTTTTTGTTGTAAACTTCCTCAATCTTCGTGTGCAGATCCTTAACCGCCGTCTCAGGCGTATAATTCGGCTCCAGGAGCAGCTTCTGGAACGCGTCGTTCACGATGCGCAGGTTGAATATTTCTCCGGCCTTCGGATTGTACTCGCCCGGGAAGCCCAAGAAATTGAAGCCTTTGACCGACTCGACGAAAGCTTTATTCTTCTCTTCCTGCCAAACCGGCTCGGTCGTTAATTTGGTATAAACCGGTCCTGTCAACGGCGCGCCCTTCTCGATCCATGTTTTATACCAGTCGGCATTCAGCATGAACTCGACAAACCGCTTGGCCAGATCCTTGTTCTTGGAATCTTTGAAAATCCCCAGGTTGTTGCTGATTCCCGGAATGAAGGTTCCCTTCGGTCCTGCCGGATAAGTGGCGATCCCGGTTTTCTCATACAAATCCGGGTTATCCTTCTTAATGGTGGCCAAGGTGCTTCCGACGTTGAAAATCATCGCCGCCTGGCCGCTTAAATACGCTTTGTTGTTCCCGCTGTCATCCCATCCGAGCGCGCTCGGCGGCGTGCTCTTGTCCGTCAGGAAAATATCGCGGATAAATTTCGTCGCTTCGACCGATTCCGGCGAATTCACGATGACCGTTTTGCCGTCCTTCGTATCGAGGGAGCCGCCGTAGGACCAAATAATGCCGCGCGTCAGGAATTCCGCATCGGAGTTGCCTTTGCCGTAGCCCATGCCGGCGCCGTATACGCCTTTGCTCGGATCGGTTAACGCCTTGGCCATTTTTCTGAACTCTTCCCACGTTTTTGGAGGGGCGTCGAAGCCCGCGTTCTTCAGCAGATCTTTCCGATAGTAAAGCACCTGGGATTCCGTCCAGAACGGCACGGCGTATTGCTTGCCCTGGAACGTGACCGCCTTCTTCATGCTCTCCTGGATTTCGCCGTTCGTGCCCTCCAGCTTCTTGACCACGTCGCTCAAGTCCTCCAGCACGTCTTTGCCGTAGAACTGGCCGACCTCCTGGTAGCCGAAGTACGAAACGTCAGGGGTTGTTTTCGACTCGATCGCCGCGGACCATTTCGGATAAAAATCTTCATAAGCGATCAGCTCGATGTTTACGTTCACATTTTGGTCCACTCCGAACTGCTTGGCCCGTTCCAGAATCAGCTTGTTCTGATCCTCGAACAGCTGCTTTTTCATCCAAAAGGTCAAGGTTGGCTTCTGCCCGCCGCTTCCCGCGCTTCCGCTTCCTTCCTTGGTCGTCCCTGTTCCGGTTGTGCCGGCGCTTCCGCCGCTGCTGCAGCCCGCTGCAAGCGAAGCCATCAATGCGACGGCCACCGTTCTTGTCATCCATGTTTTCATACGAAGAAAGACCTCCCGTGGTAATCTCGTTTAGGCGGCTATCGCCTCTGCGCGATTAGCCCCTACATCCATAGTAAAGCGTTTACTTGCGCGTTAAAATGACAACAATTTAACCCCGATGGCACATTCTTAACGTGATCTGCGATTCGCTGCATGAAAAGGAAAAACTTTGCCAAAGACGAAGAAAAACCCGCCTTCTGATGAAGGCGGGCTGCACGGAAGACGACCAGAGCTACTGGTCTTCGCCCTTGTCCAGGTTTAAGCGGAACTCCTGCGGAGTTACCGAATAGTACTTTTTAAACACCTTAATAAAATAGTTCGGATTTTGATACCCCAGCTGCAGCGCGATCTCATAGTTTTTCAACGCGGGGTTGGCAAGCATGGCGGCAGCCTGTTCCATCTTCAGCCGCAGTACGTAATCGCTTAGATTTTCTCCGGTTTCGAGCTTGTAAATACGCGATACATGAACCGGATGCATATACATATGATCCGCGATGGCCTGCAGCGAAACGTTCTCCACCAGATGCTTCTGCACAAAATGCTGGATTCTCCGCACGGCGTTCTCGCGCTCGTTCCTCGTTTCGTTCTCCATGCACTGCTGAAGCAGCCTGAACGATTGAAAGATCCATTGATGCAAAGCTGTGATCGAACGGCACGGCGTCAAACCGGCCACATCGGATAAAACCGGGCCAATCATATCGGCCAGCTCGCGCCCGTTTTTATGAGCGTAGGAGCTGAAGGAAGCGTAGATGGAGAAAAACACTTCCACCAGATGCTCGTGGGAATCCGCCCATTTCCGGTTTAGCTCCTCCCAGATCGCCGCTAACTTCTCCTCGGTCTGCTCCCAATTGCCGGACTCGAGCAAATGCACGAGCAGCGGGGGCTCGTAAAGCCGCTGCAGCGCATGTACTGGCATCTGCTCCATCTCGTCAGCGACATAAACTAACAGCCCGCTTTGACTGCCCACCCGTCTGCGGAGAGAGAACAAGCTGTCCTCGTACAGCCTCTTCACATCATGCGGGAACACCCCCCACTTGCTGATTAACGCCGAGACGGTCCCCTTCAAATAGTGGTTCACACTGAGCTGCAATTGGGAGGCCATCAGCCGGAGCTGGCCCGCCGCTTCTTCCATGAAGCGCTCGGCGGAAGCCTGCTCCGCCTTCTTCTCACCGGATAACGTCACCACGAATGCCAAATATCCATGTACGTCCTTGCATGACCAGAGCCGGAACCCGTCTTCGAATATTTCCTCCGCCATGTTCGCGACCGCGTATTCCATGAGAGATAAGCTGTATAGATCAAGCTCCGACAGCTGGCCTTCCATCCGGACGAGCAGCAGAGCGAACGGCTCCTCGCGCACAATGTCCATTTTCAGCATATCCAGCTTCTCCGCCAGGCGCGCAGCCGAATAGTTCATGCCCTGCAGCAGCTCATTCAACAATTCGCCCCTGAGCTTGGGGAGATTCTCCTCCAGGGTCTTGACCACCCGCTGGTAAGATTGATTCTCGTCTCGTTCCTTCTGCAGCGCTTCCACGGCGTTGCCAACCTTCAGCAGTACCTCTTCGTCGCTGATCGGCTTCAGCAAATACTCATAGGTATCGTGGGCAATCGCTTCCTGCGCATAGGAAAATTCCGCATGCCCCGAGAGCAGGATGCATTTGATCTTCTTCCAGCTGCGGCGAACCCGCGCGAGCAGCTCCAGCCCGTTCATGCCCGGCATCCGAATGTCGGTCATCATAATATCGATGGAATTCGTATTTAAAATCTCCAGCGCTTCACTGCCCGAATATGCCTTGAATACGGTTCCGATTCCAATCTCATGCCACGGAAGGGTGTCGGCCAGACTGTCGACGACGCTGGCCTCATCGTCGACGAGCAGCAACTGAAGCATGTCTATTCCTCCTTGGATAAAGCGGTCTTGTCCTCCCAAATCAGTTCAACGCGAAATCCGTTTAGCGGTGATTGCGAGAAATATAAGCCGGACGTTCCTTCGTACAGGTGAATCAACCGCTGATGAATGTTCCACAAGCCGCAGCCCGTTTCTTCTTCCAAAGGCTCGGCGACTCTTCGCTGCAGCTCCTCCAGCTTGTCCGCCGAAATACCGACGCCGTTATCGTCGACAATAATCTTGTTGATCCCGTTCACCCGTTCGCCCTTCACTTGAATCACGCCGAATTGAAGGCTGTTTTCTACCCCGTGGATCACCGCGTTTTCAACCAACGGTTGAATCAACAAGCGCGGAATTTCAAGCGTCTGCATCTCCTCCGGGATGTCGATTTCGTAGTGTAAGCGCTGTAAGCGGAGCGTCTGGATCATCAAGTAATTTTCGATCAGCTTGACTTCTTCCTTGAGCTTCGTCATCGTGCTCTCCAGCCTTGTCGTGTACCGGTAATATTCGCCCAGGTTCAGCGACATCGCCACCACCGCTTCCTTATCGCCCAGATTAGCCATGTTCTTGATATAAAATAAACAGTTGTACAAAAAGTGCGGATTGATTTGCGATTGCAGCTGCTTCAGCGTAGCTTCCCTCGAGCGGAGCGTTTCCTTATATACCTTCTCGATAAGCTCTTGAATCTTCTCCGCCATTTCGTTGAAGCTGATGAACAGAAAGTCGAATTCATTGTTCGGCTGCTGCTTGAGCCTGGCGGAATACTGGCCGTCCTTAATGCGCTGCACGCCCCGTATCAGCAGCTGAATGGGCCGCTGCACGTTTCGGTACAACAGCAGGGTAACCAGAAGACTCATCGCCGTCAGCAAGCCGATGGACGTATAAAATAAATTTCGGCTGGTAATGATGGGCGCGAAGATGCTTTCCAGCGGGACAATATCGACCAGATACCACCCGAGACTTTCGGAGCGAATATAATTGACGATATATTTCTGCTTGTTGAGCGATACGGTAATACTGCCGCTGTGCTGAAGCTCCTGCCGGTCCAACTGCTCGACGACCCGGCCGACCAGCGTCCGGTCTGCCGTGTAGTTCAGGATCGGCTCCATCCCGGATTGATACAGGAAAGGCTCCCGCTTGTCCCCCTGCTTCAATAAATTCAGCATGTTCTTGATGTTATCATCCGTAAATCGAATCTCAATGTACAGGTTGGGAATATCCGATTCCTTGATTCTGGAAAAAAACGTTTGGTACATCCCGTAAGTAAGCGCGCTGCGATGCGACCACTTCTTCAACTCCGGATTCCGGAGATAGTTCTCGTCGTATTGGACCGAGTAATCGGTAGAGATGATCTCCTTGGAATCGAGCAAATATAAGATGATCTGATTGTTCCAGGCGCTTGTCGCAATTTGCATGTTCAGCATGTCGACAATCCGCATTTGCCGCTGCAGCTGAACGAGCGGCTTGCTCGTGTTCCGCCCGTCCAAATATTCTTTAATGCTGTAATCCCGACTGGCTGTCACCGAATATTTGGTTAATTGGTCGATCATCATCTCCATTTGGCTCATGAAGAAGGCAAGCCGGTTCCGGTTTCCTTCCTCCACCGTTTGGCGGACTACATTAACGCTTACCTGATTCGAATACATGTACAAAAGAATAATCGGAATAAGCAAAGAAATGACGAGCGTGATGACTTTTCCGAACGTATTCATCGGCTCTTCTCCTTGTCGATGAGCGATTGAAAGCTGATGTTGGCCTTGTCCGCGGCGGCCTTGATATCTTCACCCAGCAAGCCCTGAATGACAATATCCCCGATGATCTCGCGGGCCTCGCCTACATTGATCACCTGCGGGCGGTCGTGCCCCACTCCGACCCGCATCGATTCCGTAACAACAGGAATATACGCAGCCGGAAACCCCGAAACGCCTTGAGGATCGTTCCATACCGACTGGCGGGCGCCGGGATTTCCCCGCTGCTGGGAATGCATCACGAGGTCTTTGCTCGTCGCCCACTGGATGAAGCTCCATGCCGCCTCCTTGCGGCCCGATGCGGCGCTCATCGCCAACCCCCAAGCGGTTATATTAAAAGGCTTGGCGCCGGCTTGTCCCGCAGGAAACATCGCATACCCGATCTTGTCGCCGATCGCCGATTGACCGGAATTGATGACATTGGTATATATCGCGCTGGCATCGGTATACAAAGCCGCTTTGCCTAACGCGAAAACGCCTGCGGCTTGCTGCCAGCCCATATTAAAGACACCGGGGGGCCCATAATTTTTCAACAACCGGATATATCGGGTCATCCCCCTGATCGCTTCCGGCGTATTGATCGCCGCAAGATCGTTCTTCTGAAAATCCCCGCCCTCGGAATACAGGAAGGAGGAGAGCTGCGTAACCAAAGCGTTTCTTTGGCCCCTGGCGACAAAGCCGTAAACGCCACTGGCCGGATCGTGCAGCCGGCGTGCCGCCGCTTCAAGCTCATCCAGCGTCCGGGGAACGGCCAGCCCGGCCTGCTCGAATAAATCCTTCCGGTAATATAAAATTTGCTGCTCGGTAGACAGCGGGATCGAGGTTAACCGCCCCCCGGTTGTCGTCGAATCGATGGCCGATTGAAAGAAATCGTCAAAGTCATAGCCCGGATCTCTTCGTACGTATTCGTCCAAGGGCTGCAGCCATCCGTTCTTATCAAACAGCCTGAGCTCTTCCAGCGGGCGGATCATGAACACATCGGGACTTGAACTGCCCGCCGTAAGCTGGACCGAGAGCTTCTGGCTCAGCTGTTCATTGGTAAAGCTGAGCAGATCTACTTTAAGGCCGGTTTGGGCTTCAAATTCCGGAAGCAGGGACTTGATCGTATCCGCGGCCGCGCTGTTCCCCATATAGACCGTGATGCTTTGTCCGGTAAACGGGTTGCCTGCTGCAGGGCTAGTAGGATCCGAGACGTCACGGTCCGCGGCGGCGCTGCAGCCGATCACCGCACCTGCCGTCAGCAGCATGCAGCTAATTAGAGCGATCCGGCGAGTAGCCTTCATAGACATCGTACCTTTTGGCCTCCTAAACATGCTTACTATTCATTTTATGGGCTTTCTTAAATTTAGATATGCTATTTATTTAACAATGGGGATATTAAATTAGCAACGTGGAACCGGCAGGAAACATTCTCCATATGCGCACCCGTCCAATAAAAGAATGAAAACGCCGCCCCCCTAGGGAACGACGTTCGATTACAAGGAGCGGTCCGCTCTAGCTTCCGCCTTAGCCGCGCACCGGGCGTACTGCTCCGGATCGTTAAAGCTGAGCGCGAAATCGATGTCCAATCCGGCTGCGGCCAGCTCCTGTTCCGTCGCGAAGTCAGCCCCGATCTCATGCAGCCAGCGAATCAAGCCGGTGGAGCCCCCGCGGATTCGCGCTTCCACGGACGGCAGGCACGTTCTGCGGTACAGCCCGTGCAGCGGATGCGCCTGTTCCCCGGCGCACGGGATGACCGCCGGTGCAGCGCCCGCTTCGAGCCGCCGCAGCAGCCACGCCGCGACCCTCGACGAGACGAACGGCATGTCGCATCCGACGACCCAATGATAATCGTGCGACGAACCCGACAAAGCCGCATGCAGGCCGCTCATCGGCCCCTTATGCGGGATGATGTCGGCGATCAGCTCCGCGCCAGATCCGACCGCTGCAGCGTAAAGCTCCGGTTCGTTCGCGACGACGACGACGCTGTCGCAAACCTTATGCATCTCCGCAACCGTACGCCCGATCAGAGGCTGCCCGGCGATCGGCATCAGCCCTTTCGCCTGCCCCATACGCGTATTAAGGCCGCCGGCCACGATGACGCCCTTCAACATACGGCGCTTCATCGCTTCTCCTCCTGCCCGCCCGCGATATCGAGCCCGAATTTGTCCGCAACGACGCGAAGCAGCGCCTCCGTGTCGTCGATCGCCACGATAGGCGTTCCCCCTGCATGGGGGGCGGCCTGCTCCGGAGCAAGCCATGCCGCGACGGCGAGCGGATGGGATACCCGGCCGATCAACGCCAGATCCCCGGCTTCCCGGACGATCACGATTTTCGGGTAATCCTCGGACTTAAAGCCCTCCACCACCACGATATCCAGATGCGCCATCCGCTGTACCAGCTCGTTCAAGGCAAGCGGCCGCTGCTCCAGGATGAACGTCCGCCCTCCGCCGTCCGAGGTGATGGCCACGGCCTCCGCTCCCGCTTCGCGGTGCTGCCATGTATCCTTGCCCGGCAGGTCGATCTCGAAGTCGTGCGCATCGTGCTTGATCGTACCGACCGAATACCCTGCCGCGCGGAACAGGCGGATGAGACGGCACGTGAGTGTCGTTTTGCCCGTATTCTTATACCCGACGACTTGAAAAACCGCTTTCGTTGCCATCCGATTCCTCGTCCTTCCGCCTCTAGCCTAATAGCAGCACGTCGACCAAATCCCCCGGTTGAAGCCCGCTGCCTCCGGCCGGGATCACGATGAGCGCCGTCGTATCTTTAATGGAAATGAGGCTGCCCGATTGATTGTGCCGATGCGTGACCGCATATACTCGCCCTTCGGCAAAAGACAGCGTCCCCCGCACATAACGGGGATAGTTGTTCACCTTCGGAAACCCTTCGCCCAGCAGCGCGCGGATGCGCTGCAGCGCCGGACCGGCCGTTCCCTGCATCGCCGCCAAGGCCGGACGCACGAACAGCTCGAACCCGACAAAACAAGCGCCCGGGTTGCCCGAAAGCGCGAAAATCAGCTTCCCGTTCAACACGCCCGCACTGGTCGGACTGCCGGGGCGCATCGCCACCTTCGTAAACAGCGTCGTCCCCTCCCAGGAGACAAGCCAGTCGGCGAGCACGTCGTAATCCCCGACGGAAACGCCCCCGCTCGTAATAACGGCGTCGGCTTGCGCCAGCGCTTCAAGGATCGCGGCCCGCACATGCTCCAGCTCATCCGCGGCCGTCTCCAGCACGAGCGGGATGCCGCCCAACGCGCGCACCCGATCGGCCAGCATCCAGGCGTTGCTGTTGCGGATTTTGCCCGGTTCCAGCGGCGCGTCCGCCGGCAGCAGCTCGGAGCCCGTGGACAGGATCGCGATCGTCGGACGGCGGTATACCGGCACTTCCGTGATGCCGAAGACGGCGAGCAGCGCAGTCTCGCCTGCGCCTATGACACGCCCTTCTTCCAGCAGCAGCTCCGCTTCGCTCACCTCCGAACCGATCCCGGACACGTTCGTGCCCGAAACAAGCGGCTTCATAACCGAGATGCAGGCCGCACCGTCCCGCTCGATCGTCTCCGTCATCTCAAACATGACGACCGTATCCGCTCCTTCGGGCAGCATGGCCCCGGTCATGATTCTCGACGTTTGGCCGCTGGCCACAGGGCGCTCCGGCACGCAGCCGCACGGGATGTGCTCGACGACCTCGAGCACGACGGGCGTGTCTCTGCTAGCCGCGGCGAGATCCGCCGCCCTTACCGCATAGCCGTCCATCCCCGACCGGCGGAAGGCCGGATACGGATGCGGTGCGGCGATCCGCGCCGCCACCCGTCGGCCGGACGCTTGCGCCAGTGGAACCGTCTCCGTCTCCAGCACGCGAACATGCGCTTGAATGCGGTTCAGCGCTTCTTCCACCTGAACGGTGTCCCGGTTGTATTTCCCGCTTAGGTTCGGCATCCTTCCGTTCCCCTCTTCGCTTTCTTCGACTTGTTAACAAAATTTTATCATTCCGCTTGGTAAAAGGACAGCGTTTGTCGCACAAAATGTTGCCGGCGTATGCCGCTGCAAACATAGCGGAGCTGCGACGCTTGGTTAGCGTATCCTCCGCCCTTCGCTTTGCTTCTTTTCAACCCGGCTCGCCTTCCCTTTCTTCCCGGTCGCAGTATACATGCATCGCTTTTTGCAAGAAAGCGGCATATCCCGGCTTGTTCTTATCGAGATTGGCGGTAAACCGACCATCGGTCACGTACAAATCCCCGAGACCGCGGAAAATCTCCAACGTACAATCGTAAAAATGTTCGGTGATGTACTGCCTCAGCTCTCCCACGCCTTCCTGTACCTCCGGGTCGGCCGGGCCGCGCTCCATGGCGGCGATAATTTTCGCGTTGATGGCCTCGTTCCTTGCCGTTATTCGCGCCCAATCTTCCTTCGTGTACGCGTTGGTCCGTTTCTCGACCGCGTCCATCGTCGCATCGCCGTATGTTTGCCGCGCTTCCGCGGCGTACTTTTTCTTGTGCTCCTCAATCGGCGTCATGTCGAAGCCCTCGAACAGTTCCTTGTCGCTCATTGCGCTCCCTCCTTCAATGGATTGGATCGTCCGGGTCACAGTGTCGATCATACCGTCAAGCCGCCGTTTCTTCTCCAGCAGCAGCTCCCGGTGCGCCTCGAGCGCGCTTTTCCGGTCAAAGCCGGGGCTATCCAGGATGGCTTTAATTTCGTTCAACGAGAACCCGACTTCACGGAAAAATAAAATTTGCTGCAGCCGTTCCATTTCCCGTTCCGTGTAGAAACGGTAGCCGGCCGAATTAACCGCCCCCGGCGTCAGCAGACCGATCTCATCGTAGTGATGCAGTGTGCGTACGCTCACCCCGGCGATCTCGGACACTTCCTTCACTTTATACGGCATCTCGTTCACCTCCCCCATTCATCGTAATCCATCACGCAACGTGAGGGTCAAGGATAAGAAAAAAGCAGAACCGTATTTCCGTATAGGAAATGCGTTCTGCTTGCTTCTTCGTCCAATCTTACTTAAACGCAGGCACAACCGCGCCATTGTATTTATCGTTAATAAACTTCTTCGTATCTTCGGAATTCAGCGCTTTCGCCAGCTTCTGGATCGCCTCCGAATCCTTGTTGTCCGGACGGGAGACGAGAATGTTCACATACGGCGAATCCTGGCCTTCGATGAACAGCGCGTCCTTCGTCGGCACGAGCTTCGCTTCAAGCGCATAGTTCGTGTTGATGAGCGCCAGATCGACTTCACCGAGCACGCGCGGCAGCATAGCGGCCTCAAGCTCTTTAATGGTCAGCTTTTTCTTGTATTCGACGATATCCTTGACAGTCCCCTTGACGCCGACGCCGTCTTTCAGCTTGATCAGGTTGTTCTTCTCCAACAGCGCAAGCGCGCGGCCTCCGTTGGACGGGTCGTTCGGGATCGCGACGGTGGCGCCGTCTTTGAGCTCCTCGATTTTCTTAATCTTTTGCGAGTAAGCACCGAACGGCTCGATGTGGACGCCGGTGACGGTGACGAGGTTCATGTTTTTATCCTTGTTGAACTGCTCCAGGTAAGGCGTATGCTGGAAGAAGTTGGCATCCAGCTGCTTTTCGAACACCTGTACGTTAGGCTGCACATAGTCGGTGAATTCTTTCACCTCGAGGTTAACGCCCTGCTCCTTCAGCTTGGCTTTGACCGAGTTCAAAATTTCAGCATGCGGCACAGCGGTTGCGCCGACCTTCAGTGTGACTTCTTTCTTCTCTCCGCCTGCGGCGCCCGCAGCGGGGGTGTTCGCGCTTGGCGCTGCTTCCTTCTGGCCGCAAGCGGCGATTGTGAAGGCGAGTACAGCGGATAATGCGGTAATCATGACTTTTTTCATTTCGAATTCCTCCCCATTTTTAACTGAACGATATCTATTTAGTAAATCCTTATTTCCGCTGGTATCTCCGCACGAGCCGGTCGCCCAGAGTTTGCAGGATTTGAACTAACGCGAGCAAAACGAGCACGGTGACGATCATCACCGTCGTTTGGAACCGCTGGTACCCGTAGCGAATCGCGAGATCGCCAAGACCGCCGCCTCCGATAACGCCCGACATCGCCGTGTAGGAGACGAGCGTCACGGCCGTGATCGTGATCGCCGCGATCAAGCCGGGACGGGCTTCAGGCAGCAGGACGCGGCTCACAATCTGTCCGTACGACGCGCCCATCGCCTGCGCCGCTTCGATAACCCCGCGGTCGACTTCGCGCAGCGCCGTTTCGACGAGCCGCGCGAAGAAGGGCGCGGCTGCAATCACGAGCGGCGGGATTGAGCCGGGAACGCCGATCGAGGTGCCGACAAGCAGCTTCGTGAACGGAATCACCATGATCATCAGGATGATGAAGGGTACGGACCGCAGCACATTGACGACCAGCGAGAGCACGCCGTACACCGTCCCGTGCTGAAGCATCTGGCCGCGCGAGGTCAGAAAGAGCAGGATGCCCAGCGGCAGCCCGATCAGCACCGTGAAAACGGTAGACAGCCCGAGCATGGTCAGCGTATCGAGCGTGGCACGGCCGATCTCCGTCCAATCGAGCTCCATCAGCTTATCCATAGCGGATCACCTCCACATCGAGACCGCGGCTGCGCAGCAGGGCTACCGTCTCCTCCGCGTCCGCCCGGCCGCCTTGAATTTCGACCACCATCTGTCCGTATGGCGTGTCCTTGATCCGGGAAATCGTCCCCTGCAGAATAACGAGCGGCACGCTGGCCTCCCGCATCGTTTCATACAGAATCGGCGCATACGTCTGTTCGCCCAAATACGTGATCCGCACGATCGTCCGCTCGTGCGCCGGCGAAGAGGCGGCCTGCAGCGGCTCCGAGCTGTCCGACAGCTGCTCCACGAACTCGCGCGTCGTCGGATGCTGCGGCTTCAGGAACACATCGGTCACGGGCCCGAGCTCTACGATTTTACCGCCGTCGATCACCGCCACCCGGTCGCAGATGGAGCGGATCACGTGCATCTCGTGCGTGATGAGCACGATCGTAATATGCAGCTTGCGGTTAATATCGAGCAGCAGCGCCAGAATCGAATTCGTCGTCTGCGGGTCCAAGGCGGACGTCGCCTCATCGCACAGCAGCACCTTCGGACTCGTCGCGAGCGCACGGGCGATGCCGACCCGCTGCTTCTGCCCGCCGGACAGCTGCGCCGGGTATTTCGCGCCATGCTCTTCCAGCCCGACCAGCTGCAGCAGCTCGCGCACACGGCGCTCCACCGCGCCCGGCTGCTGCTTCGCGAGCCTTAACGGGAACGCGATGTTATCCGCAACGGTAGCGGAAGAAAGCAGATTGAAATGCTGAAAGATCATCCCGATCGAGCTGCGCTCCTGCTGCAGCCGCCGGCCGTTCAACGCCGTCATCTCTACCCCGTCGACGAATACTTGTCCGCCTGTCGGCTGCTCCAGCACGTTAATCGTGCGAATCAGCGTGCTCTTTCCGGCGCCGGAGTGCCCGATAATCCCGAAGATTTCGCCTTTATTGACCGTGAGATCGATATTCCGCAGCGCCGCAATGGAACGGTCGCCGACCTGGTAGGTTTTCGATACGTTGCTCAGTTGGATCATGTCTTGTCGCACCTCATATGTTAAAGCACTGGCGTATAATTCCTAAGGGTTTGGCTAAATGGTGCGCCGATCTCATAGAATTTATACGCGAAGGGTATCCCCCATGCCATATGGCCCTTGGGCCATTAAATCTTTGATATGATACTAGCAAATCAGCCACCTGTCAATACCCTAGATTTTCCAACAACAGAAAAGACATTCCCGGGTACGAGAATGTCTCCGCTGTACGGATGACTTAATTCATACTAATTTAATAGGAATAGTGATATAATAGCACCGCGCATTTTCCCCTGTCAATAGACCGCTTTACCGCTGTTCCGCAGTTAACCGTTCATACAGGAAGTCCACGACGTGCTCCGCCTTCATCCGCTCCGTCATGCCTTCCAGCACGTGGCTCACATCCTTCACCCGCTCGGCAAAATCCTTCGCCGCCTCCGCATACGCCGGATCGTCGTGCAGCAAGTGCCGTACTATCGCGGGATACAGAGGCAGGGGCGTTGGAGCCCCGCCTACGGGGACCGGACGCAGCCGGGCGGGCAAACGCAGTCCGTCCACGGAAACGGCTTTTAGTAAAATGTGTAAATGATTTGTTACATAAATGAAATCTAATTTTCATCTGTCTTTAAGCTTCCCCGCCTATAATAGAACTCGACCCCCTTTTGATATATAAACTTTTAAGACCCGCAAGCCTTGCGCTCGCGGGTCTCTTTCTGTCTTGCCCACCTGCTCGTTCTCTGTGCTCTGTTGTTTTGTTGCCCTGCCCCTCTGTTTCTCTATTCCATCATTCCCCATGACGTCCTGGGCGAAGATCGCAACCCGACGATAGTCTTGATATAATGAACAGTAACTTACCACTGTGCAAAGGATGAGATAGCGGCGCATGGCATTCGGAATTAAACGAGAAGAATTGACGGCGTGGAAGGAAGCGGTGACGCGCGGGGAAATCGCTTATTTGACGCATTATTGGCTGGACCCGCGGTTTCCGGGCATTACGTCGGTGACCAAGGTAGGTTGTGCGGATCTCGAACGGCTCAAGGCATGGTGCCGCGGCCACGGCCTGAATCCCGCGTATATCCATAACCGCCCGCCCTATCCGCACTACGATCTGATCGGACCGAAACAGAAGGAAATATTGCGCCGGGAGCGGTTATGGGATCATTTGGAGCGCTTTAAGCTGTTATAAACCAGACACGGGGCCACGGCGGGGAGCAGGCGGCAAGAAAGGCAGCTCCGGCTCACTGTTCTTCGCTCGGCACAACCCTGGCCTTAATCGTGTCGAAAGGAACCGGTGTATAGTCCCAATGCTCGACGCTAACGTTGACGTACTGTGTCCCCTCGTACTTTTGCCCGTGGATGTGACCGTGAATGTTCACGTAGGGCATATGCTTGTTCATGTACATCGGCTCGTGGGACAGGAAGAAAAATCCGCCGTACACGATCGGATACTCGCTTACTTCATCGAACCCGGCGTCGAGCCACCAGCGGCGGCCGCGGCCCCGGTCGTGGTTGCCGAGAATCAGCACTTTGTACCCGTTAAGAGCGGACACGATCTGCTTCGTTTTCTCCATATTTAAGAACGAGAAATCGCCCAGATGAAACACCTGATCGTCCTTCCCCACCACAGCGTTCCACTTCTCCGTCATGACTCGCGTCATCTCTTCGCTACCGGTAAACGGCCTCGATTCGAAATCGATAATGTGCTTGTGGCCGAAGTGATGATCGGAGATCATAAATACGTTCGCCATCGTATCCCCCCTGTCGATCCTTAATACTGCCTCTAACCATCGGTTCCCTCATTCGATCCGGAATCGCATCGCAGCCCGGCACCGGCTACGCCCCTACCGGAGGCAGCTCCTCGCCCCGCTTGATTCGCTGCACGCCGTCCTCGCATACCCCGTACGGCTCCCAAGGGCAGCCGGCGCAGATCCGCCCGATGTCGCCTGCCTCCATCGTCTCATCGACCGCGCCGCATACGTCGGCCCAGCTCATCTCGCGGCCGACCCGCAGCCCGAGCTTCTCCAGCACGCGCGAATCGCGATGCGCTACGCTCGTTTCTTCGCAGTGCGGGGGCTTGTCCTTCGGATATGCGGCGCAGATGTCGTCCGGCCCCTCCACCAGCACGACCCGCGTCTGCGGCTGTTCACGAAGCCGCTCATAGATCGCCGTCATGTTGGTGCAAAAGTCGGGCGAGTAGCCCATCCCCCGGTAGCCTAGCAAACATAATAAATGATGCCCTCGAAGTCGAATCATCCGGTGTCCCATCCTTCCCCTTACTTGCGGTCCGTGGTGTCATGAAACAACAGGCTGCCCCGCGGGCAGCCTGATCTTCTCTTACTTATATTGGCGCCAGTCGAGACCGCTGTTGTTCAGCAAATGATCAAAGTCGTTCTCGAGACGCTTCTCTTCGGCCTTGCGGGCTTCCGCCGCTTTTTGCTTGGCGGCTTCCTCGCGTTTAGCCGCTTCCGCTTTCATATCGTCCGCCTGCGCCTTCAGCTTGTTCACGATATCCGGATTCAGAAGATCCTTCAACGTGGCCGGTTTATCGGAAGTAGCCGGCTGAGCGGCGGATGTCGGCCGTTTTTTCTTGACCATATCCATCACCTCGGTTTCATCCACATTATAGCAGGTTTCACCGGGTCGCACTACTGCGCGGTCCCCCGGCAATGGTTCGCATTTACTTATTAAAAATACATCGCTTGCTAAAATATAGTGAATTCATTACTCTTAGATTTAGAACATGAATCGGAGGTGCGAACCATGAAACTCGGAATTTTGGATCAATGCCAAGTCGGCGAAGGACAAACCGCCGCGGATGCGTTGAAGGAAACGACGCGGCTGGCGCAAGAAGCGGACCGGCTCGGCTATGCCCGATACTGGGTATCCGAGCATCACGGCAGCAGGATGCTGGCCTTCTCCAGTCCGGAGGTGCTGATCGCTCACCTGGCCGCGGCGACCTCGCGCATCCGTGTGGGCTCGGGCGGCGTGATGCTGCCTCATTACAGCTCTTATAAAGTGGCGGAAAACTTCAAGCTGCTTGAGGCGCTTCATCCGAACCGCATCGATCTCGGACTCGGCCGCGCACCGGGAGGCATGCCGCTGGCGACGCGAGCGCTGCAGGAGCATAAATATGTAGACACGGACCGCTATCCCCAGCAAGTCGCCGATTTAACGGGGGTCTTGTACGAATCGCTGCCTCCCGATCATCCGTACGCCAAATTGCAGGCGGCGCCTTCGATCGCAACTGCTCCCGACTTGTGGCTGCTCGGTTCAAGCGACGAGAGCGCCAAAATCGCGGCCCAACAGGGGACAGCCTACGGATTCGCGCAGTTCTTCGGCGCGCCCGGTGGGGAAGCGGCGATCCGGTATTACCGGGAGCACTTTCAACCGTCGAGCTTGAACGATCGTCCGCGAGCCCTTGCTGCGGTCCTGGTCGTATGCGCCGATACGGAGGACGAAGCGAACCGGTTGGCGACAAGCTCGGATCTGTTCTTCCTTCGCTTGGGCAGCGGCCTCGACCAGCATGCCTTCCCTTCCGTACAGACGGCTATGGACTATCCGTATACGGAATACGACCTGCTGCGCATTCGCGGGGCCCGTGAGCGCCGCTTCGTAGGCACGCCCGACCGCGTCAAGGCCCAACTGCTCGATTTTGCCGAGCGGTACGGCACCGATGAACTGATGATCGTCTCCCCGATTCACAACTTCGGCGCACGCGTACACTCCTACCGTCTGCTGGCCGACGCCTTCGGGCTTCCGCAGACGCCATGAACCGAACAAGCGACCGCTCCCCGATACAGACCGGGAACGGTCGCTTGCTCGATCTATCCGGTCCCGGCGACTTCCGCCCGGGATAACCGACTCTCTTTTAACCTGTGTATAACCTCGATTGTGGATATGTTAATGAATGTACTAAAACCTATGCACAGGAAGATGAGATAGCCTGTTAGTAATGTGTATAAGCCTGTGAATAACGCAGGTCATTTCCTTGTCAGATGCGGACGATCGTCTTGCCGCCGACCGGCAGCCGCCCCATGGACTGTTCACAGCTTCCTTACATTTCGGCTTGCTGGCCCGCATCCTGCTGCACCGCCGATTCCGGTTTGGCCTCCCGCCACGCCGGTACGCGCTTGCTGTTGTGCGCGCCGAGCATCATGCCGGTGCCGAGAGCGGTACATTCAAGCGGATGCTCGGCAATATGTACGGGAACCCCGGTCTCCTCGCGGATCCGTTCATCAATTCCTTCCAGCAGAGCACCGCCTCCGCACAGCAGAATCCCCTGCTCCACCACATCCCCGGCAAGCTCGGGCGGGCACCGCTCCAACGTCGCGCGAATAGCTTCGACCAGCAGCTGCAGGAAATCATCCACCACCGTGTAAATTTCCCGGGAGCTCAACTGGATCGAACGGGGCAATCCGTTAATCACATCCCGCCCCTTAATGCCGAGAGTACGTTCTTCGGAGGAAGCACGGGCCGTTCCGATTTGTTTCTTGATTTCTTCCGCCGTTCGTTCCCCGATCTCCAGGTTGTACTGCCGTTTCACATAATCCATAATATCTAGGTCAAGAGACATCCCCGCCCGGTTCACCGTATGGCTGGCCACAATGCCCCCGAGCGACAAGATGGCCACTTGACAGCTGCCTCCGCCAATATCGAGCACCAAATGACCGATCGGCTCGTCAATCGGAAGTCCTGCCCCGAGCGCAGCAGCCAGCGGTTCCTCGACCGCAATCGCCCGTTTGGCTCCCTTATGGACGATCGTTTCTTCAACGGCCCGCTTTTGCACATTGGTAATGCCGCAAGGCACGGAAATATATACTTGAGAGCTTCGCAGCAAAGACGAGCGGCCTTGTATTTTTTTGATAAAATGCTGAAGCATGCTGCTGGTCAGATCGAAATTGGCGATGACGCCATTCCTCAAGGGATAGGTGATGTCGACATGAGCGGGAGCTCGTCCGATCATCGCTTGCGCCTCCGCGCCTACGGCCAGCAATTCGCCGGTGCTTTGATGAAAGGCGACTACAGACGGTTCGCTCAGCACGATGCCTTTACCCTGCTCGAAGATCACCGTGTTTGACGTTCCTAAGTCAATACCGTATAACTTGTCAAATCGTTTAAACATGAAACTTCTCCTCCTTTATTGGAAACCCGATGCGCGATTTGGAGGTGGATCAGCCGGATCTTCTATAGTATTCTGCTTCACTTGCAAATTTGAGGGGTAACTAGCAAAAATCGTGAAAATCTTCAAATATTTTTGACAAAATACGACAGATCGTTTATTTTTAAATGATATAGAACTAAATACCTACGGCAAACTCGTTCGAAAGGCGGGGACGCAAAGCCACAGGTCTTCCGCAGTTTCTGCGATGATGGCTGGGTTGCAATTTAAGACACTACCTTTCGGTAGTGTTTTTTGCTTAGTGGGCGGTTTGTCATTCACAAGGTATGGATCAAAACTATCGTGGATGGGAGCAGCTATTTTGTTTACAAGAACTTCTTCACCTGTCGTTTCATTCTTTTACCTGGTCCTGTTGCTGGTCTTGGCTTGTTTGGGAAACATCATGAACCTGTCTCTATTTTATGGAGTCGACTTTATATTCGGCAGCATCTTTGTATGGCTCATCATGAAGCTCTATGGATTTAAATGGGGATTGATCGGGTCTGTTCTCGCAAGCAGCGCTACCTTAATTTTATGGAATCATCCGTATGCTATGCTGGTCTTTATTGCAGAGACGATATTCGTCGGCCTCTTCTACCGGCAGAAGATCAGCAACTTCGTCTTCCTGGTCGCGTTGTTCTGGATCCTGCTGGGCATGCCGATGATCTGGTTATCCTATCATTATGGATTGCAGATGGACGCTACGGCTACGTTGACAGTTATGCTTAAGGATGCTGTCAACAGTATTTTAAATGCTTTGATTGCAAGCCTTATCCTCACTTATTTGAGGGCTCCCATGGGGACCGGTCAAACCTCCAAAAAAACGTCCCGTTCTTTGTACGATATTCTTTTTAACATTTTTGTCGCCTTAATCGTCTTTCCCCTGCTGCTTGTCATGATCATGGTGAGCCGAGAGGAGATTAAGAAAACCGATGCGGCGATTCAGGAAGCGGCGGAACGCCAATCGGAAATCATTGAGAACGATATCAGCAACTGGAGAAACGTTCATGTGTCGGCTGTCGAGCAATTTTCCAATCTCGCGGCTGAAACTGATCTGAACGATGCAGAGGCTCTGCAGAGGCTTACTGCTCATTTTAAACAAATTTTTCCTGATTTTCATAATATGTTCATCACCAATGCTGCAGGAACAACCGTAACCTTCTATCCCTTACATAATATGAACGGCCAACCTACGCTCGGTTTGAACTTCTCGGACAGGCTGTACTTTATACAAAACAAAGAAAGCTTACAGCTTGTCATTTCCGATGTTTTCGCTGGAAGAGGCGGCGTGTCCGAACCCGTCGTAAATATCAGCGCTCCGATCATGAGCGGCCGGCAGTTCCAGGGCATTGCCGGCGGGGCCCTGGATCTCGGTTATATTAGCCAAAGAATTCAAGCACTCACAACATATACGAACATCCATGTTACCATCGTGGACCGCAACCGGCACGTGATCGCCAGCACCCGTTCCGCGAATGCCGTTATGCAGGAATATGACTGGAAAAAAGACGGCGAGATTCACGACTTGAAGGACGGCTTCTACTATTGGCTCCCCAAAAATATCAAAAATCCGATGAAACGGTGGGGAAACTCGTCATACATCAAGATCACGCCGTTATCAGGCCTTGGGGACTGGACCGTCATCGTGGAATCGTCGTTTGCGCCTTATCAGAACGGATTGTACAAGTCCTATATCAAAACACTTACGATCCTGTTGATTTGCGGACTGATCGCAATCATTACGTCCTTCTTCATCAGCCGTTCGATCGTAAGGCCGATCATTCGGTTAGCGCATACGACAACGGACTTACCCAATAAAATATTGGAGAAAAACGCCGTTCATTGGCCCAGCAGCCTATTGACCGAAATTACGATTCTCATTGCGAATTACCGGATCATGGCCGAGAGACTTCACTACATGTTTCGTGAAATTCAGCATCTTGCCTATTACGACCATTTAACAGGCCTTCCCAACCGGGTGCTGTTCAATCAGGAATTGGAAGTTTCGTTAGAGCAGAGTAAACGTAACGGGCAGACGGCAGCCATCCTTTTTATTGATTTTGATCGTTTTAAAGTGATTAACGATACCCTTGGACATCGGAACGGCGACCTTCTGCTGCAGCAAGTCGCGGAAAGGCTGAAAGGCAGCATCGAAAGCAATAATTTCCTCTCTCGTATGGGCGGAGACGAATTTACTGCGGTATTCCCGAACATGACCCGTGAACAAGCCGCCCAAGCCGCGCAAAGCATGCTTGATCTGTTTACCGCTCCTATCCTGATTAGCGGTCACGAAGTGTTCATCACCCCCAGTATCGGAATCAGCATGTATCCGGACGACGGGGAAGATCAGGAAACGCTTCTTAAGAATGCCGATCAAGCGATGTATGCCGCCAAAGACAAGGGCAAGAACATGTATCAATTTTATACGTCCGAAATGGATGAGGCTTCCTGCAATCAAATGACGCTGGAAACCATGATGCGTAAAGCGTTGGATCATGGCGAATTCGAGCTTTACTATCAGCCCAGAATGAATGTAAGGTCAGGAACGTTCAGCGGGCTGGAAGCCTTGATTCGCTGGAGACATCCGGAACGCGGCTGGATTCCTCCGACCGATTTTATTCCTCTGGCTGAAGAGACGGGGCTGATCAATCCGATCGGAGAGTGGGTTTTATATACGGCTTGCGCGCAAAATAAAGCTTGGCAGGATGCCGGATATCCGCCATTTTCCGTTTCCGTCAACCTGTCCGTCAGACAATTCCGGGAACAAAACCTTGTCGAGCTCATCCCCCGGGTACTGCGGGAATCCGGACTGAAGCCGCAATATCTGGAGCTGGAAATTACGGAGAACCTCAGTATGCATCATATGGAATATGTGCTGTCGATATTACATGAGATCAAAAGGTTGGGCGTCAAAATATCCATGGATGACTTCGGGACGGGCTATTCTTCGCTCAGCTATTTAAAAAAGTTTCCGATCGACCATCTTAAAATCGATCAATCCTTCATTCGGGATATCCAGGATCACAAGGAAGACCATTCGATTGTTAAAGCGATTATCGATATGGCGCACAGCCTTGGGATGATTGTCGTGGCGGAAGGCGTAGAAACAGAGGCTCAATCGGCCTTACTGCGCGAGATGAAGTGCGATGAGATTCAGGGCTATTTGATCAGTAAACCTAGTTCAGTAGAGGACATCGAGCACTTCCTGCAAACGGTCAAATTCTGATATCGCGACAAAATAAGAGGCAATCAACGCGTTTCCACATGATTGCCTCTTATTCATGAAGAGTTGGTTTAATCAGGCATGGCTTTTCTCTAAAGAAGCATCGTCGGCAACGGTTCTTTGTTTGCTTACTTCGATACGCCGGATACGATGGCTATCCTTCTTTAAGACAACGAAGGTCAACCCGTCATAAGTCCAGGATGTGCCGACTTCGATATCCGGATTGGCCGCGAATAGCCATCCCCCGATGGTGTCAACGCCATCGTTCTCCAAATCGCTACCGAACAGGTCGTTCACTTCACTCAAAAGCACCTTGCCGTCTAAAATATATTTGTCATCCTCGATTTTTTCGATTTCCTTGGCTTCATCGGCATCGAATTCGTCACGAATTTCTCCCACAATCTCCTCAAGGATATCTTCCATGGTGATCAGTCCCGACGTACCGCCGTATTCATCCACGAGAATCGCAATGTGAACCCGTTCTTTTTGCATTTTGGCCAGCAGCGTATTGACTGGCATGTATTCGGGTACCGTAAGTACCGGATGGACCAATTTATTGAAATCGAATGAATCAGGATTGTTATCATAAAGCAGGAAAAAATGTTTGGTGTTCACTATTCCCACAATATTGTCCTTGCTGTCCTTCGCTATAGGAAACCGCGTGTATTGCTCGCGGCGAATGATTTCCAGGTTTTCCTTCAATGTATTATTCGTATACAGACAAATCATGTCCGTTCTCGGAACCATGATTTCTCTTGCCAGCATGTCATCGAAAGCGAAGATGCGGTTCACGTAACCGTACTCCGTTTTATTGATTTTCCCGCTTTGATAGCTTTCCGAAACAATAATCTGAATCTCTTCTTCGGAATGCGCTTCCTCATGTTCCTTGGCCGGCTTTAAACCGACCATACGAATAAGGGCATTGGCCGACCCGTTTAATAACCAGATGAACGGATACATGATTTTATAAAATAACATGATCGGTTTCGCGACCAGCAAACTGATTTGCTCCGCCTTCTGAATAGCTAACGTTTTCGGCGCCAGCTCGCCAAGCACGACGTGAATATAGGTCATCAGAACGAAAGCGACAAGGAAGGATATTAAGCTGCTTACTTCAGCCCCAAGACCGAACGCATCAAACAGCGGATGCAGCAATTTCTCAACGGTCGGTTCACCCAGCCATCCAAGTCCCAAAGCCGTAATCGTAATCCCCAATTGGCACGCGGAAAGATACCCGTCGAGATTACTTTGAACTTTTTGCACCGCGATCGCATTATTTCGTCCTTCCGAGACCAACTGGTCTACCCGGCTGCCCCGTAACTTAATAATGGCAAACTCCGTCGCGACGAAAAATGCGGTAAGCAAAATAAGAACGGCTACAAGAAACAAATTTAGGCCCATATCAACCTTCCTTAGTCTATAATATTAGGATCACTCACATTTGAGAGTTCTTATGAACTTATTATATATTACGTCTTATGAATAATAAAACGGTATATGGGGCTGAATTCACCCTGTTTACGTTCTTTTCGTATTAAAGTTAACCCTAACAGGCATTTTTCATTCATTATCTCCCTTTGACAAACTCATACGAAACGTTTTATGATGAGTTCAATTGAACTCATAAAGATTGAAATGATGTAGAAGGAGAAGTTTTCATGGAGACTTTCACATTAACGCGTAAAGAAATGGCGATTATCCTCCTCTCCTTGAAAGGAAGAGCTACCCGATCTCCCCTCACTGTTCTGCAGGAGGCATGGAAAAAAAACCACCAGGCGGACATGGAGCACGGCACATCCCTATCCGCTTTTCTTTCTACCCATCTTCCCCCCGTGCTTGAGAAAATGATCAAGCATAATCGGGTTGAAGGCTTTTCTCTGCAAGACATCGTCTCTCTTGGCAATCAAATCGAATATACCAATATGTCCATTACCTCGATGCAGAATTGGGTAAAACGAGATTTCAAGGATTTTTTAGGTTCTCCCAAAGTAGGCAAAAAATATTCGGTCGATCAAGCCGCCATGCTTTTTATCATAGACGATCTAAAAAACTGCCTGGATTTCGAATCCATCCGGAAGCTGTTTGAAATTATATTCCAGCAGCCTGACGACGAGACTGACGACCTGCTGGCGCCTGCTGACTTATATGCGACCTACTCCCGTCTGTTCGAAGAGCTTGATGCAAACAACGACCAGCTGCTCGACGTTCAAGGACATGACTCGGGCAAGCGCAACCATGACGCTTTAACGGAATCGACCATTCGCCAGAAGGCGAATCAATTTGCGTGCAGCATGGAACATTTGAACCCTCAGCAAAGGGAAGCCGTCCGAAACATGCTGATGATTGCCATGGTCTCTGTTCAGACCGCTTATTTCCACTCCTTGGCGAGAAGGTATTTAAACGCTACGTTATTTCTTCATAACTTGAATTAACCGAAACTTTACGCGATGACTCCGTATCCGCAAGCAGTAAGGAAAACACAAACATCCCGATCCGCTTGTTACCTGGCGGATCGGGATGTTTGTTTGGATAAGCTGTGAGCCGCTGCGGCTTGTATGCTCCGTATTAGGAACGAACCTTGTTTGTGACAACGCCCAACTGCGGACTGCGAATTTCGATCTTGTCTCCCGGCTGAATCTCAAACGGGCCTGCGGGTGTCCCCGTCAGAATAATATCCCCCTGCTCCAAGGTAATAATGGAAGAAAAATAAGCGAGGATACGGGCAAAAGAGAAGCCCATCTCGGAAGCGGACGCCGATTGCTTTAATTCTCCGTTCTGGTAACTTTCGATACGAATGGAAAGCGGATCGTCCACCTTAACGAATGTCCCGAGCGGGGTGAACGTATCATAAATTTTCCCTTCGCCCATCACCTTCGGACCGACGGCCGTTAAATCGTTGGCGATTGCGTACCCGCCAACCGCGGACAAATCGGCCATTTCCTCCTCGGTAACGTTACGCAAGGTACGATTGACCAGCAGGGCAATTTCCACCTCTGCAATCACTTTCTCAGCCTGGCTCGGGATTTGAATCTCCTGACCGTCGCGTACAATCGTTGTCATCGGCTTCAGGAACAGATGAGGAACGTGATCCGGCGGGAAATTCTTCGCTTTCAGCAATGCCGGATAATGGGGCCCGATGCCGATTATTTTTGCCATGGTCTTGTCTCCTTTCATAAATCAGGAAAAAATCGAAATGAAAACCTCTTTAGGATACACTTATTCTTCGCCAGGCTGCAAATTTTTTTCAATATGGGCTACCGGGCCATCCCCTTCGTTGACTGATCCTTAAGCGTTGTCTACGGCAAATCGCTGAACTTCTTCCAGCGTCGGCAATGAACTTTGCGCGCCCGGGCGAGTGACCGTGATGGCCGCTACGATTTGCGCCTGCTTGACCGCCATATCGATATCCCGGTTCTTCACGTAGCTTGCCGTAAAGCCGCCGATGAAGCTATCTCCTGCAGCCGTCGTATCCTTTGCCTTCACTTGATGGGCCGGATACAGCTGGAAACGGTCTTTATCCACATAGCAGCACCCCTTGTCGCCCAGCGTGACCAGAACCGCTTTCACTCCTTTGGCCAGAAGGGACCGGGCCGCTTCCTGGAGACTACGTTCATCCGCAATCTCCATCCCGGATATTTCCGACAATTCATGTTCATTGGGGATCAGGATATCGACGTTCTTCAACATCTCTTCCTCCATGATTTTCGCTGGAGCCGGATTTAAAATGGTTGTTTTGCCGGCTTCCTTCGCCAATTGAAGGGCGCAGTTTACGGTTTCCATGGGAACTTCCAGCTGCAGCACGACCATCTCGCATTGTTCGATAACGTGTCTTTGGTTCCGGATATCGTCCGGCGTCAGGTCAAAGTTCGCCCCCGGGACGACAACGATATGGTTTTTCCCGCTTTGGTTCACCGTCACTAATGCGACTCCCGTTCTATTCGGAGAAGTTAGAATATGCCGGGCATCTACATTACTTTCTTTCAAAGAATCGAGCAGGGCGGAAGCATAAGAATCCGCTCCGACTTTGCCGATCATACCGACCGAGGCCTGCAGCTTTCCGATCGCTACCGCTTGATTGGCGCCCTTGCCGCCGGCTATTTCCGAGAACCCTGTTCCCAGAATGGTCTGGCCTTCATGAGGCATTTCCTCGACATTGATCACAATGTCCATATTCAGACTTCCAATAACTACGATATTTGGATTCATAAGCTCGTGTCCTTTCTTGTTGAATCTCTCGGGATTAAGGTTACCTCTAATTCATGAACCTTATTTTCCACATCGACCCCATTGACTTTCTGAATAAGCAGCTTGGTTGCTAACGCGCCAAGTTCATAGATCGGCTGGGCGACGGTCGTGATTTCCGGTTCGACAGCCTCTGTCAGATGAATCCCGTCAAACCCGCAAACAGCCACTTGCTCCGGTACCTTGATCCCCATCCGAAGCAGCGTCTTTAATACGCCTACCGCCATCAGATCATTACCTACGAAAATCCCGTCGACATCCGGGTGCCGCTGCATTAACTCTTTCGCAGCAGACATTCCGCCGTCCAGACGAAAATTCCCCGGCACCATCAAGGTCGGCGTGTACCACCCAAAATCTTTAACCGTCTCCTCGTATCCTCTAAGCCGCTCTTTGGCCGTCAAGATATCCTGCGGACCGTAGATATGCGCAATCTTCCTGGATCCCCTATCCAGTAAATGCCGGACGGCCATCCTGGCCCCTTCCAAATTGTTCGAACGAACAACGCTGCACGCTTCTCCAGCAGGAGCACGATCCAGCACCACGAATGGGATCTTGTTGCTTCTCAAGCGGACGACGTCATCCCTTTGCAGCGTATGTGAAGAGAAAATAATGCCATCGACATACCGCTGCTTCAAAACCTCGATGTACGACTTCTCCTTGTCTCCCTGATCGTCCGAATTGCCAAAAAGTACGGTATACCCATACGAACGGGCCACATCCTCGACAGCTCTCGCCAATTCGGGGAAGAACGGGTTCGTTATATTCGGGAGTATTAGGGCGATCGTTCCCGTCTTTTTACTCGCCAGCCCTCTTGCAACAGCATTGGGTTCATACTGCAATTTCTGTATGGCCTGTTTCACCTTTTGTTCGGTTTCTTGATTCACATAGCCATTCTTGTTCAATACGCGGGATACCGTTGAAGCGGACACCCCGGATAATTTCGCTACATCCCGGATCGTTGTCACTGACAGCCCCCTTTCCCAAACGGGTGCATGATAGCCCCAATAATATGAAACCGGTACCATACTTTATGTTTACGAGTATACGTTGGAATCATTTTACTGTCAACACCTATCCATGAGGCTGCCCATACCACTGGTTTCCCTTAGGGAACCGGTACCACATCAACGGCACAAGCGGAAAATGAAAAAGCCACTTTCAACAAGTGGCTTACGGAAGTATTATTCAGGACGCTCCATGACAAACATGGAGCCTAGCTTGGCATAATAATTACCTGCCATGCGACTGACCGGATTCAGTTTGCCGGGATCGATATAACCGTTCACATAGACGTCCTCCGCCAGGTGGAAGCGGACGACGCGGACGATCAGCAAATCGCAGGCGGGTTGACTGCCGGCACCGCCAAGCGGTATCGCTTGTTCGAGCAAGCATTCCATACGGATTTTGGCTTCCTTCACCCCCGGTACGCCGATCGTTTCACTGGCAACCGGCGTGAAGCCCGCCCTTGCAACTTCGCTCTCGAACGGGGGTAAATTGGCCGCCGTTTCATTCACTTGGCCGATGATCGATTCGTCCGTAATATGAATAACCAGGGCGCCGGCCTCAATCGCGTTCCTCGCCGTATCTTTCATCGCGCCTTGGTTCCGCTGAACAGCTACTGAGAGCATAGGCGGCTGGCTCGCTACAATCGAAAAGTAACTGAAAGGAGCCGCATTCAATACCCCGTCCTTCGATAGCGTAGTCACCAACGCGATCGGCCTGGGGACGATACTCCCGATCAACAGCTTATAATTGTCCCGCTCGCTCTGAGCGGCCGGATCTATAGATATCATCGTTATCTCCCGTCGATATCGGAATATTCGGTGAAGTGCTTGCGAAACCATAACGCGGCCGCGGCCGCTTCCGTAGACGTCAATTGATGTCCGTAACGCTCCCAATGTACCGTAACGGATGCGCCCGCTCCGCCGAGAAGCTCTTGAAGCTCTTCGGTTTCCCGCGCCGGACATATCGGATCATTAGTCCCGGCGCCGATAAAGACCGGAGTACCGGACAAATCCGGAATCGGAATCCCTCTCCGCGGAACCATCGGATGGTGGAGAATGGCGCCTTTCCAGGTGTGTTCATAATGGAAGAGCAGGCTGCCTGCGATATTCGCTCCATTGGAGTACCCTACCGCCACGAGATTGCCGCGGTCGAACCCATATTGACTTGCGGCCTGATCCAGAAAATCGTGCACTTCCTTCGTACGGAAGATCAAATCCTCCTCATCGAATACGCCTTCCGCCAAGCGCCGGAAAAAACGCGGCATCCCGTTTTCCAGCACATTGCCCCTAAGGCTGAGAACGGAGGACTCTGGCGCGATATGCTTGGCTAGCGGCAGCAGATCGCGTTCCGTTCCCCCGGTGCCGTGGAAAAGAACCAAGGTCGGCGCCTCTTGGCGGGTCCCCTTGTCAAAAATATGGTTCATTTCTGCTTCTCCTCCAATACCCGTACTTCGATCGGGAGCAGGTTCGCCTCAATTTGGGAACGATGCGGCTCAAACCACTCCGGCAGCATCAGCTTCTCGCCTAACGCGTCGGCAGGCTCATCTAAAGCAAATCCCGGCGGATCCGTAGCGATCTCGAACAGTATGCCCCCGGCCTCGCGGAAATAAAGCGCATTGAAATATTGGCGGTCTACGATAGGGGTCGGGCGATAACCATACTTCTCCACCGAATTTCTCCACTCCGCATGCTGCTCGAAATCGTGGGCCCGCCAAGCGATATGATGAACGGTTCCGGCGCCGTCGCTGCCTCCGTTCATGGCCGAGAGCGGCACATCGATAACGTTGCCGATATCGCCGAACGACCGGTAACGGGCATACGCGACATCTTCGGCGACCTTGCTCAAACCAAGCAAATGTTCCAACGCGTCCATCGTTCTCTTCGGGTTGACGCTGAATAGAACGGCGCCGCCAAAACCCTTGATCGCCTTATCAGCCGGAATGCCGCCGAACGACCAGCCGCTGTTCGGTCCCTCTTCACGTTCGACGAGTTCAAGGCCTAAGCCCTCATTGTCCGTGAATTGAAGGTAGTTCTCCGAGAACCGGGTTACATTCTTAACCGGAACGCCGAAGCCTTCCAGACGACTCTCCCAGAAGCCTAGCGAGCCTTGCGGCACGACATATGTCGTTATGCCCACTTGGCCGCCTCCGATTCGTCCCCTGCGCGCTTGCGGCCAAGGAAAGAACGTGATAATGGTTCCGGGGCTTCCTGCTTCATTGCCGAAGTACAGGTGATACACTTCCGGAGCATCGAAGTTGATCGTTCTCTTCACCAAGCGAAGTCCGAGAACACCCGCGTAGAAATCGACGTTCGCCTGCGGATTGCTTGCAAATGCGGTAATGTGATGAATGCCAGCCGTTCTTAGCGTCATGTAAAGTCCTCCCTTAATTCATTAATTTCCCCTACTTGTTCCTATCCATCCATAGGCCGTACCCATCATGCCGGTTTAGTTCAGAAGTGCATCCAAAGAATACGAGCCCGCGCCAGTCAAGGCGACTGCGATGGCGACCGCAATCAGAACGAGCGGGTATTCATAACCGTTGGTTGTCGACCAAACGCCGTTCTTGCCGTGTACTTTGACAATCGCGCCAAGCATAGTCACGGTAATGAGCGCAGCGGCCAGCGGAGTAAACAGTCCTGCAGCAAGCAGTGCGCCTCCAAGCAGCTCCATCAGCCCGGCCAACACGGCCATCGTAACTCCCGGCTTAATTCCTACCGATTCCATCCATCCGCCCGTTCCTTTCGGGCCGTAACCGCCGAACCAGCCGAACAACTTCTGGGCTCCATGCCCGATAAACAATAATCCAACGACCAGACGAACCACTAATAATCCAAGAGACAACATGACAATGACCCTCCATATATTTTAATTTCAATAATCTTTAATTTAAGATATTAGGCAAAACTATCGAGCCACGCGTCTAGCCATCCTCCGCCCCTTTTCCCAGCTTCTTGAGCAGTTCGATCGCGGCTTGCTTTTCATCGGGCGACAGAGCCTTCATGAAGGAGTCGATCACCGCGGCATGCTTGGGAAAAATACGGTCAAACCATGCATTCCCCTCCTCCGTAATTTCCGCATAAATGACCCTTCGGTCCTCCTTGCACGGTACGCGTTTCAATAGTCCCTTCTTCTCCAGCTTGTCGATATTGTAGGTTATGCTTCCGCTTGTAATTAATATTTTTTCCCCGATTTGCTGTAAAGGAACTTTCCCCTTCGTATACAACAATTCAAGAATCGTAAATTCGGAAGAGGACAACCCGTATTGCTTCATATCTTTGACAGCCCGGTCCATAACGGTCTTGTATGCTTTGGAAAGTACAACGAACAGCTTCAGGGATCTCAAACTGGAATCATCCAGATGAATCGTCATTGAAATCACCTCCCCTTAATATCTTAATTTAAATTATCTTTAATTAAAGATATATGATTATTCCAATCATGTCAATACGTTCAGCAGAAGATTTTTGGACAGCAGCAGCGGAACACCTTCACTCCCACTATAAAGTATCGTTTTCTCCTGTTTCCTCACTCATTCTCAGTATTTCAACTTTGACAGCCTAAGAGATAGTAGTGGAGAATGTACTCTGCACCTCGATTTCCGTAAGAGCGTAGGCGGGAACAGAGCTTAGGAATGACCTTCTTCCAAAACTGTGGATAATTGGTATGATCGCACAGTGGATCTCCATATTCACCCTCGGGGTTTACCCTCCCATGTCACACTGGGTCTATGCCCTTACATTCCTTCGTTCTACCTCTCAAGGGGTGGAGGCCGATTCTTGCTCCTTTACGGGGTCGTTGCCCTTACTGAATGTAGTACTTCGGCTTCTCCGTGCTTTCGTTGTCTAAGTTGTACACATGTGAATAAGTTGATCTGCAGGCCGTTTGTTTCCTTGCTTTAAGCAGCTTCTTGCTGGATCTGGAACTGCCTTACTGGACCCATAACATCGATTGCACTGTACTCTCTTTGCTTTGTCCCCAGCGTATGCAGGACTCGAATCAGTTTTCCACATAACGCGATGATCGATTGTTTCTTCTTCAGTGGATTCTGGCTCCTCGTCGTGTAATGCTTATGAAGCGTCTTGAACTCTTCGTTCTTCGCTACCATGGGCATCACCGCTCGGAACAGCAGCGCTCGTAAACGTGACCGTCCGCGCTTGCTAATCCCGGTCTTACCCTTCCGCTTTCCCGAACTATTCTCTTTGAGATTTAGCCCGGCAAGCCGGATAATCTGCTGGCCATGATCGTAGTTGTTCAAGTCACCGATCTCGGCCAGAAATCCAGCTACAGTAATTGCCCCAACCCCGGGTACGGTAAGCATTTCCTTCGTTCCTGGGATGTGTTCAAGGATCTCCAGCACTTTATCCATAATCTCTTCCAATTGCTTACTAAATAGATCATATTGACCCAGCAACGTGCTTAATTCCATTCGAGCCGCCATACAACCTTCCGTCAACCCAATGGAGACCGTTGCAGCGGCTACTAACTTCTCCGCGCGCTTGATGCCCACACCGCGTTTCACTTCCGTCTTCCAGTGTACTAGGACGTCTCTAGCCCCCTTGCCGACGATGTCCGCTGGCATCGGGAACGCCCGCATGGTCATGAGCGATGCCTTGCCCTCCCATTTCTTGAATACGCAAGCATACTCGGGGAAGAACCGGTCGAACCAGTTGCTGATTCGGCCTTTCACTTGCGTCAGGCTGGCTGATACCTTCTCCCGCAGATTCATCAGGATTCGCAGTTCCGCGTATTCCTTCGTCGGCAGTTTCGGTTCTGAGTATTTTCCATTCCGAATGAGATCCGCAATGACCTTTGCATCTTTGTAGTCGCTCTTCGTCTGCGAGTTATCCTCAAGCTCTTTCGTCTTGTTTACGTGATGCGGATTAACGACGACGACCTGGATTTGTTGTTGTTCCTGCAGATAGGCAGCTAACGGAAACCAGTAGTGTCCGGTAGGCTCGATGCCAAACACAATGTTCGTCTTCCCGTGTGCTTGACCAAGCTCCTTCATCCACGTTGCCAGCTTCGATAGTCCTTCCTGATCGTTGTGAAATACACAGTCCTTCCCAAGTTCAATGCCTCGGAAATCTACGGCACGTGCGACGTGAACCTTCTTCGCGATATCTGCACCGACCACCAGTGTCGATTCGGTAATTCGTGTAATCCGTTGATTCTGCTTTTGTTTCAGTTTATACTTCATATTGAGCGTCCTCCTTCAAATTAGGGCAGTGAATGGCCACCATTCCAAGACCCAGCATACAGGAGGCGCTTTTTGTTTTCAAAGAGCAAATTACTTCATTACAGGAATGGCTCCTTTTAACCGTACAACTCTTTTATTATGCGAAGCGCGCCAATGGTTTGTGTATATAGGTCCTGCTGGGCATCAGCCCAATCCGAAGAATTCATTCCTACATATACTGCTTTAGCCTAATTTAGAAAAGGAGTGAAATCGAATGGCGTTTATGCCTCCGCCTGGACCACCACCTGGATCGACTGGACAACAGGGACCAGTATTCCCCCCTCCACCTTTTGAACCACCCATTTCTGCTTTTGCTGTTGACCCCAGAGCGATTTCCCGTTGCTTGCATCGAAACACTTTTGTTTGGCTTACTAATGGGAACCGCTTCTGGTTTTATCCAATTTTTGTGGGAGGTTTTTCGGTTACTGGTTATTGGTGGACCGGTAGGTTTTGGATGCCCTTGGCACTTGGCTTTAGAGAAATTAGCTCATTTTCATGCTTTTAAATTTTCCTAACTTCTGCATTCTGTCCGTTTTGATTTGTAAAAACGATAAGTAACCTCTCCAATCAAGGAGCCGCGTGGCAGTAGCTGCTCCTTTTGGCTTGCTCACAAAAACTTTTGCACTTCATATTTTTCCCCGATTTGCCGCAAAGGAACTTTCCCCGTCCTATGCCTTGTACACTTATCTGAACGAAACAAATCCTTGGCGACTAAGGCATACGCCCGTGTCCAGATTGGAAATCCACCATATATATGTATTAACCTATAGAAAGAGGTGAGACCATGTCTCAGGCTGCTATTCCTAACCACACGATGACCTTGGATCAAACGGTACCTCTCTTGCTGGCTTCCATTGCTCAGGAGGAGTTTGCGCTTGCGTATATTATGAATGCAGAGGCAGAAAGATCGCAATTCCTAGTAGGAACTTTAACAACCAAGGCGGATGGCGCTGGCGCCAGCTTCTCGCCGACCGCTGTATCTTTATCCGACCTGCTAGCATTGAATGCCAGCGTGCGCAAAACCTTGCAGGATGTCATCAACAAAGACATGCTTCTGCACTACCGATTTGAGAATGTATTAAATCTCATTCAGGCAACGCCTAAAAATCGCTAATCGGGACATAACCAGCCAACCTATCGAATAGGAGGACACCCGGACCGGTTACCCTGAATGACTACAATACGTAATCTTGAGCATCCTGTCATCAGTCAACAACCGGTGCCTCTGTCCTGCTCTTCCTGTTATCGATCGGACTTCGCCAAACCTCTTCACTCTCGGTCATCCACGGACTCGCGGAAGGGGCATGACCGGGAGCGAAAGCTGTAAGCAGCTTGCGCTTCTTTTCGTAGTAGCCCATAAGCTGAGTCATGGTGTACACCAGATATTCCTGCCGGGAATTACCGGGGGCTATATGGGGGATCAGGCTGCGCACATTCCCTTGAAGCATCTTTTCTTTGTCCGCATCCCATCGCAGCCCGTCTTCGCCAAACTCCGATTGATGCCGCAACAGAACATGGAGCTTCCGGTACAGTATGCCCTGAAGATCAGTTACAACATGCAGCAAGAAGGCTGAGGTAGCCTCCAATGTATTGATGCTGCTGGATTCAGGGCTTTGGAACTTTCGCTCCCCGGACACTTTCGCCAGCAAGGCGGCGGCGCCGAGCATGTGGAATACGGCATCTTCCATGGAAAGATGCGAACGGCAGCAGCTTTTGAAGCTATTCTGTATGCTGTTCAGCAACGCACTCGTCCCCTTTACTCTTCATCCCATTCTTCCTGAACTTCAATCTGCAAGACATCCTCCAGTTTCTTAAGCAGCAGCCATTCCTTCATGACAATCGTTTCCATCATGCGGTTAACGGATTGGTTGACGGCTACTATTTCTTTGCTTGAAATAAAAGAACTATCTTTATATTGCCCGACGAACATCTGTATTTTTTCAGCCTCGGCATGAATTAAATGCGATAATGCCGTTTCTTCTAATGCAATAGATGCCAACAGATCGATTACGACTTCTTCAAGCGAGGGCCTGAACTTTTCTTCAGGAATTTGCGGCATACTCACAGCAGTCATCCTCCTTGCATCATATGATTCAGTGTATGATGAAGGTGTTGTAGGCGTCACACGATTTATAAGATTGTCTATGCCCCGGAATCGGAGCATCACTTCTTCCGGATTTCAAGGACATGGCCGTTCGTATCCTCGAACAGGATATAATCCTTGCTGTCCTTATCCGGGTGGTCCAAGTAGTTAATCCGGATGATGCTGCCGGCCTTTTTCCACTCGGTCATAGTCCAGTCAACCTCTCCGTTCTTGCCTTTGGAATCGCTGGATGCCTTCCATCCGCTGCCCGCCATTTCCAGGTCATAGTAAGCTTTGGCCGCCACCAGATCTCCGTCATTCAAGACGTACGAAGCTTTGCCCGGACTGGCTTCCATGGACGGAAACCAGGGCAGGTCGAAAGTCTTCGGTTCGGCCTGAGAGCTCGGCCCGCAGCCGGATATAACGGTAACAAATGCGGAGATGATGAGATAGAACTTTTTCATAGATGAACACAACCCTTTCCATCGTTAATAATCTGGCAAACTTGATGATTTAAGATTTCTTTCCTCTACATTTCGTCTGTCATGGCGCCTTGCACGGTGGCCCGCGCGAACGGGAGCCCCTTGAGCTGCTGCAGATCCTTGGCCGTCCCGGTGACGACAACCCCCAGAATCCGGATATCCTGGACCGTAGGTTCGGACTTGCCGGCACGCAAGTAATCATACAGCTTCTGAAATTCTTCGCGGTATTTCCTGCTTACTCTCAATCCGTTCTGTACCGCGAGGATGAAATCTTTCTCGCTGCCGTCCCCTCCTTCCAAGCCGCGGTCTTCAGCCTTAAATCCGTACACCGCCCCCGCATGTTCGGGGGACTTCCGCTCATCAACCGATTGCTCATCATAAGCATCCACCCAGTACCACTGCGCATGTACACCGTTCGGAAGCATGCCCTTGATCTGCTCTACCGTGTAAGGTTTATCGAAAGATACGGCGATCTCCGCAACCTTGTTCTCCTTTCTGTCGAGCTTATCGACGTCCTGGGCTATATAGGGATAGGGATGAGAAGGCAAGTAAAACCGCAATTCCCTTTGCGCCGTCTCTGCATTGAAGCTAATATGAGCCTCCTCCAGTCTCTGCGTGTCACGTTCGATTGGAATGGGTCTATTTAATGGATGAAAGGTGTTCCACATCGAATATTCATACAAGCGGTCCTCCCATTTAACCGGCTGTCCTTCGATCAGCTTATAGCTGCGATACTGAACGGTATTTCGGAAGAGTCCCTCACTCACCGTGGTGCTCTGCATAACCTCCACATTGGGCTGGGTAATGCGCTTCATCACGGCGATATCCCGCTCCAGTTGGCCGCGGCTTACTTCGTTTAGTAAATATCCCCTGGCTCCGATATATCCGGCTAACACGATCATCACGACCAACGCGGATATCCCGGCTTGTCTCCCTATGCTCTTTCTCTTCGCTTTCTTCAGCAGCCCGTCCATCCGATCGCTTCCCAGCTCAAATCGATCATCCGTGCTCATGTTGAACCCTCCTATAAAGTTGCTGAAATTGCTGCCGCGCCCGATATAAAGACATTTTCACTACCTCTTCCGTGGTGCTGAACACTTCGGCCATTTCCTTATAACTAAAATCGCATTCGTATTTCAAAATCAGCATGTGCTTATACTTCGGGTTCATTTGCTCCATCGTGGCCTGAATGTCTTCTTTGCACTCGTGGTTCAACACCTCATCCTCCAAGGAACGCTTGCTTATGAACTCCAGCGTTTCTATAGGAATTTCCGCTCTTCTTTTTCTCTTCCGGACCAGATCGATGTACTGATTGTAAGCTACCCGAAACATCCATGGACCGAGACGGTCGCGATCCAGCTCATGAAGCAGGAGGATGACCTTACAGAGCGTATCTTGAACCACATCCTGAGCATCGTCATGGGATACGCCCATCTTCCTCAGATAGCGAAAGATGCTTGTTGCTTTTTCCTTCAATACATCATCTAATGAATCCACCTCATACCGTTCCTCCTTTCTGAGTAGAACACGAATGAAGCCTGTTTATGTTAACACCTTTTTGCAAAAAAAAGGAACCTGTTCGCCAGGATCACACTTAAGCGCAGGTAACGTCCAGCACAATAAGCCCGCTGATCGTTTCTCAGCAGGCCCCGCGAGTTCGCTTTATCCAGTTTTCCCCACTCATCGTATCTTTCGCATAAGCCTACAGCCGCGACTTTCGGATCACGTGGTGCATCACCTCCGAAAAAACCAGACCCATGGCGATCGCCCCCGACAACATAAAGGCTTTGGCTGCCAGCTGCACGGCTAAATCATACTGGTTCTCGACCACGTTCCGCATCGTATCATAAGCCAATCCGCCGGGAACTAACGGGATGATACCCGCCACGCTGAATACAGTGATGGGGGTTTTATACATCTTGGCAAAAAATTGGCTCGTCACCGCAACAAAAAAAGAGGCAATCATCGTGGCCAAGATCGGATCGGCGGGAACCTTCAGCAAGGAAATATATAACAGCCAGCCGAACATCCCGACAAAGCCGCACTGTACCAGCGTCCCCTTAGGAACATTGAAGAGGATTGCAAAGGCCGCCGAAGCAATGAAGCTCATCAAGAGCTGTTCGCCGATCATCCGATCCCCTCCCCGCTGTAAAAAGAAAGAACAAAGGCGATGCCGGCTCCAATCGCAAATGCGGTTAAGAACGCTTCCGCCCCTTTCGAAACCCCGGAAACAAAATGCCCGGCCATTAAATCCCGGACGGCATTGGTAATCAGAAGTCCCGGTACCAGCGGCATGACGGAGCCGATGATCATGTTATCCAAATCATGACCGAAACCTGTTCTCAAGAACAAATAGGCCGTCGAACCAATGATTAAAGACGCCAGAAACTCGGCGAAAAACTTAATCGGCACCCATCGGTGAAAATAGACCAGGAAGGAAAAGCCCGCTCCTCCGCATAGAAAAGTAGGGATAAAATCACCCCATGCCCCGCCAAACATGATTAAAAAGCAGGCGCTTGCCACGGCTGCCGCTGCGATTTTGAACCAAAGCGGATACCCGGGGTTCGCCCCATCGATTTCTTCCAATAACCGATAGGCCTCCGTCACCGATAATTCCCCCTGGCTAATTTTTCGGGAAATGGCGTTCACGACCGTAACTTTACGCAAATCCGTTGAACGTTCGGATATTCGGATTAATCGGGTTGTCTGTTCCGGTCCGTCTATCGAAAATATAATCCCCGTCGGGGTTACAAAGCTGTGAGCATGCCGTACACCGAATGCATCTGCAACACGTGTCATCGTATCTTCCACCCGGTACGTTTCCCCGCCGTTCTCCAGCATGATCTTGCCGGCCAATAAACAGACTTGCGCGATCTCATAGGTTGAATTGGATAGTTGATTCATTCGCTAGCTCTCCTGGACTACAGATACTTTCACGACTGAAGGGAAACCTGACCACGAACGTTGTTCCTTCCCTGCCTGATTGTTTGACTTCTAACCTGGCCCTATGCCGTTCCGCAATGGAGCGGGACACGGCAAGCCCGAGGCCGGTCCCCGTTTCCTTCGTCGTGAAGAAAGGATTGAATATTTCTCTACGGACTTCAGGCGGGATTCCCTCACCTTCATCCGATATTTCTAAAATAATTTCTTCGGCCTCCGTATAAGTTTTGAAGGTTAAATGCCCGCCATGATTCATGGCTTCTATCGCATTCCGACTCAGGTTAAGCATCAATTGCCGAATCTCTTGTTCATCCAACATCAAATCGGGGATCGTCCCTAATGCGGCGATAATACATACATCCCCCTTACTAGCATCGGATTCGATTAAAGGCAGCATGTATTCAATGATGCTGTTTAGATTATGTTGTCGTTTCTCGATAAATTTATTATTCGCCAATGAAAGATATTGTGAAATGATGGCATTCGCCCGGTCCAGCTCACTAACCATTAAGAGGAACGTATCTTTATACGAACCCCAATCTTCTTTCTCCATCAGTAACTGCAGATATCCCTTCACCGTAGTCATCGGATTTCTTACTTCATGAGCAATACTTGCCGACATCGAACTAAGCAAATGATATGTATCGATATGAATTCCCGTTATATCCCGGCCGATCGCATAGATAAGCTGCGCTTCCCGATTGACTGAGCACGTCCATTGAATCCACTTGCAGGTTTGTTCCACATTCCGATAGCGGTTTAAAAAGGACACCGTCGCTTGTCCCCGGATGAGCTTCTGCACTTCCAACGTAGAATTATCCACATCGTCAGGATGAAGGCAAGCGAACACTTGTTCCAGTGAGGTCCATGATTCATTTTCCCCCAAAATTCTTGAAAACGAATGATTGACTTCGACAAGATTACCGTTGAAATCAATGATCATCATGATATCTAAAGATAAATCAAAGAAATCCCGAAAATGATCCACAAGATCCCCTCCGTTACCGAATTACAACTTCTGCAATTTTCCGCCGACACTATATATACCTAAAGAAAATACGATAAGGGATATTTTGGTTTTCCCTTCGCTTTCATCATTCAATTATCAACCTTAATGATACTTGTTAACCGCATAAATGTTTATGATCTATATGGTAAACGCCTATAATATATAAGCTCTATAAGGCGACCGGATACCGTTCCCGTAATGAAAGAGCCGAGGAGAACAGGGGGCAACCCCCGATTCCCGCTCGGCGCGTGAATAAGTTATGTAAGCTTGGGACAAAACGGTAATTTGCTGAGGTTATTCGGATAACGACGGGGAAGGCTTCAAGCCTCCGCTACGGAATCCGTAACAAACCGGTTCACGATGGTTTGCAGGCGATGGGAGAGCTTCGCCAACTCCTCAACGGAGCTGTTAACCTTATCCATCATGAGTGCCTGTTGACCGGACTTCTCCGAATATTCCCGGGTCACTTCATTCACACCGGCCGAATAGTCCTCGATTCGTTTCATGGAAATGTCCATCTGCTCGCTGCCTGCAGCCATTTCCTCTATGCCTGCCGAGATGTCCTGGATCATGCCGTTGATTCTTTCGATCCAACCGTTCATTTGCCGGAACGCCTCTGAGACTTCGCCCACCTTCTGCTGCCCCTCATTCATTTCGAGGATCCAGGCTTGGCTGGATTGAAGAAGGCTTCCTGTATCCTCCTGGATGTAGGTAACAACGCTTCGCACGTGGTCTGCGGCACTTCGGCTATGCTCGGCCAGCTTACGCACCTCATGAGCAACTACAGCAAAGCCGCTGCCCGCTTCCCCGGCCCGTGCTGCTTCGATCGAAGCATTGAGCGCCAGCAGGTTCGTTTCTTCCGCTATATTTTTGATTGTGGCGATAACGGTGTCAATTTCTTTGGAGCGGTCGGCCAATTGCTCGATCTTGCTTTCGGTTTCCCGTGATTTTTGCTCGATGAGCTGCATTTTCTCCAAGGTACCCTTAACGGAGGTTTGTCCTTGATTGGACAGCATCTCCATATCCGAGGACAGGTTGCTGACTTCATCGATGCTCGCTGCCATCTGCTTCAACCCGGCGGACATTTCTTTAATCACAACGACATCCTCATGAACCTTCTCTTTTTGCTCCCTGGAGTGATCAGCCGCCCGTTCCAGGCCTCCGTAAATCTCCTGGGAAGATTGAGCTGTCGTCAATGCGTACTCCCGGATGCCATCGGATACATGAGAGAGCGTGCCGACCGTTTGCTTCGTTTGGGACACAATAGAGGCGACGCTTTCCCTCATAATCTCAAACCCGTTTGCCAGCAATCCAAGTTCATCCCTACGCTGGATCTCGACAGGTTGGGATAGATCCCCTTCCTCCACACGCTTAAATGCCTTCAAAAGCTGGCGGATAGGCAGGACGATCGAATACGTCAAAGCAAGTCCCATCACACTGAAAATCACAATGGAGACGACCATCAGAATGAGGGTGCTCCGCTTCACTTCCTGATGTTTATCAATCGAAGATAGATATTTGGACTCCGCTTGCTGTTGATTCGTCTTGAGCAGCTCCTGGAAGATTTCTTCAATCCCTTCTTCCTTGGCCAAGAGCTGCTTATCAAACATCGATTTGGCCTGCTCCATCTGATTTTGGTTCACGAGTTGAAACACATTGTTAACGGTCGGCTGGAACGATTCCCACAATGAGCTTAACAGCTGCAGCTCGTCCTTCTCACCCTGCGTTAAAGATCCGTTATCCAAAGCGCCCAGTTTTTCAGTCACACTTTTCGTTTCCAAATCGACTTTCTCCAATTGCTTCTTTCTTGAATCCGCATCCGTCACCAGCAAATAACTGCCTACGGCGGTGTTGATCCGATGAATCGAGCCGGAGAGCTCATTCAGCTGCTCAACCATGCTCAAATTATTTTCATAAATATCAACCAAATTGCTGTGAATCGTCTGTGTATTTCTCAAGGAACCGATATTAGCCACTATGAGAATGATTAAAAAAGCAATAAAACAAACAACAAATTTCACAGGAATTTTAAGATTATGAAACCATTTCATTTGAAGTTTGCCTCCTATATAGAAAACTGATAAAAGTTGGAACACTCATAGGCGGGCTCCCGAATGGGAAACCCGCCTGGAATCTACTACCCGCCGAACAAGTGAGGCAGGAACAAGGATACCTGAGGGAAGTACGTTATGATGATAAGCACAACAAGTAAAACTAAAAATTGCGGCAACAAAGGTCGAACCATTTGCGCCAAATTGACTTTCGCAATCGAAGAAGTCACGAATAAGCAAACGCCAAGCGGCGGTGTAATCATGCCGATCGTCAGGTTAACCACGATGATGACGCCCAAGTGAATCGGGTCAATGCCGGCTGCCAGAGCGATAGGCAGGAACAGCGGAGTAAAGATGGTCAACGCCGAGATCGTATCGATGAACGTTCCCGCAATCAGAAGTACAATGTTGATCAAAAGCAGGATTACCCACTGCTGATCCGAGATGCTGCTTACCAGCGCTCCGAGTTGATCCGGAATGTCGTGGAATGTAAGCAACCAAGTGAACAGCGTCGCATTGGCGATGACGAACAAGATCGTTGCCGAGCTGAGCGCGGAATCAAGCAGTGCCTTCCGCAGCTTTTTGAAGTTCAGCTCCTTATAAACAAAGGACCCGATAATCAGCGCATAGATGACGGCGATGACACCGGACTCCGTCGCGGTAAACATCCCGGAACGGAAGCCGCCTATAATAATAACCGGGAGTAGCAGCGCCAGGAACGCATCCTTGAAGCCGGCAACAATCTCCTTGCGGGAAGCCATCTTATCCCGTCCGCGAATGTTGTTTTTCTTACCGTAATAGTACACGTAGATCATGAGTACGACAGCCATCAGAATCCCCGGTGCGACACCTGCCAGGAACAAATCGCCGATCGATACGCTGGCCATAACGCCGAACAAAATGAACGGGATCGACGGAGGAATAACGGGACCGATGGTGGAGGCCGAAGCGACGAGAGTCGCCGAGAATCGGCGGTCATACCCCTGCGATACCATGGCCGGAATCAAAATACCCCCGATGGCAGCTGCATCCGCTATCGCCGAACCGGAAATGGCGGAGAAGAACGTACAAGCCAGTACGGCGACCATGGCCAGACCCGCCGGCCAATGGCCGACAAGCAGCGACGCAAAATCGATGAGGCGCTTGGAGATGCCCCCCACCGTCATAATTTCACCCGCCAAAACAAACAAGGGAATAGCGACCAGCGTGAAAGAATCGATGCCGGAGAACGTTTTTTGGGCAATAATAACCAAATCCGTATCGGTCAGCCATAACCCGACCAGAGAGGTAATACCAAGTGCGAACGCAATGGGCACCCGAAAGAAAAAAAGTACGAACAATAAGCCTAGAAGCCAAATCATGCTACTTCGCCCCCTTGCCGTTTCCCGCGAACTTCTTGGGCAAACGCCTTAACCAAGTAATACAGCATCAGCACGCCGGAGATTGGCATGATGATATACATGTACATCAACGACACTTGAAGCGTCGGTGTCGTTTGCAATTTGGAGTTCATCGTGTGAACCCAGCCGTAATAGGTGAAGAACGCGACGAAAGCAATCGTAACCACATATCCGACAGCGGTCACCGCAGTGCGGATTTTCGGCGGAAGCTGATTAATTACGTCAACATTCAAATGACTGTGATATTTCGTGCCGAGCACGGCGCCGATAAAGGCCATATAAGCAAACGCAAAGCGTGTGACTTCCTCTGTCCAAGGCGTTGGAATTTTGAGTACAAACCGGAACAGCACTTGCAGAAAGGTAACAACGACAACAACGGCCAGACAGCTGCCGGCGATGATCTCGAGCCAATGACGAAGCCATTTCATAACGGGATGTCCCCCTCTCTTCTTAAAAAGAAGGATACCAAAGTATCCTTCTTTTTCTTTTTTTAATAAACGTTACCAGATTCGCTTACTTCGCAGCAGCTTTAATTTTTTCGATCAAATCTTGCGGTACTTTGTCAGCTACAGCTTTGGATACATCCTTCGTTACAGCTGTAAACGCTTCGGCATCCGGCTTCGTAATGTTGACGCCTTTCGTTTTCAGCTCTTCCAGAGATTTGGTTTCAGCATCGGCAAGCGTTTTACGTGCAGAGGCAGTCGCTGCTTGAACCGCTTCCTGGACCCATTGTTTCTGTTCGTCGTTCAAGGAATTCATAAACTTTTTGCTCGCAATAACAGCTGCCGGAGTATAGGTATGGTTCGTCAGCGCCAATTGCTTTTGAACCTCGTAGAACTTCATGGACATAATCGTGGCGATCGGATTCTCTTGGCCGTCGACAACCCCTTGCTCAAGCGCACTGTACAGCTCGTTAAAGTTAACAGGCGTCGGGTTAGCCTCTAAAGACTTCATAAACTCGTTCCATACCGGAGCCGGCTGAACGCGAATTTTCAAGCCTTTCATATCCTCCGGCTTCACAACCGCTTTATTTTTAGTTGTCACATTACGGAAACCGACTTCCCAGTATCCGAGGCCGACCATACCTTTTTCATCGACCTTCTTCAGTAAGGATTTCCCGATTTCACCATCCAGCACGCCGTACACATGCTCTTTGCCCTTGAAGAGGAACGGGATCCCGAAAACGTTCATTTCCGGCACGACATTGGCCAGGGAGCTGTCAGCAGCTAACGTCGTCATATCGATCGTGCCGTTCTGCACGCCTTCAACGGCGTCCTTTTCGGAGCCAAGCTTAGCGTTAGAGTAGATTTTAACCTCCATGGCGCCCTTGCTCTTTTCTTCCAGCGACTTTTTAAACGCTTCAGCCGCAATATTGTACTGGTGCGTGTCCGAGCCGGTATGAGCGAGCTTAAATGTCACTTTAGGCGAATTCGCCGTTTGATTCCCCGCTGCCGCATCCTTATTATCGGTGCTCGAACCAGAATTGGAGCCGCAGCCCGCCAGCAAACCAGCCATCAATGTAGCGCTCAGAACTATCAAACCTGCTTGTTTTTTCATTTTTCTCATCCTCCTGATTGGCATGTTTTTTTATGATTAATAAAGATCAAATCTCTGATCATCGAAAACAGGAATTCGTTTGCGGATTTCATCCACTTTGGCCAGATCGATGTCAATCACATAGACCTGCTCCGTGCCGTCGCCTTCGAGCAAAACCTCGCCCCACGGATCGATAACAAGAGAATTCCCCGGGAATGCAGTCTCACGGCTTGTCCCGCAGCGGTTAACGGCAATCATGTAAGATTGGTTCTCGATCGCCCTGGAAATGACGAGCGTTCTCCAATGGTCTACCCGTGCTGTCGGCCATTGGGCCGTATTGATGATCACTTTGGCACCTAAGGAAACCAGCTTGCGGAACAAGAGAGGAAAACGCAGATCGTAGCAAATCATCGTCCCGATACCCGTACCCTCATAATCAAACAGCCCGAAGCTATTGCCGGCCTTCAGATATTGATCCTCGTCCATCAGACGGAACAAGTGCACCTTGTCATACCGCAATACTTCATCGCCGTTCCGGTCGAAAACAAGCATCGTATTGGTGATGTCCCCGCTGCCTGAATCTTTATAAAGAACGCTTCCGCCCACAATCATGACGTTATGAGCTTTAGCGTAGGAGGAGAAGAGGGCTCTTGTCCTTTGACCGTCGGCATCCGCAAGGGCGTCGCCTTGTTCCAACGCATAGCCTGTGTTCCACATTTCCGGAAAAATAATGACATCCGGCGATTGAGCCATCGCTTCATCCAGGAAGCGCTCGACTTTCCGGTAATTCACTTCCGGCTCCCCGATTTGTACGTCCATCTGAACCAATGCGACCTTCATCGTTTAACCTCCTGTAATAACCGAATATTCGCCCCTCAAGCTCCGGCCCAGCACGGGATCGGATATTTCATATTCAAATTTGCTTCCGTATACGAACCCTTCCAAGGTCGGTACCGTTCCGGAGAAAAAGACGGTATGGGAAATGTCCGTATACCCGAACTCCTCTAATTTCTCTAACAATTTCGAGAATGGAAGCAGTGCAGTAAGGTCGTGCTCCTGATACAGCCGTCTTCCCCCTTCATCCGTGATCCAGGAACGAAGCACCAGTTGATCCCAATGATCCTCCACATCTTTAATTCTCCAGAATGTGGTGATGAAAGGCTTAGGACAGGCCGCTTTAGATTTAGCGATATCTTCTTTCTCGAGAAGACGATCCGTATGATCGCTGCCGATGGTCAGCAGCCAGTCGTCGCCGTCATGGTAAACCACATATTCCACTTCGCCGGATGTTTCCTTGCCGGGAACGGTAATCGTCTGCTCGTTTGTCAGTACGCTGATGTCTTGCGGATATAAAGCTGGAATGGTCGGTGGCGGAGCCACTCCGATCTCGGCAAGCTCATGAATATGCTCGTGCACCTTCTCGATATCTCTGCCCATGTAGCCCATAACAAGCACTTTTTGAACCACAGTCTCTTTCTTCGTCATGCTTCCGTCTTTTTCTTGAATGGTAATTGGATAAGTGCGCATTAATCTGTCTCCTTTTTGGACTTTAGGGAAGCTAGAACAGCCGTCCGTGTGTGTATGATATGTTCATGCATGGCTTGCTTAGCGAGCTCCACATCGCGCTTCTTCAATTGTTCGATAATCGCCCGATGCTCCTTCAAGGTTCTTTCCACCCGGTCTGTCGTATCCAACGCCACGATACCAAACCATCGCATTTGATCGCTTAATGTGTGCATAAGCTGGATTAATCGATCATTGCCCGTTAATTCAGCCATATGCATATGAAAATCTTTGTCCATCAAAATAAAGGATTGGTTATTCCCTGTGTGTTTTTCCTGCTGCACAAATATTTCTTCCAGCCGCTCGATGTGAGCGTCCGTGATCTTGGGGATCAGCAGCTCTACAACAAGGGCTTCATTGGCCCCCCGAAGCTGCAGCACTTCTTCGACGTCCTTCTCCACAATATGGCTGACGAAAACTCCCTTTCGCGGAACAGACTTCAACCACCCTTCCATCTCCAGCAGCTGGAGAGCCGCCCGAAGAGGGGTACGGCTAATCCCCAATTTCTCGGAGAGGTCCCGTTCGTAAAGGACATCCCCTTGAGCAATCACATGATTGATAATTGCATTCTTGATTTCATCATAAGCATGATCCCTAAAGGATTGGGGTTGTTGAATTTTCGTAAATTCCAAGGTTATGATCCCACCTTCAGATTGCAACTTGTAAGTATTTGAAATGCCACATCTGGTATGTGGTATACCAACCAGACCGAAAATAAGAACCGTATTACGCTGTGGCATCTTTCATTCGTTCGAATGAATAATGCTCTGCTTCGTTCCGAATTGGATTGATACAAATATAACGGATGGCACATTTCATGTCAATATAGTTATCATTTATTTTAGGAAAATATGATAGAAACCGATTCCATTCCGTTACGACCATATAAATAAGAGTTTTTATGTTATATTACTTTACAAAAAATTAATTATGAATCTGCATTTCGAACTCATTTCGCGTAATAACGTACTTCAAACAGTTTACAACCGTTCGGAGTTATCCATGGACCGTGCTTCATTCCCGGCGGGCGGCAGGCCACCATGCCTTGCGTAAATTCCTGATTGAGCGTCAAATCAATCATGGATCCTTCGATGATGTAAATTTCCTCCCAATAATCATGAGCCTGCACACCGTTCGGAGACGTATCCGTTCCCGGAACATAGCTAAGAATTCGTGTAACCATTCCGTTATCCGGATCTCTAGCGATGATTCTTTCCGTTATTCCTTCGATTCCGCCGACTGGAAGTTCTTCGAATTCATGATAGTCGATAAATTCCCGTTCTGGTTTGGCCATCGTCTGGTTATCCTCCCGCCGCTGATCATGATGCTGGTATGTGGTATACCAGTTCGGAAATAACTAAACATTCAAAATTTCCAGAATCCTCTAATACTAAATGCTGAAATCAGTATATCTTCCATTTTTAGTCATGTCAACACTTTTTATAACCGCTTACAAGGAGCGATTGGATACCTGTTTCCACCATGCCAGGCAGCCATGTTATTATTGTTTACATGACCGTTCCTTTACCGGTAGACTGCTATCCATAGGCGATCGGCCGCCCCTTTGACTAGAAAGAGCGGCCGAAATGCCTGATATCCCCTGCGCGGTAACTTATGGCATCAGGTGGATACTTATTTCATCAATACGTAAACATCTTCATCATCCGCTTCGACGGGAAACCCTCTCAGCTTGACCGACGCATCCACCAGGTGATGGCCTGTTTTGAGATCGAATTCCCAGCCGTGCCAAGGACATCGCAAAATCTCTTGATCACGGCCGTGCTCGTATTCATATACCATCGAAGGCAGACGCGTCCCGGATACCCGGCCGACACAAATAGGTGCTGCCGCATGCGGGCAAACGTTGCGCCACGCATAATACTGGCCATCCACCAGGAAAATCCCCAGCTCCATCCCTTTAACCTCTACGATCAGTCTCCCTTTTTCACGGAGCTCTGCGACTTTGGCTACTGCGAATTTATTCATCCCGCTTCTCCCTCCGTGCCGGCTGCATCGACTGTTTGATCCAGACCGTACAGCTGAATGGCATTTTTGGCACCAATTTTTTCTCTTAGCTCGCGCGGAAACAAGGAGAGCACCATTTTCGGGTTATCGTAGTCCCAGTGCGGATAGTCGGAAGAATACATGATCATATCCTCGGCGCCGCTCATTTTAATAATTTGAACAAGGTGTTCGGGATCGGCAGGCTCCTCAATCGGCTGTGTCGTAAGTACTACATGCTTGCGGATGTATTCGGACGGCAGCTCTTTCAACCAGGGCACCGTATCCCGCAGCGCCTTGTAATTTTTATCCATACGCCACATCAAATGGGGAAGCCAGGAGATTCCCCCCTCGATGGCGACAAATTTCAACTTGGGGAACTTCTCGAAGACGCCTTCGCATACCAAGCTGTTCACTTGCGACATATAGTTAATTGGAATAATATTCTGCCATTCCATATAGCGGGTCGGGTATCCGGATGGCGTCGGAGGATACGAAGGACCGATTCCTTCGTTGCCCGGATGAATGGCTACCGGCAATCCGTGCCGTTCAGCCGCTTCGTAAATCGGATGGAAGAACCGCTGTCCGAGCAGTGTTCGCGACACGCTGCACATCATCACTTGAACGATATCGGGATGGCCGGCCAGCCGCTCGATTTCTTTGACTGCTGCGGCCGGGTCGGTATGGCTAACCAGAATCGAGCCTTTATAACGAGGGTCGGCTTTCAGCCAAACTTCATTCTGCCAATCGTTGTGAGCCGACGCTACGGCATTGGCGTAATCAGGATCGTAGTTTAAAGAAATGCCGATCATGGAAGCGTTCCCTGTCAAAATCGCATAATCGATTCCATACTTATCCATGTGGTGTTTCAATGCGAATACGGGGTCGCTGCCGGGTTTGCTGCCTATATCAGAGATGGCGTCCTTCCGGATATACCCGACGGAGCTCCATGGTTTTCCGCCAACGCCGATCCCGCTCTCTAACCATTGTTGATGAAATGCTTTTGGTAAAAAGGGAAGGAGATCTTGGGGACTGGAAAGATCATTGTGAAAGTCTGTATCAATCAATCGAGGGGCTACACCCATTTGTTTCACTGCTCCTTCTTCGTTATTGTTTATACGCTGGCGGCTTCACTGCGTTGTTCGGCCGCTCCAAGCCGCGAGTCCGTTGTGGTTTTGTCCCGTTGGATGTCCTTTTTTTTAGTGATTTCGACGATGCCGTTATCGGCGTCCACCTTGACCCAATCCCCCGTTTCAATCATATCCAGCGGGTCCTGATCCAGATCGGTCACTGTAGGCGCATGTGAAACTACGGTACCTAAGGCCGCCTTCGTCGTCATGATATTAAAAATCATGGCTTTAGGGGCCGCACCCACCATTCGCGCCATGTGAAAATAGGCGGACCAGCCGGAGGATCCCTTGGCACCGGGGAATACAAGAACTTTATCCTTAAAGCTCTGGCCTTGCAGCTCATGCTGCAATTCAATAATCGTACCGGTCATCGGGTTGATGCCGCCCCAGCCTGAAATCGTATCCCGGGTCACCAGAGCCTCGCCTTCCGCGCAGCCGCCAACTACTTTTCTTCCATGCAATACGATCTTTGTCATCTCAGCCCTCCACTCCACTTGCCGGTTACAGCCGCATCGATGCAATCCTTCAGTGATCCAAACCAGCATTGTATCCCCATGATCGCCGGCAGGTAGTGGGCTTGCTTCGCCGAATCGGTTGCCACCACTTTCGTTCCGGGCGGTAACACTTGCCCAAGTGCAGGGCATGTATCGCTCATCAAGAAACCTCCGGCTTCGGTAATGATTTGGGTATAACCGTTCCGGTCCGCCAATTCCCGGATAGCCCTCGGCGTAAAAATCCACAGCTGCGTACCGCTGTTTACGCGTTTGCCTTTCAGCAGCTTGCAGATTTCCCAAATCTGCTCGATAGACGCGTGCGGGCAACCGAGCATAATAAAGTCTACATTCGTGTCTTTGGCCGAAACGTTCAAGCGATCATACGCCTTTTGCCGCTCCGCCTTTCCAAATTTGAAGGTGTACTGCGGCTTTCTCTTTCCTAAAGCATCTTCGATGGATTGCGCCTCAGCCGTTATTTTAGGGATATGATACATTTCAACTCCGCCCGATGACGCTGCAGAGGCTCCGAAATGCTTGATGCGATATGAATTTGGAACATGTCGGACGCCGCTAAGGACCGGTACCCGATCGCCCACGACCTCTCCGACATAGTACCCGAGCAGCCCCCAATCGGTCATGCTCTCGACTTCCCATTCGACTTCGACCAAGTCTGTAGCTAAACGATTCTCGTCGATATGGTATCCCCAGTATGGAATCCGGCCGGTCAGCATGGCAGCGCCCGTGCTTTCCCTTCCTTCACAATTCGTGCGGGCCCCGAGCACCGAGTTGATATAGATCACGGCGGAAGATTCCATCCACGCGCAGTGCTCTCCTTTCACCGGTATGTTCCCGACCTGATAAGGAGCGCAGGTGCTCATGAGCTGAATGCCGATCCCCGCGTTATATGCCTCGTGCTCCTTGATGGATTGTACTCTTTCAGGCGTACCCCCGAGCTGCTCCCAGTGGGCGGCATCAAAGCCGGTAATCAGCTGACAGGAGTGGGTTTTCACCATGGGAATTTCGACAGCCTCCTGACTATCCAGATTGAATTCGGAGAATAAGGCGTCGAATCCATATTTAGCTGCATACTCCCGCATTAAGCCGCTCGAGGCGACTACCGTCGTGCTTACATTGCTGGTTTCCACCAGTTTTTCCGCTCCTAATGCCTCACCGTAACGTACAAGTAAATCCATTGCCTTTTGTACGGCACGACCATCCCGGCCATCGAGCATATATTTCTCTTCATCGCTCAATTTCATGGTGAACCTCCATTATTTCCTACAGTTTGAGCATGCCTAAATCCATGTACGCCGCTTCTTCCTTATGGAACAAGTGACTCGGTTGAACTGCGTTTATCGTTGCGCTCCAGGTTATCCCTCACTCGCTCATGCAGCGCATTGATGTCGATTTCATGCACGCTTCCCTCACCTGCAAGATCCAGCGCGTGAGCTGCGGCCGCTCCCATTGCAATGCACGGCCCCATTACGCGTACGCTTGAAAGGGCGGCTGTATCTGCGTCAATACAGCGTCCGGCAGCAACCAGGTTATCGACATCGGGGGGCGTCATGCTCCTGAGAGGCACATAATGAACATGGTCTTCGTCGAAAGTTTCCCATACATAACCCTCTAAATGGCTATGAAGCTCAATCGGCCAAGAGGTGCGCGCTACGGCATCGGGAAAGCGCGTACCCGCTCGCACCTCGTCAACTGTCAGCTGCTTGCTGCCGACAATCCAACGCGTTTGACGGATACCCGGCAGGCCGTAACCGCGGACGCGTGCCTGGCCGAACGCCAGAGGGAATTCCGTTTTCAAGAAATGAATGTACTTATCAGCCTGGGCCTTGCCCTGCAGTGCGCTGGCCGAGGCCGCCACCGGTTCAAGAGGTGTTTCCGTATGCGTCATGTTGACAAGGGCTGTACCACGTCCCGGGAAGGAGAATGCAAAGCCGTCTTTACGTCCAAGCCCGTACAACTCGCCCTTTTCTTTTTGATGTGCATACACTTCTTCTCTGGTTGGGTAATGGCTCTCATCCACACCTTCAAGCACGACCATCTGGGTACCGTACACCGAAACCTCGGCCGGTTCCTGGCAAGGCAGCCCTGCTTGCCAGGTTAGCGCTGCGTCACCCGTCGCATCGACAAAGCCGGTTGCAGTGAGATGGATGTCGCCGTAACGCGTGGAAAGATCAATCGAAGTAATGCGCCGTTCTTCACGTGTAACCTCCCTCAGAACAGCACCGAGAATGACCGTGATGCCGGCCGCTCGCACGGCCTCTTCAATCCACCTTGACAAAGCGATTTCGTCATACATGACGGAGTTCCATTCTCCCCAGCGATAATGCAATTTTCCGGCGGCGCCAAGATCCCGGATGATTTCGTCGGCAATCCCGTGCGTGAGCTGGTATCCGTTTTTTCCATTGGAAAACAGTCCGCAGAATATGCCGATGATCGAATTGACGGCCTGACCGCCCAGGGCTGGAAGCCCGTCGACCAAAACAACCTTGCGCCCAAGGCGCGCTGCCTCCAGCGCGGCCGAAATACCGGAGATTCCTGCGCCGACGACACAGATGTCCGCTGCTATTTCTTGTACAGGATTCGCATTGTTTTTCCGGACCACGCGTGTAGCTGTGCTTGCTTTTGCTCCTTCAATCATGTAAACACTCCTCCTGATTAGTTGTTAGGGTTAACTTCATGCCAACATTTTTGTAAACGCATACAACTTTGATATACACAAAAATTAACAAAAAATATTCGGTAATACAATTTGTTTTGCGTATACAATGTATTGTAAAAAACGATAGCTTCAGCAAGCGCCTAAATTTCTCCGGCTGCCCATAACGAAAATAGTATTGGTACCGCATTTTAGATATTGTATACTTGTAGTAAATAGCCTCTAGCGTCTCCTGTACATCCGTAACAAGTCACAAATAATCATACGTAACGATTCACAATTCTAACGCTGCTTACGAGGGAGATACAATGGAAATTCATCAGTTGGAATACTTTCTGGCCGTGGAGAAATACAAAAACTTTTCTGCCGCCTCATTGGAAATCTCGATATCGCAGTCCACCTTGTCACAGCAGATCAAGAAACTGGAAGAGGAATTGGGCGTGAAATTGTTCGTGCGCCATCCGCGTTCAGTTCGTCTGACTCCCGCTGGAGAAGAGTTTCTCGTTCATGCACGAACCATCGTTGCGGAGATTAAACAATCCCTTGAAACGGTGCAGAAGTATACGAATTTTGATAAGGGGAATTTCAAAATCGGGGCATTTCCCCATGCTGAATATTTGGGGCTGAGCAAGATCATTATCGACTTCATCCGATGCTATCCAGGTATTCATGTAGAGGTTCACTCTGCCAGTACGGATGATTTGCTGAAGGAATTGCGTGAGAAAAAAATTCAGGCTGCGTTCATCAATTCACCCTTTACGGGCGATTATGACATTGATTTCAAGCCCTTGATGAGCGATCGGGTCGTCATGGTCGTATCGGCTTCCCATCCATTGGCCAAAGAAGAAAGCGTCGACCTTCGCGATCTGTCTCAAGAAAATTTCTTAATGGTGAAAACCAGTCCTTGGCTTCGCAATGCTTTGCTGCATGTGTGCAGCGAAGCCGGGTTTCAACCCAAAATCATTTTGGATTGCAGCCATGTGGAAACCATGCGGGGTTTTCTGGAGGAAGGCCTTGGTGTAACCTTACTGGGGAGCCGGGTTGCCCAGCGCTTCGTCAACTCCAAAACTTCGATTGTGCCCATTAAGCAAGTGCTTGAACGGCATAGCGGTCTCGCTATTCCGAAATACCCTTTCTCCAAACCGCCGCTTGCTACGAATCTTTTCCGGAAATTCACCCTTGATGCGCTCTCTAAAGCCCCGAAATAGATGAACAGCCGGCGGATTCATAGCCGTCAAATCAAATGCACCCCTTAGAATATGGATTGGATTACCTTCGGATTTTTCCAATCTCTATTCTAAGGGGTGCGCCTGCATGGACCTATTTCCACGGCAGCAGCTTACGCTCCGCCCAGCCCAGTGTACGGTTAAACAAAAGTCCCCACACGGAAAGAATGACGATGCCGACCATCAAGTGTGTAGTCATCATCATATTGCCGTAATGCAGAATCATCGCACCGACGCCCTTGTCGGCGGCAATCATCTCCGCTGAAATAAGCAGCAGCATGGTATAGCCTGCCGACAGTTTTAACCCGGCAAAAATCATCGGCAGGGAAGCCGGCAGGATCACCTTACGAATCACATTAAGAGGCTTCGACCCGAAGGTCACCGCCGCTTTGATTAAAATCGGATCGACGTTTCTTACTCCGGAGTAGGTGTTGATGACGACAGGGAAAAATACGCCAACGGCAATGATTGTAATTTTCGGCGTTTCGCCGATGCCGAGCCATAGAATAAACAGCGGCAACAACGCGATCTTCGGGATGGGATAAAGCGAATAAATGATCGGTGTCAATATGGCGTCTATCCACCGGAAGAATCCGAGAAGAAGTCCTACGACAATGCCGATGCATACGCCTATAGCATAGCCTGAAGCTATCCGGTACAAGCTTGCCAGCACATTCTGGTGAATTTCCCCCGAAAGCAGCATGCCCCAGCCAGCTGTAACAATAGATATCGGCCCCGGTAAATACGACGATGACACGACCCCCAGACGGCTGAGCACTTCCCATACAACAAGAATTCCAAGTATCCCCAGCACTGAAACATATCCCGGTGTCTTTTTCTCCATAAAGGCTACGCGGTTACGGATAGCTTGCTTCGTAGACGGCGGAACGACTGGTCTGGAAACCGCTTGCTCCATCACTCGGCCTCCTTCAAGGCTTCTTGAGCGTCATGCCGAATAAGCTGCCAAATCTGATCCGCATAACGGTCAAATTCGACACGGTATTTTTCTTCATTACGCCCGGTTTTCGGCAGATCGATCGGAATAATACTCTTAATCTCTCCCGGCCGCCGTGACATCACAATAACCCGGTCAGCCAAATATACCGCTTCCTGGATGTTGTGTGTAACATAAAGCGTACTCAGCTTGGTACGGTTCCAAATCGACAGCAGCTCTTCCTGCATAATGGTACGTGTCTGTGCATCAAGCGCCGAGAACGGCTCATCCATCAGCAGCAGATCCGGTTCGACGGCCAGTGCCCTTGCGATCCCGGCCCGCTGCCTCATCCCGCCCGACAGCTGCTTCGGATACGCGGATTCGAACCCGCTCAGCCCGACCATCTCGATATACCGTCGTCCCTTTTCCCGCTGCTCCTCTTTGCTGGCCCCCCGCTCCTCCAGCCCGAACACTACGTTTTCGTAGACGGTTCGCCAAGGGAACAGCGCAATTTCCTGGAATACGATGGACAGGAGGGGCTCCTTGTTCCCCTTTACGCCCCCAAAATAAACTTCGCCCGAGCTCGGGCTCATCAGCCCACCGACAATATTTAGTAAGGTTGATTTGCCGCAGCCGCTTGGCCCGACCAATACGACAAATTCCTGCTCTGCTATCGTAAAATTGATGTTTTTCAGGGCCGTCACTTCTTGCTTGCGCGAGTCGATGAAGCGCTTTTCTACGTTTTCAACGATGATCTTCATGATTACTCCACCACCCTTTCAAGCTTATAGCTCCACATAATTAGATAGTTCGATTAGATTGTTGTCCGGATCGCGGAGATACACCGATTCCATGAGTCCCATTGCTCCCGGACGGGATATTGGGCCCAGCTCGATCGGAACGCCGCAGCTTTCCAAATGCTTGATCACTTCAGGCAGAGGCGTTTCCGCAATAAAGCACAGATCTCCGGCACCTGGTACCGTCACAGCCGCTTTGGGCTCAACTTCACTGCCTTGCTCGAATAAATTGATGCGATTTTTGCCGCATTGCAGATATTTCCTCGTTCCTCCCGCAAATATTCCCACTTCCATGCCTAATACGTGCTGATAAAATTCACAAGTGGCGGTTACGTCACGCACCGTCAATACAATATGATCCATACGATCAATTTTCACAGGACGTCCCTCCAATCTATGATGCCGGAATTACTTCCACGGCAGCAGCTTACGCTCCAGCCACTCGAGCAACCGGTTAAACGACAGTCCCAGTACGGACAAAAGCATGACGCCAACCATCAAATTCATGGTCATCATGAGGTTGCCGTAGCGCAGAATCATAGAGCCGACCCCGCTATTGGCGGCGATCATTTCCGAGGTAACCAGCAGCAGCAGTGAAATGGATGCGGACATTTTCAAACCGGCGAAAATCATGGGCAGCGAAGCCGGCAGGATCACCTTGCGAATCACATTGAAGGGCTTGGCGCCAAAGGTGACTGCGGCTTTTATCAGAATCGGATCGACGTTTTTCACGCCGGCATACGTATTGATTACGGCCGGAAAAAATACACCGATCGCAATAAGCGTTACTTTCGGCGTTTCGCCAATGCCGAGCCACATAATAAACAACGGCAGCAGCGCAATCTTCGGAATCGGGAAGATCGAGAATACGACCGGTGTCAGAACGGCATCCAGCCATCGGAAGAAGCCGAGAAGGAGTCCGATGATAATGCCGACGGACGCGCCGATTGCATAACCTGCGCCGATCCGGTACAAGCTCGCCAACAAATTTTGATGGATTTCCCCTGTCGTTAACATGCCCCAGCCCATTGCAACAATAGCCGTTGGCGCCGGCAGGTATAAGGCCGGTACCAATTCCATACGGCTTATGAGCTCCCAGACGATCAATATGCCAAGTATCCCCAGCACGGAAGCATATACCGGTGTTTTTTTGTCCAGAAAGGCTACCCGATTACGGATGGTTTGACGTGGCGCTGAAGCTGCTTGTTTCGATACTTGTTCCATCCTATTCAGCCTCCTTTAGCGCCGCTGACCGTCATCCGGTCAGCGGCCGGATCTTAATTGTTTCGTTTATCGCAGGCTTATTTCTCCAGTGTCTTTAACGCTGCATTGTACAATTCGGTATCCACGATTTCCTTGCTGTCCAGCGGCTTGGTAATCAATTTTTCTTTCAGATACCAGTCGATTTGCGTCTTGATGTCGTCCGCCGTCAGCTTGGCATCCCGATCCATATAAGGGAAGGATTCCCTGATAATCTCCTCCGGCTGCTCCGTATATTTGGCTACGATTTTTACGACTTCGTCATAGTTTTGGCCTTTGACCAATTGACCGTCCTTTTTAGTCAGTACGGCGTCATGATAATAGCGTGTCCCTTTGATGTAGGCCCTCATAAACCGTTCGGCTACATCCTTATCGGCTGTAAATTTCGGCGAGGTCAGAATTGCCGTCGATTGGTAGCTCATCTCGTCCGCCACGTTAGCCAGAACTTTGCCGTACCCTTCCTTCAAGGTAATCGCAATGTTCGATGACAGAAGCATAACCGCGTCCACATTTTTACCCTTCAATGATTCCATTTGAGCTCTGGTCGAGTTCATCGAGATCAGTTCAATGTCCTTTAACGACATCCCGTGCTTCTCCAGAATATTTCCGATCATATAATGGCCTGCCGAACCTATCGAAGTAACGCCTACCTTTTTACCCTTTAAATCCTCAATTTTCGTAATGGGAGAGTCCTTGTGTATGACTACGGCCGATAGCTGATAGCCTTTCTCCTCTTTCCCCTTGTCGGCCACGATGGACATCTTTTGGCCTGCCGCTACCATGTTGTACAAGTCTGCGGTCAACCCGTTTGCAGCTACGTCGATGCTGTTCGATGCTAAAGCTACGTTAACAGCATTGGACGAATCGAACCATTTGTGCTGGACATCAAGATTTTCTTCCTTAAAAAAACCTTTCTCCATAGCGATATACAACGGGGCCCCGCCGGTCAGCTTCAGCAAGCCCAATAAAACGGTAGCCTGTTTCTTTTCAGCCGGTGACTTGGAAGCGGGCGAAGCGTTACCCTGATCCGCTTCCTTCTTCCCACAGCCAAAGAGCGCCGTGGCGAGGAACAAGAGTACAGCTAGTGCGAATATCGATTTTTTCTGCATGCGTGTCGGCCTCCAAATCATGTTGTTTGTAACCGTTATCATCTTAAAGCTACCAAAACTATGAGGTTATTGCAATTTGTTTAAGATACACGCTCCATGATTAAAGCGATAACGTTAGTTTTTTAACGTTTTCAATGCTTCATCCAGCAGTTCAGTATTCACGATATCCTTGACCTGCAGCGGCTTGGGCATCAATTTTTCCTTCGTATACCAGTCGATCTGTGTTTGGATATCGTCAACCATAAGCTTGCCGTCCCGATCCATATAAGGGAAAGACTCTCTAATAATATCTTCCGGCTGCTCCGTATATTTGGCCACGATCTTTACGACCTCGTCATAATTTTGTCCCTTTACCAATTGGCCGTCCTTTCTCATCAGAACTGCGTCGTGATAATACCGCATTCCTTTCACATATGCCCGTAAAAAGCGTACTGCCGCATCCTTATTTTCCGCGAACTTCGGTGAAATGAACGTCCCCGTCGATTGGTAGGTCATTTCATCCGCCACATTGGCCAGCACTCTGGCATACCCTTCTTTCAGCGCAACCGTAATGTTGGATGTATTCAGAATAATCGCATCCACATTTTTTCCTTTAAGGGCCTCCATCTGGCCTCGGGTCGTATTCATCGGAACCAGTTCAGCATCCTTCACGGTCATGCCGTGCTTCTCTAAAATACGAATCGACATATAATGGTTGGACGAACCGATCGTCGTTAACCCGATTTTTTTACCCTTTAAATCCTCGATCGTCTTGATTGGAGAATCTTTATGCACGAGTAAGGCTGACAGTTGATAACCCTTTTCTTCTTTACCTTTATCGGCCACGATCGATACCTTTTGACCGGCCGCTACCATATTATACAAGTCTGCGGTAAAACCGGCCGCTCCTACATCCACATTGTTGGACGCGACGGCCACGTTGACCGCATTGGATGAATCGAACCATTTGTAGTCAACGGTAATGCCTTCTTCTTTAAAAAAACCTTTTTCCGAAGCAAGGTATAAGGGCACACCGCCGGCCAGCTTCAGCAAACCTACAGATAATGTAATCGGTTTCACTTCAGCCGGTGGATTAGACGTTCCCGCCGCCTGTCCCTTGGTATCTGCTTGTACGGGCTCATTTTTACTACAGGCAACGAGTGCAGTACTGAGAAATAATATAAAGAGCATCGCTGATAGTGCATGTTTTTTCATTGTTTATTAACCCCTTCCGCGCTTTAAAGTAATATTTTTTTCCTGTTCCTAGGCAAACCATGAACAAATGCGCGTCCTGCATCTCAATGATCTATCGTTATTCGGTGATACCCCCCCTTGAATGGTAACGGTTTCAATACGTTGCGAAGTTAGCAAACCGTTTATCTGAAAAGTAACAAATATAGGGAGGCATTACAATTTGTTTTGAATATACAAGGTATCGTAAATAGCGATAGCTTAAAGGAGAAATGGCACCATCCACACCTTGGTAACAGCCTGTCCATGTTCTTGCCAACCCGAATTTCCGGCAAAAGAAATGTCAGGTTGTATGGGAATCCCTACACCTTCAACAAGAAGGAACGGGACATCTCATACCGGTTTCCATATCCGTCAAGAGCTATCGTTGACAGCGTATTTTTACCCGGCTTTAACTCTTCCATCCCCAGGTGCCGCCGGAGCGTCAGACCAGATGGCAGGCCTGAGGCGTCGAATGTCCGGTTTTCCTCGAAGAAGAAAGTGGCCATAGGCAGCACCTTATCGTTCAAGTAAACGGCAAGGAGGGCCGGCCATCCATCGGAGTTTGGAACAAGACCCGGATAATGGAGCACAGCTTCCAGTACCCGATGTGAACCACCGTTACGGACCAGATGGAAGAAAATCAAGGGGGCGTTAGATCCGGGCGCCGCCGGGTACAGCTGCCTCGGGTTCATCCTGAATTGATCGGTTAAGGCGTTCATTTCGCTCTTGAGACTATCGATTTCTTTTTCCTTGTTGAAGACAGGCACCACATAACGGACGAGAACCTCGAACAGTTGACCAAAGTTAAACTGGTTCTCGAATGCCCGCATCACCTCATCAACAATTTTGGCGGAGGGGGGTCCGATACGTCCAAGCCGGACATTCTCCTTGAGCTTAAACGGCGGGAGTCCGGGAATGGGACTGGGAATTTCTATCGATACGGGGACTGTCAGGTCAAAACCAAGATTCGCCGATTGAATCTGCCGTGTCACATGTTCGCGAAGCTGGCTCGTAATCGTGCGCTTAAAAGCATCAAAATCCCCGTTGTTTCGAAACGCATCCAAGATCGGGCCCGGGTCAAAATCAATCGTCCGCAATGGACCCAGAACGGCCGGCAAAATCACTCGTTCGACGCCCGCTTTGACTGCATTCGTTAGTTCACGTTCGACGGCATTCCGAATCTGCGGCACCAAGGACAGGAAACCTAAAGCTCTTCTGGCCTCCACAAGGAACAGATTGGTTAATTGATCCAGAACGATGGTTCGAATGAGATTTTCCAGATATTCGCCAATTTTGTTAATCTCCTTCTGGAATTCCTTAATGAGGGCTTCCAGCTCTGCAAGGACTTTGTCAAGAACAACCTTAAAGATCATTTGCAGCAAATCCATCGAAATTTTGTTCATCCGCCCGAACAGCAGTGCCGCCAGTTCCTGCCCTATTTGTTCAAGTGCGTCCTGCTGCGGAACCCATTCAGGCCGCCGCAATTCATTCATAAAGGAGAGCGGCTGATACCTTCGAGAGGCGTTACAACTCTTTTTAGCAGCCCGAATATGCGGGCTTGGGAATCCTGTGGGAAAGGGCCGAGGTTGGCCCCGACGATCTTCAAGCTTTCTTCCAGCAGCGTATCCAACAGCTCGACCTCGGGGCCTCCGCCCATGCCTTTCAAAACATCCATGATGTCCGAGATTTGACCCGCTGCACGATTGAGGAGACTTGCCACATTTTGCTGTACCGCGGTAAGAACGGTTTCGATCAAGATCACCATATTCCGGCCGATCATGGTCAATAGAATCGAGGATAGGGCTTCCTGCACTTCCTGCTTGCCGGTTCCGCCTTGGAACCCCGCAGCACCTCGGGGAGCACCGCTTCATTCATCAATTGCAGGGCGGGGAGCAGTGCATGGTCTAATAGAGCGGCAATCTCCGGATTTCCTCCCAGAGCCCGCCTCACTGCAGGAACGAGCTGCCCGGATAGCAAATTCCCGGCGAATGACTGGAACTCGGGAAGTATCGCTTGCAGTAGTTCCTGCGCCGACACGGGGGTGCTTCCCTGGAAAGAAAATAGAGAGGCGGCAATGGTTTGCGGCGTACCGGTGAAGGCAGCGCCGAACACGCGAAGAAACGCCGTCGTTTCTCCGGACTCCTGCAGCAGTAAAGCAAGCGGATTGCCCATAAGAAACGTGATCAAGTCTTCTTTCCGCAAGGCCTGTTCCGAACCTTGGTTCAGTTGGAGATTGATCCAGCTTCTGACGGATGCCGGAGGCTGTGCGGCGAGATTTCCTGTAAACGTGTACAGCGCAGTATCTGCGGAAATGTGCGCAGCTGCATCATGATTCAAGGTGACTGCGGACCATGCCATAGACAAGGTTTGCAGCCATTGCTGCCTCTTGTCTCCTTCCGGAAAGGAAGAAATCAGGTTTTCGCTTGCTTGTAATATTTCATCCCAATCCTCTTGCGCGAGCACGGGTTCAGCAGCCTTCCCGCTCAGAAGGTTAAGGAATTGGCGGCTTTGCTCCGTCTGGATATTAGCTTCCTGAAGCAGGACCCGGAATCGCTCTACCGCAAAAGAACTGACTTGCGACAGAATCCATCTTTGCGCCTCCTGGACCATCACTTGAACAGAGCGCTGCCTCCATTCATCTGCAGTCACCGTATTGGCGTCGGACAAAGCTTTACCGATTTCATAGGCAAGGCGAACGGCGATTTTTAACACCGCTTCTAGCGAAGCAAGATCCCGGATTGCCCCTGCCGATTGCTCCGCCGAGCGAACCAGTCCGGAAACGAGGACGTCCGATATCCGGGCCACCAGACGACGGGCTTCTGTCATCTTCAAATCGAGGACCACCCGATATCCTCCGCCGGCTTTGAAACCCATCCCCATTTCGAAAACCATCTGAAACCCGGGTTCTTTTACCTCGTCACTGCGAAACAAAGATCCGGTTACAACCAGATTGGCATACGCCATCACAGCTATCGCCGCCTGGGCGTACAAGGCTCCTTCGAGGGAAACTTCCTCCAGAAAAATATCCAGCAAGTTTCCGAAGAGCCCCTGCACTTCCGGACGCTGCTTCAGCAGCTTCAGCAGGTCTCCAACGGTCATATCCAGGCTGAGCCCGACACCGGCAGCCAGCCGCGCTATCGCTTGAAGCCGGATCGCGAGTCCCGCCTCCCTGAACATATTCAGGGGAGTCTGCGCTTGAGCTTGCACCGTCGCTTCCGCGCTTATATGGGACAAAAAGCGCACGCTTCCCCATTTTTTCATCAGGCTGAAATACGCAAAAGCGTTCGCATTTAAATCGAAGCCTCTCCTTGTGTTCAATGCCGAAGAAACAGCTTGATGCCCCTGTATATCACCCCAAGGCCGGGCTCCACTGAATGCTTTCCGAAAGATTTGTTTGTCCAGATCGATGGAGGGGCCATGCTAAATATGCGTTATGATTGGCGGGGGATGATTCATCCGATGGGAGATGGGAGATGTCAGATGTAAGGTGAACCAAATAGCCCACCCGGGCATACTTTATGGGGACTATCCCTATGGAAGGACGTTGAAAATATGTACAATAACCCTTGGTATCCCGTCTTCTACGGAAACCCTTATTATGCGAACAGGTCGTTCATGCCCGTCTATCCCCAACCGGATGGATCTGCTCCTTATGGAGCCGGACTCTGGAATAGCCAGATTCCTATTTCGCGGCGGGAAGTCATTATTGAACATAACCGGGTCACGATTACGGGTCCTGCCGGGCAGCAGATCGCGGATAGAATCAGGAACGCGAGCCCCCGCTGCGCCTTGGCCTTCTTGTTCAGATGTCCCAGTGACGGAGTAGGACCCGCTCAGCCCGGACAAATGCAGACGGACGGACCCCCTACGCCCGTCACCCCTGGACCGGAAACGATGCCGGTGATCCCGATGCCGTATCCGCCCTACCGTTATTAAATGACATAAGAAAACGGGCACCCTAAAGTGCCCGTTAGCCACCCATGCCCCTCTCGGGGCACCACAGAATAATGAAAATTGAGCTCATCCATTTTATACTATTCTTACTTTCCATCATGACGATCGCTTACCATTTGCTGACCCGGCAGGAAGACTACAAAGACTTAGGGGCGGATTACTTCGAGAAGCGACACCAAGACGCCATCGTCAGACAGACCGTTCGAAAGCTCGAGAACCTTGGCTTTACCGTAACATTGGCCACACCCGAAGCATCCTAATCCATCCCCACTCAGACTAAGAAAGAAGACGCAGCTTTTTTAAAAACCGTTTAAGCTGCGCCTAGTTTCGTGTTGTCTTTTTTGAACTTACCCTATAAGTTATTTTCAAGATAGTTGTAAGGTCATGCCCTAAGCCCTGCTATGGGAGCGCGGCTTAAGCCCGTGCTTCGTAAACTTCCTTCAAGCGGCTCCAGGTGAGCTGCCCGGTGGAGGCGACCACCGTATCCGCAATGGCCAGCGTCTCCGGATGGCCGACGCCGACGGATACCATATTCGCCGCATTCACAGCTTCAAGACCCGAGAAGGCGTCCTCAATGCCGATGCAGTTCTTCGGCCGTACGCCGAGCGCTTCGGCGGCTTTCAGAAATACTTCCGGATCAGGCTTGCCCCGTTCCAAAGCCCCGGCATCGACAATGTGGTCGAAATAATCCGTGATCGCCAAAGCTTGCAGGATGGCCTGCGCGTTCCGGCTGGCCGAGGCGACCGCCATCTTGATCCCGTTGCTCTTCAATTCCTCAAGCAGCTCGGGGATGCCCGGGAGCAGATGCTCGGGCCGGATCGTGCGAATGAGCTCCTGGTACCGGCTGTTCTTGCGGGCCATGAACTGTTCCTTCTCCGTCTCGGAGTAGGTACGGCTCGCTTGCTGCAGGATCAGCTCGAGCGACGCTCTCCGGTCGACGCCCTTCAGATTCTCGTTATACGCCCGGTCGAACGGAATCCCGAGCTCGTCAGCGAGCTCTTTCCAGGCTTGGTAGTGGAACTCCGCCGTATCGGTCAGAACGCCGTCCAGATCGAAGATCACGGCTTCCAGCTGCCGGTTCGGCAAGCTGACCTTCCGATCGACACGCACCGCTTTCCCCACGTGGTGGATCGTCACAGGGATGCCCTCGACCAGCTCGTAGGTCGTTTGGTCTTTCCGGACGCTAACGGCCAGCACGCTTCCGCGGTACACCATACGGAACGTGTAGCTTGGCCAATTCGCAGGAATGACGGGTTCAAAATACAGCTCTCCGTCGTACTGTCTCATGCCGGCAAAACCGTTGACGATCATTAACCAGCCTCCGGCCATCGAAGCGGTATGAATGCCGTCCTTCACGTTCAAGTGGTAATCGTCCAGATCGACCCGCACCGTCTGCATGAAGTAATCGTACGCTTCATCCACATACCCGAGCTCGGCTCCTACAATCCCGTGAATGCACGCGGACAACGACGAATCGTGAGTGGTTAACGGCTCGTAGTACTTGTAATTCCGCTGCTTCTCCCAAGTCGTGAACCGGTTTCCCTGCAGGAACAAGGCCATGACCAAGTCGGCCTGCTTCAGCACCTGGTGCCGGTTGATGACGAGCGCATGATAATGCAGCATTAACGGATAGTTTTCTTTCGGCGTGCCTGCAAAATCCCACTTCGCCTTGGTCAGGAAGGTGTCGTCCTGGCCGATCAGCCCCTTCTCCCGGTGCACGTACATATGCTCGGCGGCCTTGGCCCAGCCTTCCACTTCTTCTTCCGTGAGACCCATCGCCTGCTGAAGCTGGGCCCAGCGCTCCGGCTGCTGCGCACGCAGTTCTGCCGCTACCTTCACGGCGTATTCCAGTTGGTCCTTCACCATCACATTGGTGTACGTGTTATTGTCAATGACGGTCGTGTATTCATCCGGGCCGGTTACACCATTGATGCAGAAGCCCCGTCCTTCGATCCAATCGCCCGCATCCGCAAAGAAGCGCGACGTTTCGAACAGCATTTCGGCCCCTTCCTGATATAGAAAGGCTTGATCGCCGGTCGCTTCCACATACTTCTTGAGCGCATAGGCGATGTCCGCATTAATATGATACTGGGCGGTGCTGGCCGCATAGTAGGCCGACGTCTCCTCGCCGTCGATGGTACGCCAAGCGTAAAGCGCTCCGGCCTGGGACATCTCCGCGGCGCGATCTTTGGCCTTCGGCAAAATATGATGACGGTAGCGCAGCAGCTGCTTGGCGATATCCGGCTTCGTGTATAGGAAGAACGGCAGCATATACGTCTCGGTATCCCAGAAATAATGGCCGTCATAGCCTTCGCCGGTGATCCCTTTCGCGCCGATATTCGTCCTGCCGTCACGGCCTACCGACTGCAGCAAGTGGAAAGCGTTGAAGCGCAGCGCCTGCTGAAGCGCCTCGTCGCCTTCTACGAGGATATCGGCCGTTTGCCAGAATCCGTCCAGAACCTCGCGGTGCGCTTTAGCGATAGCGTCGAATTTGGCCTTCTTGGCATCCTCCAGCTCCCGGGTCGCCTTCTCCAGCAGCTCGGCTTCCGGGTAATCCTTGGAGGAATAGTACGTGATGTACTTCTCCAGCACGACCGTCCCGTTCGCCTCCGCCATTACGTGGAACCGCTTCTCCAGCCGCTGCCCTTCCAGCCGGGTGTCCAACCGGTACGGATGGCTCAATTGATGCTCCATGCCGCAAACGAGCGAGAACTTCGTCATCTGCGTCTGTTGAAGCAGAGCGCCGAACGTATGGTTCTCATACGATTCCTTCGTCTGCAGCACTTGTCCGCCGAAGGCCGAGCCGGCACGCGGATCCCCGGAGGCGATCTGGTTCGTCACTTCTCCGTTGATCGCCGAAACGAGCTGAAGCTCCCCGGAAAAATTAAGCGGAGTCACTTCGTAGCGGATCACCGCGAGATGCTTATTCGTGAAGGAAGCGAACCGTTCCGTCCGAATCCGGACGCGCTTACCGGTTGCGGTCTCCCATACGACCGTACGGGTCATCGTGCCTTTGCGCATATCCAGCCTGCGTTCATACTGCTCATGCTTGCCCGTAAACAGGCTGAATTTTTGTCCGTCCACATAAAGCTCGATGATTTTGCCGTCCGTCACGTTCAGCATGGTCTGATGGTATTTCGCAAAGCCGTATTGACGCCCCTTGCTGTAAGCGATCGGGGAGGAATCATAAAATCCGTTCAAGTAGGTACCGTGAAGCGAGGTCCCCTTCGGACCGTCATAGCCCTCCTCGAAGTTGCCTCTCATGCCGATGTATCCGTTGCCGACGGCAAACACCGTCTCGTCTCGTTGATTCGTCTCTGTATCGAAGGAGCTTTCCGTGATCGTCCACGGCTCGTAAGGATAGATGATATGACCTGTTCGCATCGGTTTCTCGCTGTCTCCTCTATGTTCTTCTTTAGTCTAACAGGACGCCGTCCTGACGAAGCTGCTGCTGCAGATCCTTCACATTCAATTCATGCGGGCTGACGCCCTGCTTCACCGCCATACCGGCTGCGGTTCCGGCCGCCTGCCCCGTCGCCATGCAGCTTGGGGAAAGACGCGTCGTCGCCAGCGCTTCGTGCGAAGTGGAGATGCAGCGGCCTCCCGCAAGCAAATTCGAAACCCCTTTGGCCAGCAGGCTGCGGTAAGGAATATCATAGGCGCCGTCGCCGGCGATCCAGGCCGCGGTGACGCCTTTGTTCTTCGGATCGTGGATATCGATCGGGTAGCCGCTGCGGGCAATGCAGTCCTCGAATCGGCGGCCTTCCGTCACATCCGAGATTTGCAGGCTGTACACGCCGTCCAGACGCCGCGTCTCGCGAATCCCGATCTGCGCGCCGACCTGCGAGATCGATGCTTTCTCAAACCCCGGGAGATGCTTGACCATAAAATCGGCGACCATCAGCACTTGCTTGCGGCCGAGCTCTTCCGCTTCCGTTAAATCCTCCACGCGGGTTCCGTCCAGCCCCTGCACACGCGTCGTATTGACCAGCACCTCGTCTTCGCCCGGACCGGTAAAGAAGAGCACCTGATCCCGGTTGATCGGCAGCGCCGCTTCCTTCCAGTGCTTGTAGAAGCCTTGAACCGCCGTCAGCGGCAATTGATCCAGCTCATCGATCGGCGTTTTCTTGTAAAACTCCTCCGGATGCTCGATCATGTACTGCTTGACCCGGGCCAGATCGACGCCGCGCATGCGAAACTTCATCGTCATCGGCTGGGTGAGCTGATCCTCATCCCGGCCTTTCAGAATCGGCGCACCGGCCAGGTAAGCGACATCCGCGTCGCCGCTCGTGTCGATGAACATCTTCGCTTTCACGTCGATCTTGCCGGATTTCGAGGTGAGCCGAACCGATTCGATCCGTTCGTCCTTCACCGTCACGTCGTCCACAAAGCTATGCAGCAGCAGCTTCACGCCGGCCTCGCGAAGCATATCCAGCACAAGCACCTTATAAATTTCCGGATCATACGGCGTGATCGTGCTGACGAACCCGCAAGTATCCCGAACGTGTCCCGGAGAGGCGTTCAGCGCCATCAGGCGGTCGATGATTTCTTGGGCGATCCCGGCGATCACCTGTTTCCCGTCCATCGTATGATAGGTCATCCAGGGATACACGAGCGCGATCGTCGACATCCCTCCCAAAAATCCGTATCTCTCGATGAGCAGCGTCCGCGCACCGCTTCGTCCGGCTGCAATGGCCGCGTTGATTCCTGCCGGCCCTCCGCCGACGACAACAATATCCGTTTCGATAGTTTGCATGTAGAAGCAGCTCCTTTTCGTATGCCTTATCCCTTAATTCCCGAGCTGGCGATCCCTTCGATAAACCATTTCTGGAATATCGACACAATGGCGATCAGCGGCAGCAGCGCGGAAACGGAAGCGGCCATAATTAACGTATAGTTCGTACTGTTCTCGTCCACGTAGTTCGTGAGCGCGAGCGGGATCGTATACAGTTTGTTGTCTCTAAGAAAAATAAGCGGATTCTCGTACTCGTTCCAGTGCCAGGTGAACGTAAGGATCAGCAGCGTCACTAGAGCGGGCTTGGTCAGCGGCAGCGAAATTTGCCAGAACATCCGCCAGTAGCCGGCGCCGTCCACCTTCGCAGCCTCCAGCAATTCATTCGGCAGCGTGCTGAAAAACTGACGCATGATGAACGTGCCAAGCACCGTGAACATGCCCGGCAGAATCAGCGACAAGTGCGTATTGAGCATGCCCAGCTTATCGAACAGGATAAACCGCGGCACCAGCAAAATCTGGCCGGGAATAATCATCGTGGCCAGGTAAAGGACGAATAAGAAATCACGTCCCTTGAATTTCAGCTTGGCGAAGGCAAACCCGGCGAGCGCGCTTGTAATGAGACATCCGCCTACCGTGATCGCGGTAATTTTGACGGAGTTCCAATAGTAGAGCAGGAACGGGTACTTGCCGAACCAAACCTCTTTGTAATTGTCGAGCACGAATCGCTCCGGAATCCAATCGATCGGGTATTTAAAAATATCAGCTGGCAGCTTGAAGGAAGATGAGATCATCCACAGGAAGGGCGTGACCATGACCACGGCCAACGCCGTGAAGATCACCGTCATGACCAGCTTCAGGCCGACCTCTCTCATTTTTAATGTCGTATTCATGGGATGTGCGCTCCTTTACCGGTTACTCGGAAGTTGTTAGAACTGATCTTGCCATTTTTTCTGTTCCCGCCACTGCAGCATGGTGATCACGAAGATAATCAGGAACAAGACCCAGGACATGGCGGCGGCGTAGCCCATTTCGTAATATTGGAACGCCTGAACGTAAATGTGATAGGCGAGCACCATCGTCGAGTTCAGCGGCCCCCCCTTGGTCATAACGGCCACGGCCGCGAATACCTGGAAGGTCGAGATGATCAGCGTCACGGCGATCAGGAAGCTCGTAGGCTTCAACATCGGAATCGTGATTTTGAAGAAGCTTTTCACGCCTGTAGCTCCGTCGATCGAAGCCGCTTCGTACAAATCCTTGGGCACCCCTTGAAGGCCGGCCATGTAGAGCACCATCGTATAGCCCGTATACGTCCATACGACCATGATGATGATCGCTGTCAGCGACCAATCGGGACTGGCGAGCCAGCCGGGCAAGTTCTCGACGCCTAACGAACGAAGCGCTCCGTTAATCGGTCCGTTCGCCGGGTTGTACATAACGCTCCACACGATCGAGATCGCTACGATACTGCTTACATAGGGCAGGAAGAACAACACGCGGAGGAAATTTTTCAAATAGACGAACTTGTTCAGAATGACCGCAATGACAAGACCGATAGCCATCGCCGCGGGCACCGTCACCGCCGTAAAGATGAAATTGTTTTTCAGGGACTGCAGGAAATACTCGTCGGTCATCAGCTTTTTGAAGTGCGCCAAGCCGACCCACTCGATGCCTGAGAAGCCCATCATGTAATCCCAGTCAATAAAGACCATGACCAGACTGAATAAAAGCGGAAACACGACAAATAAAAAGACCCCGAGAAAGTTAGGCAGGATAAACAGATAGCCCGCCAGATTCTCCTTGAAGTTTTGTTGGTTAAATCTACTTTTCACGTGAAGTCACCCTCTTTTCTTGATGCTCTCATTGTAAGAGACCCGGCCCCCGGACAGAATGGCGAAAGCTTTGCACTTTAAGGGTGATTCTTGGTTCGGGTCATGAGAAAAACGCCCCCATCCTAAGATAGGGGCGTTCGTCGGCACGCTTATGGGCGCAGCCTTATTTCTTCTCCGATTGAATAGCCTTGTCGGCGCGGGACTTCAAGGCTTCCATCGTTTTGTCGATGTCCTGCACGTTCATGAAGAACTTCTCGGATTCTTCCCGGAGAATCGTGTTCAGCTGCGGGAATGCGACCGAGTTGAACCGCGTTGCAAAGGTCAGGTTGCCCTTGATCAGCGCCGTCAACGATTCTTTATCAATGATCTTCTCATCTTGTCCGATGATCAGCTCTGTAATTTTGTTAAAGTCTGCTTTCTTGTTCGTCGGGATGCGTCCGCCGGCAACCATATCCATGTTGCCTTCCTGCAGGTACCAAGCCATGAACTTGAACGCCGCTTCCTTGTTGGCGCTGTTCTTGTTAATGGACATGAAGTCGTTCACACCGCCGTTGTTGACGTTCGTCCCCTTCGCAAACTGCGGAGTAGGAGCGAAAGCTACCGCGAAGTCGCGCGGATATTTGGCCGTGTCCTTGATCGTGCGGAGCATGTACGTGCCGCCGTAAACCATCGCGGCTTTGCCCGTCAGAAGCTCGTTCGCCGGATCCAGCTTGTTGGCTACGCCTTCCGCCCAAGGCACCATGGAGCCCTGGTCATACAACGCTTTTTGCAGCTCCAAGCCTTTTTTCACAGCAGGGTGGTTGAAGTTGGACAGCCCGTCCGCCGTATAGAAAGCATCCTTCGGCTGTACGGTCGCCAGCGCGAATTTGCTGATAAACAAGTCGGAGCCCGGCGTAATGAAGCTGCCCTTCCGTCCGTCCTTCGTCAGCTTTTGAGCCAGCGCTACATACTCGTCCCACGTCCACTCGGCAGGCACCTTGACACCGGCTTCATCAAGAGCTTTCTTGTTGATGACGATCATGTCGATAATCTTGTTCGCCGGCAAATAGTGGATTTGATCCTTGAATTTCTGGATGTTCTCCATGCCGATGATCTCTTCGACATTGAAATTTTCTTTCTTGATCAGCTCGTCAAGCGGAGCTGTCATGCTCGCATTCAGGCGGCGGTTCAGGTTGGCCTCCCCGTAGCTGACGAAAATATCCGGAGCGTCGGACTGCGTCATCAATGCCGTATCCAGCTTCGTATTGCCTGAATCGTCGTTGACGTAGCGAACATATTCCATTTGAATATCCGGATGGCTTTGGTTCCACTTGTCAATCACGGCTTTCGGCCCGTTCTCTTCCGGAACGGCGCCCCACATGCGCAGTTTCACCGCTTTCTTCTCGCCGTTTGCGCCGCTGTTCGCTTGCGTATCGGTATTGCTTCCGCAACCGCTAACAATTAAGGACGCGGACATGACAACGGCAGCCGTACCCATAACCCATTTTTTCATAGCTTGAACCCCTCCATGGTGTATGCTTTAGCTTTCGAACCTCAGCTTAACAAAGATGGACCTGCGGCAGAAGGGGTGATTCCTGCTAAAAACCGTCTCATTCTTGGTTGCTGCTTATTTACGGCCCAGCACCGTTTTGCGGTATTCCAGCGGATGAATGCCCTCCACTTTTTTAAATAGCTTGCTGAAATAGTTCGTATCGGTATACCCGACCTTCTCCGCAATCTCGTACACTTTGTAGTGCTGGTCCTTCAGCAGCTCCCTCGCTTTATCCATCCGGATCCGGGTTATGAAGTCCATGATGGTTTCCCCGGTTTCCCGTTTAAACAGCACGCTCAAATAGTTCTCCGTAAACCCGATTTCCTTAGCCAGCTCCGATACTTTCAGCGGTTCGTCGTAATGCTCGCGAATTCGCTGTACGACCGCTGCAATCTCCGGTCTCCACTGCTGCGTAGCCAGCGTCTTGTAATATTGAAAATATCCGCCTATCCATCCGCAAAACCACGCGTAAAGCTCCTCCAGCGTTTCGATCTGGCGAACAGCGTGCAGCGGATACCGGTTCCGGTGCGGAGGCACGGCGTATAAATCGCCTTTCAGCGGGCGCAATCCGTGACCGAAAATGTGGACGAGCTCTACCCATTCCTCGCGCAGCATATCCGGGCTCCGGAAAGGCCCTTCGCGCAGGCTGTCCGTCCACCGGTCCAACAGCGCGAGCACCGCGGCTTCATCCTGCTTCTCAATCAGCTGGATCCATTGCTCTTGCGTCCATGGAACGTGTGTCTCCAGGGGACTCGCATATTGCAGCGAATCGAAAGCGATGATACCGCCCATCCCCCGGTAAAACCGGTGCTCCAGCGCTGTCTTGGCTTGGAGATAGCCGGTGTACAGCTCATCGGTCGACATCAGCGAATCGGAGTAACCCACACTCACGGAAAGCTTCAGGAACGTGCGGACCGCCTCCTGCATTTCAAGCAGCATGTCCGCTTCCATATAATCGGTGATGACCGCAAACCGGCCGCCCTCGATTTCCACCAGCTCGCCGTCGTCGTATTTGCGCAGTATTTCGGTCAGAATGTTGGCCACGGTATAAGTCAGCAGCTTCTCGGACTGGAAATTATTTTCCTCCAGCACCTCCTCATAAGCGTCCAGCTGGAGGTTCACAATACGGTAGGGGGGGTTGAGCGCCGGTATGTGAAATTCCGCGAAGGTGGCCCGGATCTCCCCCGGCGTGCACTGCTTGGTCAGCAGATCCCTCATCCGTTTCTCTTTCACTTCCTTGCCGTACAAGTGTGCCTGCATCTCCAGCCGCGTCGCTGCCGTGGCGGTCAGCCGCTGCGCTTCAATCTCTTCCTTCAGCCGGACCAGCTTGGCCAAGAGCTCCTCAGGCTCCATGGTCAGCTTCAGGATATAATCGACAGCGCCCAGCCGCAGCGCCTTCTGGACGTATTCAAAATCGTTATGGCTGGAAAGAATCAGGCACTTGGCCGCAGGAAACTTTTCCTTGATGCGTTCGATCAGCTGCAGCCCGTCACAACCGGGCATCCGAATGTCCGTCAGCACGATATCGCAAGGGGTCCGCTCCATGATCGCCAGAGCCTCATTCCCGTCCGAGGCTTCCCCGACGAGTCGAAACCCGTTATCCTCCCAAGGAATGATTGTTTTCAATCCGATCCGGACCAAAATTTCGTCGTCCGCAATCAACACGTTAATCATGCTGCGCCGCCTCCTTTGCAAGCGGAAGAGTGACCGTCACGGTCGTCCCTTCACCGGGTACACTACTTAGGTGGAGCCCATGTCCGGGTCCGAAATGCATCGCGATCCGCTCGTGCACATTCCGGATGCCGATGCCGGTCGATTTGGCATGGGACGGCGCTCCGTCCGTGAACAGGCGTTCGAGCTGGTCAGGCTCCATCCCTTGTCCGTTATCGGAAATCGACAGCACCAGCTTGTCCCCTTCCTCATGGGCGGTGATGGAAACCTTCAGCGGGGTACGATTCCCGTGAATGATACTGTTCTCCACAATCGGCTGCAGCGTAAATTGAAGAATTCCGCAAGACATGAGCCGCTCCGGCACGTCGACGTGAACGTGAATATTATCGTGAAAGCGCAGCTTTTGCAAATCCATATACATCTCCAGATGACTCAGCTCTTCACGCAGCGTCGTACGCTCCCGATCCGCTCTCATCGAGATTTCAAGCAGCTTGCCAAGCTTTGTAATCATCTGGCTGACGTGCTGCGCCCCGGAAAGCATCGCTGACCACTTGATGGAATTCAGCGTATTGAACAGGAAATGGGGATTGATCTGCGCCTGGAGCGCTTGAAACCTCGCTTCCTCCTTGCGCCGCTGCTCCTCGGACAGCCTCAGGATCAGATCGTCGAGTCTTCCGACCATCTCATTGAAGCGCAAGCCAAGCTGAGATACCTCATCCGACCCGCGAACGGAAACCCGGGAGGAGAAGTCCCCTTGTCCAACCCGGTCCATCGAATGCAGCAGCCGCCCGATCCGTTTGGCAAACTGCAGCATCACAAGCGCAAACGCACACGTGAAAATCAAGAACCAAACAAGCAGCCAAAGCAGCGATTGATTTTTGATCTGTCCCAGACGCGATTGCAGCTCCTCTTCGGGGGCCAATTGCACCGCGGTCCACCCCAGATGCGGCATGAACGCCTCATTCAACGCAAAGCGCTGTCCTTCGGCTTGAATGCTTCGGTATTCCTCTTGGCGGGAAAGCGTGTTCGCCCGAAGGGCCAGACTCACGACCTCCTGCGGCAGATCAGGCCCCCGCTGGTCGAGCAGCTGCCCGTCCTTCTTGATCAGCAGCGTCGCCTGGTCTGTCCCCGGGGCATTCCCCGGGAGGATGCCCGTCCCCATCGGGGACGGCAGCCCAATCAACAAAAGCCCTGCCGCTTTGCCGTCCGAGCTGTCTTTAATCAGCCGGGACATCAGGAACAGCGAGCTCTCTTCCGCAGCCTGCGACGGAGGAAGGAGCGTTCCCTGATACGCGAGCTGCCAGTAGGGCCAGCCTTCTAATCGAAGAGTCTCCTGGACCCAGGCTTCCTTCTGGAGCTGCTCGTACAGCCCCGACTCCTCGGAACCGGGCGCTGTGGACAAGACATGTCCGCCAAAGTCCAGCAAAGCGACCACCGCATTGCTGTCGAGCAGAATGTCGCGAATATTCATCAGCTTCTTTTGAACCGACGTAAATCGCTGGAACGACGGATAATCGGTCATCCAGCCCTGCCGGTCTTTCATCTGCAAATAAGCAGCCACTTCGGTATCGTTGACGATCAAATGAGAGGCGTTGAGCATCCGCTCAGCCGTCCCGTCGATGCTGCTTGCCGTATGGCGAACCGCTTCCTGACGGCTCTGATTCACTTCGCGGCGCACGACCTCCTGGCTGGATACATATACGTTATAGATGATAATGGTGATAGGAATAAAGATGAGCAGGATAAAGGAAAGTATGATTTTTCCCCGAATTGAAGATAGCGGCGATTTTATCCACCGGAGCATGCAGGGTATCCTCCTCTCCGCGATTCACGTTAACGTGGTACGGGATCAACTTTGTAATATAGCATATCCTTCATTCGATGAAAATGAACATATCTTGGCGCTTTGAGGGAAATTCTTGCTAACCGCACCATAAACCGCAGCCCGTGCGACCCATGTACCTTCTGAAACGCAAAGAAGTCCCGACGCATACATCGGGACATGCCGGCTGCCATTCGATTCATTAAAAATCGAAGTACGCGCTTCTCTTATGTTGGATAAGAACAAGATCTTCCGAATAGGTAGCGCCTTCCGATCTCGTACCGTCCACAAACTCGCCCTTAAAGGAGAGGAAGTTAAAGCTGCCATCCACGAAATACCGATTGTCGCAGATGAGCAATTTCTGGTGGGTCTGGCCGTACTTCATTTTGAATAAATCGCCGTACCTGCTAAACTTCTTGACCAAACTGGCGGCCAAGGGGACGGTTTCGTCCGGTTTTCCATATTGGCGGGAAGAGGGGTCGCTAATTCCGTACAAAATCTTAATGCGAACTCCCCGCTTCAGGGCTTCTTCCAGCATGCGAATAAAATCGGCGTCGACGACTTTTTTGGTAATCCAAGGGCTGATGATGTTGATTTCTTCCTTCGCCTCCTTCAAGGCAGCAAGGAAGATCTCGCGGATCTCGTGATTTTTAAGCGAACGCTGCTTGGGCAGCGCCCGTTCCTCTTTAATGGTGGCGATCACTTCTTTCTTAAGCGCAGCTACGATTTCTTTCATGTCCACTTCAGGCTTTGGACCGGGGGTCGCTTTCCTCTGCCTTTTTACCGGCTCAGGCTTCGGTCTTTCTGCCGGAGCCTTGCGCGTGATGCTGGCGGCGCGGGCAATCTTCGGCTTATGATCGCTTGCCAAATCGGCGAGCGCCTCTTCCAGCAACGCGATGCCGCTAACCTGCTGTAAACGCTGGACATGAACAGGCTCCAGGTTCAATCCTTGAATAAAGGTCCCGTCCAAATCAAAAAATTGAATCGATTCGTCCTGCTGCAGCTCCTCTAAGCCCACTTCCGATTCGATAAACTGCCTCGCCTGCAAGGCGTAATGCGCGTTGATCTCGAAGAAGGCCGGGAGCTCGATAAAGGGCTTGATCGCCTGCATATACATGCTTCGTCTCTCCGCCGCTTCCTTCGCAGAGGGCTTGCCGTACGTATCTAAGACGAAATAGATCGGTTTATTACCGTTCGTTTTACCGAATCCCTTCGCCTGCAGCTTCTCGATATAGTCGGTCAACATGTCCGTAGAACGGAAATATCCCCAGCTCATGTTTAGAATAATTAGCACCATGTCCGCGCCTGTAAGGTCCGGCAAACGGTAAAAGTCGACCTCTTCGTCTGAATCGGGATATGTAATTTGAGCCTCTTTATGTGTTGTCCATAAGTTAATGTTACCCATCAAGGCAAATTCAATCCCGTTTACTAAAGAAGCACGGGTCCACTGGATGCCTATCTCCTCGTAGCTATACGAAAGGGTTATATCCCCTATGGTCAATCCCTTTGCGCCAAGCTTCTCATGCAGCAAGTCCCGCAGATCGTTCGGATGCATCCGCCTGCCTTTCGGCGGATAGGTTTCTACAGGCAGCCCCTGATACTGGTGATGCGTGATCTGTAAGGCCGGCCGCTGCGAATGTTGGATAAGAATCCCATTGCCATGTATATTTTTATCCGGCAGCAGCCTATAGCCTAGCAGCGCATTCATGACTCTTGCCGTAGTTTCCTCTTCAACTCCCAGAACGGCGACTCTATAATTCGCTCCCGCTTCCATATATGCATATCCCCTCCGTGTGATTAGTACTGCAACCCCGTAATTTTGACAGCAAGGAAGGTCATGTCATCATCGAGAGCGACTTGCTCCCGGAAGCCCCGGACATCCTCCACAATGGCGGCAGCCAGATGTTCGGCCGAAGCGGCCTGGGCCAGCTGATGCTCGAGACGGTCGAATCCATACATGCGGCGCTGGCATAGGTTAATAAGCCTATACCCAGCGTTACGGGTATGGGGGACGCTTCATCCCCGGTCATCCTCGGCTATGAGCACGCGAATGTCTTCCATACTTCACCTTCCTCTTTAACATTTCAATTCGCCCTACTCGCCCAATGATAGATTCTCGGATAGATCTCTTTGATTATAAACGCAAAAAAACAAAGATGGACACTTTTTTGAAAGTCGCCCACCCTTGTTCCTGTTTCAAAATGAAAGTCAATTAAACTGTAGATCGCTCGATAAGTCGAAAATCAAATTCCCGATATTCCGGTTCGGTTTTTTTCTTCGCGATTTGGTCGTGGACAATCCGAAACGCACAGCTTCCCATTTCCATAAGCTGATTATCTATTGTAGTCAGATCGAAAACTTCTGCGATGGGTTGATTATCAAACCCGATAATGGCAAGATCATTAGGCACTTCGATCCCGTTTTTCCTTGCTTCCATAATGATTCCTGCAGCAACCTGATCGCTGGTCACCAGGAGGGCGGTAGGCCTTTGTTCCATTGTTCTCAGTTTGTTTAACACCTCTACCCCATCTTCAATTCTATAGCTTTGATAAAACATCCATTCTTCCCGGAAAGGCTGATTTATGGAATGAAGCGCATCCTTGTACGCTTTCAAACGTGATTGACTGTTAGCGCCGCTATTTCTGCCTAAGCAAAGACCAATATATTGATGTCCCTTTTCAATTAAATAGTTGATACCGTATTTAAAACTGGTGTAGTGGTCGAGGTAGACCGAAGAAACGGGCGATTGATTGACATCCTCACATGCTACAATAGGTCCGTATCGGGTATAGGGTTCAATTTGCTCCAAGGGCATGCTTTTTGAACAAATAATGATGCCGTCAATTTGCTTCATTTTCAACATTTCCAAAACGGCTGTTTCATTGCATAACTCATAATTGGTCTGACATAATATTAATTGGTAATTCTCCTTGAAAGCTTCAGCTGAAATCCCTTCCATTAATCTGGAGAAATAGGCATGGTTAATAAACGGCATCATGACCCCGACCAGATTGGTCTTTCCCTTAATTAAATGAATAGCATTCATATTTCTGGTATATTCCAATTGCTCGATGGCATCGAATATAGCTTTCTTTTTATCTTCACTTACGTACGGCTGATTGTTTAATACACGTGAAACCGTAGAAATTGAAACATTAGCCAACTTGGCAATATGTTTAATATTGGCCATCTGACCTCCTCCTTGCTGTATGCTTCCACTAACGATTGCAGCTCTACTTAACCTTATTAAGTTTAAGCAGAGCTGCTCGGCTCCATTATTTGGGAATCACCATTTCTTCAATCCTAGCAGCTTCTCGCCTAACTCCGTAAGAACAGCCCGCTCGTATTTTTCCCGTTCCCAATTTCGGGGGTCTCCCGGAAACGCGAGTCCCTCCGGAGTCAATCTCTGATCCCAGGAAGCTATTCTCGAATGCAGTAACTCTTCATCATGCTCTTGTGCAGGGAACATGGAAATATATTGAGAAAGGCAGGGTTTGCTAGAAATGTTTTGACGAATGCCATGAGCCAATTTACTGTTAAATATAAGCAGATCGCCAGCTTTCATAACCAATTTCGTCGGAGTAAATCCGGTTGTATCCGGTTTATACGGATTCCTGTCTTTAGGCTGCGTTTTCACCCATTCGTCGAAATTTCGGTATAGCTCAGGAACGACTTGTAATCCTCCCATTTCTTCGTCCGTATCCACTAAGAAGAGAATACCCTGAACATTGACAGGAATAGGGTCCAACGCAGTGTTTACATCCCAATGGATAAACCCGTTCCACTCAAATCCCGGCTTAACAGGAAAATTGATGTTGCATCGATCAATGGTTACCCATAATTTTTCATCTCCCCATATATCCACGAATGACTCATACACCTTTTGCGACGTACGATTGTCCCATAGATACTGATGATGATACAACTCAACCATACCCGTGCCCTGCAGTTCTTTCATTTGAATTTCGCGCCGAGGCGGCGTATACCAAGTGGAAGGATCGCTCGGATTTTTTTCTTCAAATTCCCACATGAGGTCTACCATGCGATCGATTTGATTCTTTGGAATGACATCTTGAATAATGACATATCCGTTTTCATTCCAGAACTGCCAATCCTCTTCGCTAAGGACCTTCAGTGGTTCATTGTTTAAACGCTGATTGAATGGGGTGGTGATTTCAACCATGTTATTGACTTTATTATAAGGTTTCATTCGATAACCCTCCAAGTAATAAGAAGTTTTTTCAATATTAGAAAGGACTCTTTTTTTGACAATTTACTGTACATTCAGGGTTGGTATTGGAGCGCTTGCAAGCTAGCTTACACTTATGTGCAAATTCGCACGAGGCTTGTAACTTGATCTCCGGATTCATCACATGCAGCAGCTCCTTATTTGGTTGTGCATGTTTATCGCAGGATCGGTTATGATCCATCCTGACTTACCTCCTAGTGTGACAAAGTAAGATACTGTCTGGCTGCTCCAACCGGCCGGTTATAGGTTTCGAGCTGCTGTATTTGTATCTTATTTTGTGAAAAGCATACCATGTCAAGAACCTTTTATTGCTTTTTATCAAGCATCCAATGGCTTCCCTTCCCCTATAAAAATAGGGGTGCAAAGCGTTCCTTTGCTCCCCCTACGGTTATCTCTATTTTACGGCTCCCATACTTAAGCCCTTCACCATAAACCGCTGAAAAATAAAAGCGACCATGATAACCGGAATAATCCCCACCGTAACCGCTGAAGAAATTTCGCCCCATAAAATGGCATGCCCCGTCATAAATCTTTGCCCCGCCACGGTAAATGTTGTTGCATGCAAATCCGAGAATACAAGGGAGAAAAAGTATTCGTTCCAGCAAGCGGCGAACGTTAATACCGCTACCGCAATGATACCTGGAGCTGTCATTGGAAAAATGACGCTCGTCATGATCTTAAAAGTAGAGGCTCCATCAAGCCCGGCAGCCTCATCAATTTCGTTCGGAAGTTCCCGTACGAATCCGCGAATAATCCAAATGGCGAGCGGCAGATTAAAACTTAAATAGATCAAAATGAGACCAAGCGGGGAGTCGACTAAACCGATAACACTAAACAACACATACGTAGGGATAATGAATACAGCCCCGGGCAGCATGCGTGTTGATAATAGCCAGAGCTCATACTTCTCGCCTCCGGTATTATGCCTAGCCATCGTGTAGGCCGCAGGAAATGCAATCATGATCGTAAGGATCGTACCAAAAACAGAAGTCAATATACTATTCTTCAAATAAAACCATACCGGGAAATTCGCATCCTGAAAAATTCGTTCATAATGCTCGATGATGGGTGCAAAGATCCACACGGGCGGTTGAGTGATGATTTGCTGGTTCGTCTTTAAAGAATTTAATAGTGTAAGTAGAATCGGGACATTGAAAACAAGGATAAAACCAGCTATGAGAACATATGCCCATCCATTCTTTCGTATCTCGTTCATGTTGTCTCCTTCTTGGCGGAAAGTGTGCGGCCCATCAATATTCGGAACATGATACGAACGGCCCACGATAGAAGCAGGAACAGAATAAAGGTGACGGCGCTCGCCTTGCCAAAATCTCCGCCTTGAAAAGCCGTTTGGTAAATATAAATGGATAAGGTCCCGAAGCCATCGGCTCCGCCTTTAATAATATAGAGATGGTCAAACGTTCTTATTAAATCCAGGGTACGAAAAATCATCGCTACAGCAAGTGCGGGACGTACCAATGGGAACGTAATCTTCCCAAACATTTGCCATGCGTTCGCTCCGTCGATCGTTGCCGCTTCATATACATCAGAGGGAACCGCTTGAAGGGCCGCGTAGACTAACAAAAAAATAAACGGCGTCCATTGCCACGTATCGATCAGAATAAGAACGATTTGTCCTAACACCCCTGTAAGGAGCGGATCTGAAATACCCAGCAGCGTTTGAATATAATAAGCTAAATTTCCCGTCAACGAATCAAAATGACCAAGATACATAATCCCCACCATCGCCGGAGCAATCATCATAGGGGTCAGGAGAAACGGGAACCAGAATTTCTTCCCGGCCGTACAACGATTAACAAGCAAAGCCAAGGCAAAGCCGAATACGGTTTCCAGCAATAAACAGCCTGCCAAATAAACGGCGCTGAAATTCAAGGTGCTCCAAAAATTCACATCCAGGAATAACCGGCTATAATTGTTCAGCCCGTTAAAGCGGGGTTCGTTAAAGTTATGAATGTTTACGTCCATAAGGCTAAAAAACAAATTAAAAACAAAAGGGTAGAACGTGACACCAAAAAGAATAACGGAAGCAGGTGCCAGCATGCTAATCCTTGCCAGTTTACTCATTTCATTTCACCCTGTTTCGTTTTCTCTAATTGAGTTTTCATATCTTTTTCCGCGCTGCTCAATGCTTCATCCACGGTTATGGCACCGCTCCAAGCAGCGTTTAACGCTTTATTCATGATGTTCGAGCTGATATAGGTCATTGGAAGGATGGGGGGTTCCGATTTTCCGTGCTTGTCTACCTCGTTTGCCAGGAAAGAATAGTAATCGCCATACACTTCTTTCACTTTATCGCTTTTAAATATAGATTGACGTGGAGTTGATCCCCCTCTTAGCGTGTATTCCAGACCCCCCTCTTTTCCAGAGAGGTAAGCGATAACTTGAAAAGCTTCACTTTTCTTCTTAGAGCTGGCATTGATGGCCAGTGTGATCGAATGAACATGGTAACTTCTCTTAATCGATCCGTCTTGTTGCTTGACGCCCGGAATTGGAGCATAACCGACTTTATCCGCTACCAACGGAGATTTATTTTTATTGGATAAATCAGCCCATGCCGCATTCCACTGCTGAATAAAGGCTACCTTCCCCGCTTGAAAAGCACCCAAAGTTTGCGGATACTCGTAGTTGGTATAGTCTGCCGGCACCCATTTATTTTTGACCAATTCGACGCCATACTGCGTCGCTTTCTGTCCAGCTTCATTGTTTATGCTTGGAGCGCCTTCTTTATCAAACAGCTCTCCACCGTATGCCCAGAATAGCTCTTCCCACATATGCATCGGTTCCGCAAACCCTGCCGCAGCGTATAACGTTGTACCGAATTGTGTCGGTGAATCCGAATTCGTGCTCTTGGAAAATTTCCTGGCCGCTTCCAACGCCTCGTCCCATGTTTGCGGAGGGACCGGAAGTAAATCTTTACGATAAAAGAGGACCGGTTCTGACATATCGACGGGAATGCCATATTGCTTCCCTTTATATTTCCCGGTATCCAGACCGGCTGTAATAAAGTCTTGGATGGCGAAATTCGAATCTTCAGCGATATAGCTATCTAAAGGTTCCAAGAAGCCCCCTTGTGCGTATTGGGGTACAAACCAGCTCATGGGATATACAATGTCGATAGTATCGTTTTTGGATAACAATTGACTTGTCAATTTGTCCGCGTACCCGTTCCTTCCGAGCAATGAAAGATTAATCTTAATCCCCGTTTCTTTCGTCTTCGTTTTATTCCAGGCATCAACAACGGGTCGCATAGCTTCACCTTCAGGACCTTCCCACATCTGAAGATTAACTACCGTTTCCTTTGCGGAATTATGTCCAGAAGATGCCGTTTCAGGCTGGGGGCTGCACCCCGTCAAACCTAAACTAACGAATAAAGCCGAAATCAATAGTTTTTTTGCTTTCAATTCAAATTCCCCCTGTAATGAGTTGGTTTCAAATCATTTCTTCCTTTATTTTTGTAAGCGATTTCATTTTTGTTAGATCGATACGCTGCTGCCCGAATTTAGCTACCGGTGTTCCCACGGTATTAAATTCGCAGCAGCAGCGATGATCCCTATCCTAAGAAATGACTATACGTTACCATGACTTCGAGCCCAGCAATTTTTCGCCTAATTCGGAAAGTACAGCCCGTTCGTATTTTACTTGTTCCCAGTTACGGGGATCTCCCGGAAACGCCATGCCGCTAGGCGGGATTCTGTCGCTCCAAGACAAGATTCTGGATTTTCTTAATGCTTCATTTTGCTCCTGTGCCGGGAACATCGATACGTACTGGGCGATACGCGGCTTCGTAGAATGATTTGGACGAATGCCATGTGCCAGCATGCTGTTGAAAATAAGCAGGTCCCCGGCCTTCGCCGTTATTTTCGTTGGGGTAAAGCCGGTTATATCAGGTTTATGCGGGTCTCTGTCCGCAGGTTGAGTCTTCACCCACTCATGAAAATCCCGATACAGCTCGGGAATACATTGGAACCCTCCCATTTCGGCATCCGTATCCACCAGTGACAATACACCTTGAACATTGACTGGAATCGGATTCAAGGAAGTATTAACATCCCAGTGTATGAAACCTTTATATTCATGACCGGGTTTTAACGGGAGGTTGAGATTACATCTGTCGATGCTGGCCCACAGGTGTTCGGTTCCCCAAATATCAACGAAAGCGTTATATACCCGTTCATACGAACGGTTATCCCACAAATACTGATGGTTATACAGCTCAACCATGCCCGTATTGGCCAGCTCCTTCATCTGAATTTCGCGGCGTGGAGCCGTATACCAGGTTTCCGGATCGTTTGGATTTTTTTCTTCGAATTCCCAAATCAGGTTAACCAGTCGGTCGATATTTTCTTGTGGAACGGCATTAGGAATAATAACGTAACCATTGTCTTTCCAGAACTTCCAATCGTCTTCGCTCAGCACTCGCAAAGGTTCATTATTCGGACGTTGATTCAATTTAAAATCAGTTTCAAGAATATTATTCACTACATTTTCCTTTTTCATTTTACTGTCCTCCTAAGAGAAATTAAGATCGCCGTGCCTTACAAAATGAAGCGTAATTGATGAAAACGTTCTCAGGTCAAGAAGTTTTTTTCGTTTATTTAATCGCATTAACAGTCAAGCAGGCTTAATTGTTTTGTTTGTCAGGTTGTTCAAATAGAGCATTTATTTGTGAAATGTGTTCCGTATGCAGCGAGAAATTCAAGTCAGCGCAGCTTTCAGAAATTTGCTCCGGTCTCCTCGCGCCGATGATGACGGACGGAACCATATCCCAACGCAAAGCCCAGGCAATGACAAGCTGGCTTATGGAACAGCCATAGCTTTCGGCGATGGGACGGAGCTGTTCAACGGCTGCGAGACTTTTAGCTAATTGTTCCTGCTTAAAAATCTCTTCTTCGCTTCTCCAGTCTCCCTTCTCAAAATGCGCTACCCCTTTAAATTTCCCTGTCAGGATTCCTCTGCCTAGTATTTTATAGGGCAGAATCGAGATCTGACCCTTAGAAGCGTATGGAATCACTTCATTCTCGGGCGACCTCTCCAACAGACTGTATTCAATTTGATTCGAAACAAGGGGCAAATACTTGCCCGCTTCTTTCATCTCTTCCACAGAAAAATTGGATACACCCACGTAGCGAACTTTACCTTGATCTACTAATCTGCTTAATGCTTCCATCGTTTCTTCAAGCGGCGTCTCAGGATCCGGCCAGTGAAGCTGGTACAGGTCAATTCTATCTGTTTGCAGCCTTTTTAAACTGTCCTCACAAGCTTGCCTAATATAATCCGCTCGCAGGTTTTTTCGAAGATTCCCCTGATTGTCCCACTGCATGCCTACTTTGGTGGCTATAATCACATCGTCTTTATGGTGTTTAAAAACTTTCCCCAATAAGGTTTCTGCATACCCGAACCCATACATATCAGCGGTGTCAAAAAAATTAACGCCCCTATCCCGAGCATGAAAGAGGGTATGCAGAGATTGTTGTTCATCTGCCGAACCCATACCATGCCCGGAGATCGGCCACGTTCCAAAGCCTATTTCAGAAACCTTTAGTTCGGTTTTGTTGATATAATTGTAGTTCATTTCCCCTAGACCCCTTTCAATATCGTTTTTTTCCATAAAATAACGTAAGGTATGAAATGCTTTTCAGGTCAAGTTTCTTTTAAAACAAAGAACAGCAGTCCAGAACAATAAAAATCAGTTCCAGACTGCCGCTTGCTTTATTTTATTGAACGATTACCGTACAGCACATAATCGTTACAGCCTTTTTCCTATGCGCTAGGCATGCCTTACAGCTCCGCTTCGTACTTCTGTTCGCCTAAAGCCGGACATCGATGGGGAAGACAAAACTCCAACAGCGTTTTGCCCGTTATACAATTCTTTGTAATAACCGTTCAGCTCCATCAAATGCTTGTGATTGCCGCTTTCGACAATGCTCCCGTTTTTAACAACAAAAATCGTATCGGCTTCAAGCACCGTTGAGAGCCTGTGTGCGATCATAATGATCGTTTTTTCACGACCTATTTGATAAATCGATTTCTGGACGAGCTTTTCACTTTCATTATCGAGTGCGCTGGTTGCTTCGTCTAATAGAATCAGGGCCGGATCCTTTAAAAAGACGCGAGCGAGTGCAAGCCGCTGCTTCTGTCCACCGGAAAGCTTAATGCCTCTTTCGCCGATTTCGGTATCATACCCGTTGGGTAAGGCACAAATAAAATCGTGAGCGAAGGCTTTCTTCGCTGCGGCAATCACCTCTTCATCTGCAGCGTCGAGCCTCGCCATTCGAATATTGTCTTTCACCGAAGAGCTATATAAAAAGTTATCCTGTGTAACGATCCCCATCTGATTCCTTAGACTGGAGATCGAATAGTCCTTGATGTTAACGCCGTCGATAAGAATTTCTCCGCCGTCTGCATCGTACATCCGGGTCAAAAGCTGTAAAATCGTACTTTTGCCGCCTCCGCTCTCGCCGACAAATGCGTAGGTCTTCCCTTTTTGAAGCGTGAAAGACAAGTCCTTGATCACCTTATCCTCATTATTGTAGGAGAAAGAAACCTGATGGAATGTAATGGAGTCCGTAAACTCTTTTAATTCATAAGGACGATCTTTTTCTTTGATGGTGACGGGAGTGTGTAAAAATTCGAACATTCTTTGCAGAGCAACGCTTCCTTCCGTGATCGCAGGAAAAGCTTGAACCAAGGCCGTGACGGGGCTTCTCATTCGATCTACATAGGCAAAGAAGGCAATTAAAGTTCCAAGGGTCAAACCGCCGTCTATGACGTATAAGCTGCCGACCAGCACAACAATAAACGGAGTCACATCGCTTAGAACGTTAACCGAAGCTAAGGATATCGCATTCATTCTGGCTTGATGATCCGTAAGACGTTCATAATGAATCAAGTGTTGATCGAGTTCTTCTTTATCCTTTCTTTCGGCTGAGAACAGCTTGGACCAAAAGGCTCCCTGGATTTTTTCAAATATAAATCCACTGAGAATTGAGCGATAGCTCATCATCTGGCGCGTAGTGGTTTTTAACCGCCTGGAAAGGAGGTGAGCGAGCGCAAATTGAATCCCGACCAGCAGAACGGCAAGCAAGGTTAACTTCACGTTCAAGGTAAGCATCACGCTGACGACGAAACCCAGCACAACCGTTTCGATCCAGATGTTGGAGAAGACAGCGGTCATGAACCCTCTTATTTTTTCGATATCGTCGAAGAGACGCGACCCGACTTCCCCGCTTTTATTCTCTGTAAAATACTTCGTATCCAGGGAATGAATTTTATGAAAAGCATCGGTACGCAGCGCCTTGATGATATTGTTATTGGCTTTATGACGTATTCCATCGGCCCGCGAATTAGGAAGAATACAACAAGCATAATAGCGGCAATGAGAAGCAATTGTTGTATCTTTGCTGCATAGGACAACGTTTCGTTCTGAAGTAATTCATCAAATAAATATTTAATAACCAAAGGTACGCAGAGCGGGATCAGAAACCGGAATAAACTGCCGACAAATCCTAATATATAAAGCTTCTTTTGTTTGCTGACATAGGGTAAAAAGTGGTTGAAGCTGCTCAAATGAATAACCCCCTCTACGGAATAAATTTACTCCCAACTCTTCGGTTCCTATAAATCTCCAACAGGTAAACAGCGAAGGTGAATACCAGCATCGTCAGGAAAACGGCTGTGGATATACCCACTATGCGCTTAAGTTCTTCGTTTCCTGTAAGCTCCAGGCAAACGGCCGCACAAAAACATAAGAGTAACCCGATCTGGCTGACAATCCCCATCCAATCCAATATTTGATCTCGCTTCATGGTCCCGCTCCTTATTCAAGTAGTTCTGTTGCGTATTTTTTCGTTAACACGATGCTGTTCCTATAAACATCTTATCGTGAAAGGAGACCGTGCAACGCGCAAACAATGACCAAGGCAGCGCAAAAGATTGCGGTCTGCACGCAAATGTTGAGGAACCGGCTCTGCAAAAAAATCCCCTCCGGCAGCAGCTTTGGAAAGCCGTGTGCCCGGAGGGGAAAACAGATACCTATCAAGTCCGTCGCCTAAGGCTCGCTTGCAGCGATTCAGCCATGCGGCATGGAGACTTTTTAACTTAGCGTCTTGCTGCGATGAGCACAGCACGGTAGCTTTCGCTTCAGAATGAATCGTCTGTCCATATAAACCGCGGCCAGAACAGCTACGGCTAAGGTTAGAAGCAGCGCTCCATAAGTTTCAATAGGGAACGGGTTGCCTTCAAGACGGAAATCGTCAGCCCGAAACTCAAGTCGTTTCACCGCATGTTTAGCGGTTAGAAGGTCCTCTTGCTTCGCTAAATCTTCGAGCTGAACCTCGAACAAAAATCGATTCGGGGAATCGGCATGAACGAACTGGAGTTCCATGGCATTGCCCCTTTCGTTCCAGCTTTTGATTTCCTCCGTTGCCCGTAATTTTGCCTCGGTGCCCGGAACGATCATTTTATCCAATTTCGGGAGATTGGACATCGTATGTCTGGCGATCACGTTCAAACCGTGTTTCGTCACAAGCGGCTGATCCGTTCTTGACACGGACAGAACTCTAGTCGTTCCGGAGTCGGAATAAATATCAAATACGGAAGCCACCGCCATTTCCCCCACACCGTCATACAGCAGCACGCCTGCCTTTGTCTTGTTCCACTGGAAAGCATTATTCAATACATAGGTTGCATAGCGGTAATCGAGATAAAATGGCTCTATTTTCGGGTTTTGAAGGAAGTGGTAAGAAGGATAATTCATTTCCTTCGCTACTTTTGCCGCCATCGGTTCGCCCAGCTTTTGTGAAATGACATAGAGAACGGCATCGATCCCTGACGATATGCCTGCCGAGGATATCATCTTATCGCCATTCGTCACATAACGCTGATCCCATTGCCAGTTTACTTCAGGATATTTCTTGGTAAGGATCCACTTCGTTTGCCAATGCGATGCTGCAATCTTCCCATTCAATAATCCGGTAGCGGCCAGATTGTCCGATCCGGCGCATATGCTTAACAGCGTAGTTTCCTTGTGCTTTAGTATCCATTCACGGACAGGTTCATATTTCTTCGGGTCCCCCATCGTCATGAAAGGGATCGCGATAATGTCGGCGCTTCTTCCCAGCAGTTCATCCAGCTCTTGAAAAGAGTAGTGCGGCACCACATCCAATCCGCCTGTCAGTGTCTTCACCTGATTGTCCGCAGCAACGGCATACACATTGTATGCGCCGGTCATCGAGAACATTTGGTACGGAATCGTGAAATCCAAGCCCTCCGTATTTTCATTCCCCAGCAAAACGGCAACCGTAGGTTTATTGGGATCATGTTCGGGTTTCTGCATTCCTTGCAGAGAAGGAACGGGTTCCTTGCGAACCGAGCCCCAGAACGCTTTCTGAGAACCCAAATATCCGAACGCGGCGACCCCGCCCACAAACACAGCGATCATACTTAGATAAACTCCGACTCGTAATAAAAACTTCAACATCCGGACCATCTCCTTCATGTTCCTTTTAAGATTCAAGATTTCATCGCAAATGATATCCCTTTCAATCATTCCCTAGATGCCGCGGACCTGCCCCTCGATCCGGTTCAATCGGGAGACGAGCGTCTTTGACGTTTCGTCCATTCATTCCACCCTGACGACAAAAGGTACTGTAATCAATTGGCCGTTCCGCTGGAATTGGGCCCATATTTTATAAATCCCGGCACCTGGGAAGCTGGTGACAAACCGTGCCTCCGGACCCTTCGCTTTCTCATCGACCGGGTGAACGTGCAGGTATTGCTCCGTGTCCTCGCTCAGTATGACCACATGGCCGACAGCGCCCAAATAGGGTTCCAAATCGGTTATAGGCTCCTGTGTATTCGCATCGGCAAGCTTGAAAGCCAATTCAACCTCCCCGCCGGTTTGCGGGTGATCGTTCTCAAGCGTTACCTGCACACCATCCTCAACCTTCGAATGCTCGCGATCGGGCTTAAGCGGTACGTTATTGGCGGAAGCCCCCTCTACCTTGATCCATTCCGTTCGGGTCGTCTTCCCCCCGCCGGCGGGAACATAGTCGGCTATAAGCTTGTAATCGCCGCCGGCAGGGAAAGTGGTCGCGATCTCGAACTCGCCGCTGCCCTTATACTCGGGATGAATATGATCGAAGTATGACAAATCTTTGCTGACGACGATCAAATGCAGCAGCTTCTCATGGTTGATCTCAAAATTTTGAACCGGTTCCTTCTTTTCGTCCTGTATGTGAATCCGCACCGTTGTTCTTTCCCCGGCCCGGGCATTCTCAGTAGACCACACCGCATCTGTTGCCATTGAAGCCTTACCGTCCTTATCGTTACCATGGCCATGCGAATCCTGCTTCTTTTCCTCCGTTGCCGCTTGATCGGCCTTCGGAGCGTTCTCTTGCTTCCCGAATCCATAACCTGCAAAGAACGACATGCCGACAAGCAAGATAACCAATACGAATTGCATCCTACCGTTCATACCTCTGTCTCCGTCCTTCACCGTTTTTTCCGCATCCTGCAATCGAAGGGCATTCAGTACGACGGACACCGAACTCAGCGCCATAGCCGTTCCGGCCAGCCATGGTTCGAGATAACCAAATGCCGCAATCGGTATGCCGATCACATTGTACGCAAGCGCCCAGAATAAATTTTGCCTAATATTGACCATCGTGTTCCTGCTCATGGAGATCGCGTCCGGAATGCTGTTCAGATCTCCGCGCATCAACGTCACGTCTGCCGACTCCATCGCTACGTCCGTTCCCGTTCCGATGGCCATACCGATATCCGCCGTCGCCAGCGCGGGAGCATCGTTGATCCCGTCTCCGACCATGGCTACTTTCTTGCCGGCCGCTTGCAGCTTCTTCACTTCGCTGGCTTTGCCTTCCGGAAGCACTCCAGCCAGAACTTGATCGATTCCGACCTGGCTTGCAATCGCCTTGGCCGTACGTTCATTATCACCGGTGATCATCACGACTTCGAGGCCAAGCTGCTTCATGCGAGCCACTGCTGATCTGGAGGTTTCCTTGACCGTATCCGCTACGGCCACGAGTCCGGCATATTTTCCGTCAACGGCAATAAGCATGGCGGTTTTTCCTTCGGATTCCAATCCGTTCATTTCCTCATAGGCATGCTCTACATTCACGCCGTGCTGCTCCATCAACTTCCGGGTCCCGATCAGCATTCCCTTACCCTCGACGATCGCCTTGATCCCGTAGCCCGGGATCGCCTGGAACGATTCGGCCCGCGGGATGGAAATGCCTTTCTTACGAATGCCTGCTACGATGGCCTCCGCAAGAGGGTGTTCAGAATTTTTTTCGGCTGCGCCAACCCAAGAGAGCAGCTGCGTTTCATGGAAGGCCCCCTCCACCCGAATATCCGTCAGTTCCGGTTTTCCTTTGGTTACCGTCCCGGTTTTGTCTAATACAATGGTCGAGACCGAGTAGGTATTCTCCAGGTGCTCCCCGCCTTTAAACAATATGCCGAGCTCGGCCGCACGCCCGGAGCCTGCCATAATCGATGTCGGTGTCGCAAGCCCTAATGCGCAAGGGCATGCAATGACGAGAACGGCGATCGCATTCTCCAGCGCTCCGGCGATATCCCCAGGCTCCAGGAAATACCATGCGAGGAAGGTTACCGCGGCGATACAAACGACGATCGGTACAAAGATCCCTGAAATCACATCCGCAACTCGCTGAATCGGCGCCTTGGAGCCTTGCGCTTCTTCCACGACTTTAATGATTTGGGCAAGCGCCGTCTCTTTCCCGACTTTGGTGGCCCGCACCCTTAGTACGCCGTCCTTGTTCAGTGTCGCCCCGAACACAGGGTCGCCGGTTCGCTTGCCGACCGGCAAACTTTCACCGGTCAGCATGGATTCGTCGACGGCGGCTTCCCCTTCTACGACGATGCCGTCCACCGGCACTTTCTCGCCGGGTTTTACGAGGAACATATCCCCTACGACTACGCTCTCTACCGGCATGCGAATTTCTTCGCCGCCGCGAATGACGAGGGCCGTCTTCGCTTGCAGCCCCATCAATGATTGTATGGCTTCCGATGAACGGCCTTTGGCCAGATGCTCAAACAGCTTGCCGAGCAGGATCAACGTAATCAGTACGGCGCTCGTTTCGTAGTATAGCTCTGACGGTTTGTCGCCGATTGTGACGTACAAGCTGTAAAAATACGCCGTCGATGTTCCTAACGCCACGAGCACATCCATGTTAGCGCCGCCGTTACGCAGCGCCTTGAATGCCCCGATATAGAACCTTCCTCCAATTAAGAACTGAATCGGGGTAGCCAGAGCGAATTGAAACCATGGATCCATGAAACGATCCGGAACCCAAATCCAGGACGTGAAAGAGAAATGCCCCACCATCGCCCACAATAAGGGAAGAGTCAAGAGTACAGAAAAAAGGAGTATCCATTGTTGACGTCGAATTTCTTGCCGCCGGCGATCCTTGTCGCTCTTCAATTCGGATCGGAGCTCCGCCCGGTACCCCAATTGTTCAATTTTCTTGATGATCTCGGCGGCAGTAACCGTCGACGGAGCGTATTCTACATGCGCCGTTTCCATGGCAAGATTGACTGTCGCTTTGACGCCTTGCATTTTATTAAGCCCTTTTTCTATGCGGGCAGCACACGCGGCGCATGTCATTCCTGATATCGCAAGCGTTCGGCTCTCACTCATATTTCATCCTCCGCTCTTTACGATGTAACGGCAGTCCGAACGATGCTCTCGCGGCTGCCGGACAGCGGCCTCTTACGGCACTTTCACGACAAAGGATACCGTAAACACTTGATTGTCCCTTTGAAATTGCCCCCATACCTTATAGACCCCGCTCCGCGGAAACGTCGTCTCGAAGTAAGCATCCGGTCCCGTTGCCTGCCCTTCATCGGCATGGACATGTACATACCGCTCGCCGTCCTCCGACAAGATCACGACATGCCCGATCGCCCCTAAATAGGGCTCAAGGTCGGTAATCGGCTGATTCGTTTGTTCATCCGCGAGAGTAAAGGTAAGCTTCGACTCTTTTTTAGGTTCCAGTTGGTCAATGGATAAGGTTACCCGTTTCCCGTCGACGATTTTCTCCAAACTCGCATCCGGCACGACCGGTACCGGTTCGGCACGCTTCCCTTCGATCCGAACCCATTCCATTTTCGTCATCGAATCGCCGCCGGCAGGCTTAAAATCGGCAATCAGACGATATTCCCCGCCCGCGGGGAAGTCATTCTCGATCTCGAATACCCCGTCGCCTTTGTACTCGGGATGAATGTGATTGAAATAAGCTAAATCTTTGCCGATCACGATCAGATGCAGCAGCTTCTCGTGATTGAGCTCGAATTTGTCGATCCGCTCGCCGTCGTCCTTCTTGATTTCGATCCGAATCAGCGTCCCTTTCCCGGCCTCGGAAGCTTTCCCGTCGTCAAGGGTCCATACCGCTTTGACGTTGTCTGCCATTATTCGATTGCTTGCAACGGACACGTTCTCGTTCTCCCATGACGGTTCCGGCCCGCAAGCCGTAAGCAGTACAGACATTAATAATAGGAGCAGGATGCGTTTACTCATATCGAAGCGCCTCGCTTAAGCTGGTTTTTGCGGCTCTGGATGCCGGTGTGAAACTGGATATCAAACTAATGAAGATCCCGAACAAGCCGATGATGAGCAGGATGGTCCCGGAAACTCCGAATTGATAGGTTAATGAATGGATTTCCAGGAACGTTGAAGTGATGAATATCAGCAGAATTCCAAATGCGCAGCCGATCACCGTAGCGGCCAGCCCGATGCCGAAACCCTCCAATAAAACCATGCGGATCAATTGGCCGCGCATTACCCCAACCGCGCGCATCATGGCCAGTTCCCGAACACGCTCCATAATGTTCATCATCAGCGTATTCGTGATGCCGATTCCCGAGATCAAGATCGACAGAATCACAAGGAAGTTGATGACGCTGAATGAACCGGTATAGGTTGCGCCAATTACCGACACCCAGTCTTCCGGTCCGAACATTTCCTCGATCCTTACCCCGAATTGGTTGAAAATATTTTCCCTTAATTGCAGCGGCGTGATGTTCTCGTCCTTAAGAACAAGGGCATTTCTTTCATATTTGAGCCCGAAGCGGTCCCGGAAGCGGTCTTCGCTCACAAACGCTCCATAACCGCTATTCTTCATCGTCTCGACAACCGCAACCACTTTGAAGGATACCGGGCCTTGAAGCGTCTCCAGCGAGATGCTCTCTCCGATTTGGCCGCCCCATATCCCGTAAGAAATCTTATCCATAATGATCTCATCTTTATCCAGATCGTTGATGAGCCCGCTGTGCGATGTCCCCGAAACCGCGAACAGCGGGAAACGATCGATCCACTCCGCCCCGACGCCGTAAACAGGGAGTTTGCGTTTTTGGCCCTGCAGATTCCAGATAACGGATTGCAAAGGGTAGGTTACCGCATCAGCCACGCCTTCGGTCTTCTTTAACGACTCCAAATCCGTCTGTTCGATGTGATGAAACATAATATCCAGATTTCCGCCGTAGGAAGAATAAATGACTCTTTCGTAAGTCTGGATGAGGGCGGAGTTCAATGAGCTCATCAAGAGAATCATCGCGATCCCCAAACAAAGGATCACCGAGGTCATCGACGTACGACCCAGATTCCGGGTAAGATTGCGCGTCGCCACTTCGCCGCTAAACCCGAACAGGAGACGATAGACCGGCCTTAACAAGACAATGAACATTCGGAACAGGTAGGGGAAGACTAGCGCAACGCCGATCAACAATGGCAGGATCAGAAGCAAATGCTTGATAAAAAAGCTCGACAGAATCAGAAGCACGCCGATGATGCCTTGCCATTTATTGAGGGAAGCCTTCTCCGACCGATTTTCCTTTAACACCGCGATGACGCTCACTCGACCGGCTTGGCGGATCGGGTACAGGGAGGCGGCAATCGGCACCAACACGCCCGCAATGATGGATATAACAAACCCCTTTGAGAGCTCCATGCTTCCTTCGTCATGGACATTGAACAACATAAAGATGATGTTCTTTAAAAGATATGCGAGTCCATACCCGATGAACAAACCTGCCGCTGTTCCAATCAAGGAAAGCAGGAGCACCTCGAACAGAACAAAAGCTCGCAGCTGCTCGGGCGTATATCCAATCGTCTTCAGCGCGGCAAACTCTTTCTTTCGCTCATTAATGCTCACGTACAGGGAATTGAATATGACAAAGGCGCTTAATGCAATTCCAAGGCATCCGGCGATATATAACGCGAGAAAGAACGTATCCGCATCTTTGAATTGGGAATTGAAATCGATGACGACAGGCTGCATATAGATATTCTCGTAGCGCTTTGCCAGTTCATCGATCTTCTGCTGCACGGCCATAACATCGGGTCCGGGGAGGGACATAATTTGTACGCTCTCGATCTTTCCGGACAATCCGAACCAATCCTGCAGGACGGGGAGCGGGACGGCTACCGACCATGGATGATACTTGGCCATCGTCCAACTGGATGGTCCCATCAATTCAGCCGTATACTTGACGATGGCGGATATTTCGATCTTCCTGATTCCCTTGTCTGTTTCCAGAGAAATCGTATCGCCCACATCGGCTTTCCACACCTTCGCCGTTCGATCCGTGATGATGGCGCCGCCTGCAACCAAGCTTCCCTTGATCGTTTTAAAATTCGTAAGCGGTGTGTCCAAATGGCTGTATCCGCTCAGATCGACTCTTTTTTGAATAGCGGTTATTCCCTCTTCTTCTAAATACAGCTTTGTATTTTGTTTGAGTACGGCGACCGAAGCCGTGTCCCCAAGTTTCTGAACTTCTCTAAACACTTCTTCCGAGAAATAAGCTTCGGTCCCGAAAATCGAATAGTCCGCTTTGCCGAAGGCCGCTTTCAGGTAGAGGGGAAACGCCTTCTTCGCGGAATCGACGGAGGCGATGACCCCGAACGTAGAAGCGACCCCGATGACAATCGACATGACCGTCAACAGCGTTCGAAGCTTTCGGCGCATTAAATTACGCCATGCAATTTGCCAGAGATTCAATGAAATTCCGCCCCTTCCCATTCGCCTTGGACCACTTCTCCGTCCCGGAGCATGATGACCCGGTCCGCCGTTTTCGCTGCATGCCGGTCGTGTGTGACCATGACAACGGTAATCCGCTCTTCTTTACTCAATCGGGACAGCAGCTGCAGCACATCCTGACCGTTTTTCCGATCTAAATTCCCCGTAGGTTCGTCCGCCAGGATCAGGCCCGGCTTCATCGCAAGCGCTCTTGCGATCGCCACGCGCTGCTGCTGTCCGCCGCTCAGCTGTGATGGAAAGTTCGATGCTTTCCCTTCTAAATTGACCTCGCGGATCAAACGGTTGACGATCGAATCGATTTCCGCTTTCGGCGTTTTATTCGCCGCTAGAGAGAGCGCGATATTCTCCGCGACAGTCATCATGGGAAGCAGCTGGTAGTTTTGAAATACGAAGCCCACTTTCGTCCGGCGAAACAAGGTTCTATCTTTCTCGTTCAACTGATCCAGCCTGACCCCATCGACAGTGATGGTGCCGGAGGTCGGAAGGTCCAGGCCTCCGATCAATTGCAGCAGTGTACTCTTACCCGAGCCGCTGGGACCCATGATGGCAATAAATTCCCCTTTCTTAATGTGAATATCATTCTGCTTTAAAGCTGTGAAGCTGCCCGATTCCAAAGTAAACACTTTGGACACTTTCTCTAGTTTGATCATCGTTTGTCGTCCTCCTAATGGTCTGAGAATGAGTACCCTTGCTTGGTATGAGACCATCATAATACAGGTAATGAATGGCCAACGCGCAAACGATGCAAGCATCCCCGCAAAATTTTGCGGATTCCGCGCAAAACATGAGCCCTCTTTTCCACAAAACAAAAGACCGGTCTTTGACCGGCCTTCAATCATCGTTCGTATAAAATTAGTATAAATCCTCTGTTGGAAGAATCCCCAAACTTTTTGCCTTCTTAATGACCTCCACGCGCGAGCTGGCATGCAGCTTTTGGAAAAGCTCCGTCAAACTATATTCCAATGAGCGCTGGCTGATCATCAACGTTTTGGATATCTCTTTGTTGCTCTTGCCTTTAGCCAATTCCCGAAGCAGCTTATCTTCTTCTTGGGTGATCGTGGTTTCATCATGACCCGTCTCCCCTTGCACAATAATCTCCTGACGCCTCAGCTGCTTAAGCAGCTGCATAGGGACAATGGCCTCTTTCCTTGCCGCGCAGCGAATGGCTTGGATGAGCTGTTCCCGGGTGGATGTTTTGGCAATGAAACCGGAAACGCCTGATTCCATGAGCAAATTGAAGTGCGGAGCGATTTCAAAGCCTGAATAAATGAGGATGACGGCATCAGGAACATACTCCAGAACTTTACGCGTCAAATCGGCGCCGTTCATATTCGGCATGTATAAATCGAACAGCATCACATCAAATTTTTTGAGACGAACCAAGTCAGGCACGCCATACACATCGGTTTCAATCGTGACATTCATGTTCGGCTCGGACTCGATCAGCATTTTCGTTCCCTCAACAACCGAACGATGATCGTCAACCAATAAGATCTCCATATCGTTCACCTTTAAGCTAAATTTTTGGAAAATGAATCGTTACGTGAAAACCTTGCTGCGGGGCTGACTGAAATTCCACTTTCCCTTCCAAGCTAAGCACCCTTTTTTCTATCCCGGCAATCCCCATATGCTGAAATGAGCCCTCGAAAGCGGATAAATCCATCCCGACCCCATCATCGGAATAAGAAAAATGAACATGATCTGCACGGCTGATCAGCGACATCGTTATCTTATTGGCCTTGGAGTGTTTGGAAGCATTGTTCAGTAATTCCTGAACGATTCGGTACATTCCGAGAATTTGCTCCTCGTTCAGTGAAACATTCAACGGATCAGCCGTGAATTCAATCTCATAATTGGAGAACATCCTCGTATACTCAAAGAGACTTTTTAACGATTCGACCAGTCCCATCTTTAGCAGGAACGGCGGCCGCAGCTCGTTGCAAGTAATTCGGATCTGATGAATGGCATCTAATAGACCCTCTTCAATCTGCATCAACTCACGATGTACTTCCTTCTCGAAGGCTCCGGTAGAACGTAACGATTCCAGCCTGCGATACCAAATAATTAAATCCTGAAGCACCGAATCGTGCAAGTCGCTGGATAGCGAGGATCGTTCTTTTTCCGATAGTTTAAATAACAGTCTAAGCATCCATTTAGGTGTTTCGTTGGTCGTTACCAAGTCCTCAAGCCGCTTCATGAGGTCTTCAATCAAGTGAAGGTTATCGTAAAGGATGGTGACATAGTGAACAGCCGTCTCAAGCCATTCTTCCTCAATCCTAAGCAAGGGATGCTCCATTGCGATTCGTAAATAGACCGGCTGTTGCTTCTCGCCGATTTTAATCCAGGCATCATGCGGACTCATGATGGCAGCTTCCTGCCCCCTCGGCACTTCCTCGATGGAAACAGCAGTGACTTGCAGCACTGTCCTTACCTCATCGATGAGCCGATTCTCTAGCTCGGATACTTTCATGACGTTGGCCAGATCATTCGAGAGCCCATTTAAGCTTTGCTGGAGGAATTTATACCTTTCCTCCCTTTTGATTAACTCCCTCTCCTCTGTTTTTCGCTTCGTAATATCCTTTACAATACCATGAATACCATTTAAGTTCCCCGAAAGGAAGATAGGCACGAACGTGATACTTACAATTTTCTCACCTTGCTTCGCGTTATGGAGGCGGCATTCAATATCCCTGGGCATCCCCTGCTGCATCACCTCGAGAAGCGTTTCGTATACCAGCGGATGGTCTTCATCAAAAATCATTCCCATAAAGCAACGATCTGTCAGCTGGGATAACTCCATGCCGGTAATCAGTTCGAAAGCACGGTTGGCATTGACAAAATAAAATCGGTTCAGCTCAATAGAAAAGACCCCGTCCAAATTGTTTTCGAATAAAGACTTATACCTTTGTTCGCTCTCTTCCAATGCCAGCTCCGAACGCATTTTTTCAGTAATATCCAGAATGATACCGTCCAACCGTTCTACTGCTCCCGTATGGTCCAGCCAAGGATGGATGATCAGTCTTCCCCACCTCGTTTCTCCCTCCACATGGATGAATCGAAACGCTTGGCGAACCGGCAACCCCATATCCAGCTTCCTTTTCACTTCTCCCATTAGAACAGCATTATCCGCGGGGTGAATATGATCATGTAAACGAATCGGATTATCGATGAATTCACTCCTCGGTATTCCGGAAATCTTCTCCATACTTTCGGAACAGAACGTATAGCGGGTAAAATCTTTATCGGTTGACCAAACCGCAGCGTTTACATTATCCAGTATGTTCTCCAGCAGCTGCTCCGTCTTTTTACGCTCCGAGACATCCCTTGCAACAGCGACAACATACTTGACATCACCTTTGCCGTCCAACACGGGCTTTACCCGGGCTTCTATGTGTATCGTATGGCCCTCCGCATGTATGACCCGGTACTCCAAATTCACCGGCTGTTTCGATTGTAGAACATTCCAATAGTTGAATCGCACACGGTCGCGGTCTTCCGGATGAATAATATCGAACGCATCCATCCCTTCATATTCATCATTGTTGTAACCGGATAACGAGGTCATGGATGGGGACACGTAACGAACAATGGCTTGATTGTCGACCAGAACAATCGTATCCGATGTATTCTCCGCAATAATCCGGTATCTTTCTTCCCGTTCCTCCGCCTCGAACTCCATCCGCTCTCCTCCCCTTGCCTCTTTTAATAAGACCGTGTAGGCAATCGGGAGATTGTCATCATTCAAAATAGGTGTCACAATGACATTCGGGTTTATTCCAGTCCCATCAGGGTGGATGATGTTGTTATGGTACATTGGCGCATCGGAAAAGCCAAACCTGTTCTCAAAAACCTGATTGCCCCAAAGGACACGATCTTCAAGATCAATAATATAGATGGGATCCGGCAAGTTCAGCAGCAATTGCTGAGCCCCCCTGATTACGTCCTGATATTTTCCCATGGTTACTTTCTCCTTATTAACCGCTGTCATAAGTATCCTTCACATTTCACCTGAGCTCATTATAAATGATTTCTCCACCGTTTACCGCGCAAAAAAATAGGGAATGCCCGCAAATTATGCGGCTAGATAAAGAATATCTTCTAAAGCGTGGATAAACTTTTTAATTCCTTGGCTATCCGAGTTAAACTTCATTGTCTTGCTGCGCTTCCATTCCTTATCACTGCGGAACTTTTCAAATGGAATGCAAGCAGCGACCTGAAAATCAAGAACCAATATCTATTCCAGCATAGAAGGGGTAAAAGACAAGGGCCTCTGTTAAGTTCTTTGTTTCTACGCAAAAAAACCTGTCTTTTCGACAGGTTAAATAATCATCAAGCGTGCAGTGCCAAGAACATGGAGCGCCTCATTTCTGTTAAAGAGTCCAGGAGGGAATACCTGCTGGCTCTAAACTTATTCCGGGCGGTTGTTCCCTGAGAGGTCACTGCACAAAATATATATACGACTATGTGAGTTCAATTACTAACAGTACCTTATTATCTTTACGGAGAATGCCTGCAAGTATATGGTTTTACTCGGCAGCCATTGCGTCTGCTTTCGTTTTATGAACCGTACCAAATGGATGCTGAGGCGGGGCATAAATAGAATAAAGTTTAAGTGGCTTATTGCCCGTATTTATTAAATTGTGCCATTTACCAGCAGGTACCATGATTGCAAAATCATCATAAACTCTTTTTTCAAAATTTAAATTATCTTTAGTATCACCCATGCGAACTATACCTTGCCCCTCTTCAATACGCAAGAATTGGTCAACTGTGGGGTGAACTTCTAAACCGATGTCTTCTCCAACTTGGATACTCATCACAGTAACTTGTAAGTTATTTCCTGTCCATATGGCAGTGCGAAATGTACTGTTTTGCTTTGTAGCCTCGTTAATATTCACAACAAATGGTGCTCTTCCAAAATCTTTTAACTCAATTCTACTTTCCATATCTGATGACTGCCGATGACCAAATAGGTTTGTATGCTCTATTTCTTGTGGAATCGCCCAGTACACAGGCTGTCTTACATAGCTATACATTGGGACGTTAACGTAGTATGGATATGGATACATATACCCAGCGTAGTACATTTTGTTTGCTCATTCCCTTCACAGAAATATAAAATATGCTATTCACTATGGCTTGGGAATGTGCTTTTATTTCGCAATCAACGCGAATTGAGAGAACTGGTCCGTTACCGTCGAAGTCTGATTCAAGAACGATCTCGCGAACATAACCGCGTTCAAAAAGTTCTCGAAGGCGCCAACATGAAGCTGGCTTCCGTCGTCTCGGACATTATGGGGCTCTCCAGTAGGGACATGCTTGAGGCCATGGTCGACGGCGAGACTGATCCGGAGAAACTTGCCGGCTTCGCACGCCGAACAATGAAGAAAAAGAAAGAAGAACTCGAGCTTGCGCTCCGGGGTAACATGAGCTCGCATCAACTTTCTTCATATTTTCAACGGGACTATACTTTTGATGATGCTCCATGAGGTCTGTCCCAAATAATTCTACACAGTGACGAACCATATCAAGCGCCGAGTGTCCTAATATTTGTTATACGTGAAAAATATCCCGTCCGTTTAAAATATAGAACTTAGCATGGAGTGTCGGAGCGTATGAGGCGATACACGAGCCTCAATGATTTGAGCACTTTTCGATTCCTCACTTTTCGGCATTACTCAGGGAACTACAGCCGGTTGTTCTTCTTTAGACGCTTTTTGACTCGTCTTAAAGTCGATCGGCGCAATGCCTTCCGCGTGCCACACCGTGCCTCTTCGCTCGTACTCGAATAATCTTTCTACGGCATTAGCAATTTGGGGCCCTAACTCACGCTCAACCAAATACAAGGCCACGTCAAGTCCCGAAGTCACGCCTCCCCCGCTCACGAAGCGAGGACCATCTTCAACGACTCTTGCATTCACCGGAATTGCACCGAGAGCTCCTAACGCAGCCATGCCTATTTGATTGGTAACTGCATGTCTATCTTTCAACAAACCATCCATAGCAAGCAGCAATGAACCTCCACATACTGTAGCCACAGTGATATTCTTATTTTCGAAAGCTCGTTTCATCATATCCGGCAAGCCTGTCTCGTTGGCCTGCCTTAATATATTCGCAATGGCATCTTCCGAATTTCCCGCCGGTTTACCCGAGCTCCAGGCACCAAAATAATTCCCGAACGATTTGGGTCTAATGCGGCTTGCGCTTCGAGGGCGGGCCCATTCATACCGCTCGGGACTGAACGCTTACCCTCTGCGGATACCAATTCCACAGTAACTGCCCCTCCTGAGTACATTCCCGCGGCAGCGAATACTTCATATGGCGCTAATGCGTCCAGTAGATCGAAACCATCGAATAATACGATTTGAACATGCATACTTTTGTCCTCGAATATATCATTTTTCTCTTTTGGTTTCGCACTTACGGCAGAGGAAACTAGACTTAGAACTAGAACAAACGACATGAGTAATCCGAAAAATTTTTTCATCCTTATACCATTCCTTTTGGGGAACCACAACCTCTACCGATAGTTCTGATGATCACCTCAGGAATAACGAGCAGCAGCACAATGGAGCCGTAAACGCCAATTGTATAGCTGGTAGCGTAAACCAGACCGAATCCCTGATGAAAAAGGGAGGTGATGAGATGAATCAACATGTTCGTAAAACAAAAGGCGTAACTTCGGATCATCCAGTTCCGGTGCCGGATGATCCGTTTCTTTTTGATTTGAACGAACGCCACAATGGTTATAACCGGCCATATAATATTTAGCGCATTGAACCCCATACTGCTTATTTTTCCTCCGGTTGCGTAAGGAGCCATGTATCCGGAAGTCAGCACGACAAGAAGTACGGACACTAAATAAACATAGCCGTTAATGCGATGGAACTTGCGGCTTTTTTCAAAGATACGATTATAAAAGTTGAGTAGCCCGGACGCCTTGGCGATGCAGGCAAATGCAACATGAACGTACATAACGTTTAACCAGACCGGGAGATTAAGCTCACGCTTAAGTCCGGTTTTCTCGCTCAAAAATCCCTCGGCCCCGGGGTCGATAATATAATTGTCCACCAAGGCGGAAAGGATAAATAGAATAGTGACACAGGCCAAAAGTCCGTATAATGTTTTCCCTTTCTTCATGAGATCCAAACCCCCCGCGGCGCCTTATTTATTAACAATAGACAATTCTTGGTTAGGAAGCCCGTTTGCCAGTTAATTTGGATGCCGGCAGCACGCCGGCCTTGGCGATTCCAGTCATGTGATCCCCGTCGGCGGCAACTTCGAATTTCAGATTTAAGCGCATTGGTTTCGTAATTCGCAGCGACCAGGTAAGCTTGTTGTCCTGAAGTACGGGGTTCAAAAACTCGACCGTCTCATCCCCTTGTGTTGCCTTGCCTTGGATCGTCCCATTACTTGTTGATATTGAGAGCTTGACTTGCAATTTCCCAACCGGCGTAGCGATTGTCGTATCCCAATCCCCGTCGAAGACAGATGCCTGTGTGATTTCATGCAGGGTGCCGTAAGTCATCGCCGCTTTGTTCGCCGCGATGTTCAGTTCGGCACCCGTCAAGGACTTATAAGTGCTAGGCGCAATTCCTGTTTCTCGCCAAACCGTTCCCCTCCGTTCAAATTCGAACAACCGTTCTACCACGTGTGCGATACGTGGTCCAAGTTCACGTTCCAGCAGATACAGAGCTACATCGAGTCCCGAAGTTACGCCGCCGCAGGTAACCAAGTTGCCGTCGTCCACTACGCGTGCTGAGACGGGAATGGCCCCGGTTGCTCCAAGTAAATCCATGCCTAGATGATTCGTTACCGCCGGTCTGCCTTCTAGCAACCCTCCCATGGCCAGCAACAGTGAGCCGCCGCATACCGTGGCGACTACGTTGTCTTTTTGCCCAAGTGCCTGCCCAATCATACCGGTCAATTCTGTATTCATTGCCCGAGCTAGAATAGCCGGGATCGAATCGGGGCCATCTCCTTCGACGTCACCCGATGCGCCAGGCACGAGAATGATGTCCGCACGTTCCGGGTTCAGTCTGCCGCTCGCTTCAATTTTTAATCCGTTGATGCCGCTAGTCACGGATCTTTGCCCTTCCGCGGTGACGAATTCTACGCTTAATGCGTTTTCTGCATTCATTGCAGCGGCGCAAAAAACCTCGTAGGGTGCAATGGCATCCAAAAGGTCGAAGCCATCAAAAAGCACGATTTGAACCGTCAACATAAATAAATCCCCCTCCAAAGTCATTTAAGTCTCTCGGAATTCATCGTTCCGCATCAGCTCTGGCCTGACGGCCAGGGCCTTTATTCGTTTCACCCCCAAATAGCGGGTGCGAACAAACTTTCCCCTTGACATTTTGAAATCGCCCCAATAATCGCCGAGAAGGTATTTTCCTTGCCTATCTCTTAGAAAATTGGGTGATTGTAATGATGCATGTTTCCCGTTCTCATCAGGACTACCTCGCCTTTGTCAGCGAACTGTTACGAAAGGAGTACAACTCACCGGAAGCCCTGCTGTTTTTGCAGCGCTACTACAGCGACCTGATCTTCTGGATCACGGCGATCGATCTGTCCGCCGCCGCTTCCTTGTTGCGACCAACTTACTCCTCCAAGCCAAGAGGCCGCAAGCCTCACGATCCCGCCGACATGCTCCGCTGCTTGCTCCTGATGACCAAGCTCGAGCTGAGCGTTGACAAGGGAGTCGTCGCCATTCGCACGACGCCGGTTTATGCGATTCTCAGCGGCTTCAACCCTGGTGAATCGCCGGGTGTCGGGACATTCTACGACTTTTTCCACCGACTTTGGCGGGCATCCACTCCACATAAAACCGGGCGTGTCAAACGCCGCTTGAAGAAGCCGCGAAAGAAAGGCAAAAAGAACGAAAAACAAGCGCCAAAAAATCCCAAGACTACGGAAAAACTCGTCTCCCGCATCCTGCGCGAGGACAAGATCCATTACGCTCCCAAGGAGCACGACCTGCTGCAGCAGTTGTTTCAAACGCTGTTTGTCCTGCCTTCTGCGGCCAAAGGATTGCTTGGCGATACGAACGCTTTTCGCGTCATCGGCGACGGATCCCCGGTTGAAACCGGAGCGCGTTCTTTTGGCAAATTCCTTTGTGATTGCCGCAAGTCGGGGAACTGGAAATGTACCTGCAAACGGAAATTTTCAGATCCCGATGCTGACTGGGGCTGGGACAGCTACCGTGAAAAGTATTATTACGGACGCACGCTCTACATGTTTACCGCTGCGGATAGCAGCTACGATCTACCCGTGTATCCGCGATTGTTTCGCGCCAGCCAACACGATGCCGTATCGTGGATTTGCGGTTACCGCGAACTTCGCTACTGGTACGCGGATCGGAAGGTGGGAGAGGCGATCTTGGATTCCGCCCACGACGCCCTCCCGATCTATACCATGCTGGAGCATGATGATGTTTCCGCCATCATCGACCTGAATCTCAGACGCTCCGGGCAGTTGGTATATAACGAAATGAAGCTCACTACCGATGGCGTTCCCGTTTGCCCTATCGGACGCAAGATGGTCTGCTGGGGCAGGGACTCCGGGCGACCGCGCATCAAATGGCGCTGTCCCGCCAAAGTCGGAAAGTGGGAATGTCCCACACCCTGCTCGACTTCCGATTATGGAAGAACGTTTTACACATCCACGACGGATAACCCGCGCCTATTTCCGCGCATCCGCCGCGACAGCAAGGAATGGAGAAAACGTTACGCGCTGCGAACCAGTGTCGAGCGCTGCATCAAGCGCCAAAAGGTGGATTACAAATTAGAAACTTCGCACGGTCGCAGTTCACGTCACTGGAACCTTCGAGTCTATCTGATCGCCATGTGTCAGCACGCTGACGCTTGGCTCGAAGAAGCAAAGAAACAAAAACAGTTGCCTGCCATTCAGCAATGGCTTAACGAATCGGTTGCCGCTTAAGCCCCAGTTTCAAAAAATGGAGATCCTTGGGCTTCTTTGGCATGCGCATTCATGAAAACCACCTTCACTTTCTGGAAATCGTTCATTTTTTGCGCTCATCCCCCTCGTTCGGACTCGAATCCCCCAATTTAATCCGAGCTTCTATAGTTACCTAAAATGGTCAAAATCGGTATACCAAAGCATACTTAATGAGACAATATGGGAATAAATGCTGCGAAGTTCTAATTCCCGAATCAAAGCTGGATCTTTATCGAAAGGAATTTCTGAAATGAGTAATTTGGGATGAAGATGAAGAAGATGGGGAAAGTAATGGTACTGCTTCCATTTAGTATTTCACAGGGTAAGGTGAGTTGATGCCGAAAATTTCAGTTTTACAGTCATACATGATCATAATGCTTTCTGTCGGTTTGCTGAACCACGTCATCATCATACCGTTACTGCTCGGTGCATCAGGGCGAGATGCCTGGCTTGTAGTACTTCTTGTATTAATCGCTTCGCCAATTTGGATTGGCATTCTGAGCTATATCCTAAAAAACATGAACGGAATGCATGTTAGGGATTGGTTAAAGCAACAATTCGGAATGGTTCTCTCGGCAACCTTGATTGTCCTATACAGTGTACTTGTATGGCTTATGGGACTCATTTCCTTTAAGGACACTATAACATGGACAATTGCAACTTATATGCCTCAATCTCCAATGCTTGTTCTCGCAGGAACAACGCTTTTCGGATGCTTCTTCGCGGCATTTCAAGGGCTTCGCACCATTGCAATTTTAAGCGGGATATTGTTGCCTTTTGTTGTTATTCTGGGTGACCTTGTCATGACTGCAAACTTTCAGTTTAAAGACTACACCATGCTATTTCCTCTACTCGAAAATGGGTTATCTCCGCTTTGGAAAGGCATTCCCTACGTAGCTGGGGGATTGTTGGAATTGTCGTTGCTGATTTTGTTTCAGCACAAGTTAACGAACAAACCAGGTTTCAAAAGTTTAATGCTTATTTGCATCATATTATCCGGGCTAACGATCGGCCCTTTGATGGGCTCGATTACCATGTACGGCCCTGATGAAGCGGCACACCAACGATACCCCGCTTTCGAACAATGGAGAATGGTTCGACTGGGCGAGTATGTGGAGCATATTGATTTTTTCTCGATTTACCAGTGGTTATCCGGTATGTACATTCGAGTTCCCCTTTCCCTGTTACTCTTAAGCGAATTGTGGGAATTGCAAAAGTATAAGTGGTTGCCTATGTTTCTGGGCGCTTTATTCATGCTGGTTGCTGCGTTGTTGCCAATCAGCGATATAATTTTTCAAGAACTGCTCAGCCGATATTACTTTCCTTCGTTTTGTGTCTTTACCATTGGGGTCATGTTCGTATATTTCGTGCGAATTTTAATCTCAACACGGAGTAAAAGGAGCAATTGAAGATGATAAAGCTTTTCAGAAATAAATGGGCAAAGGACATAAAATCGTCGACACAACAAGGGGCGCCTGATACACAACCACTTAATGAACAAACACTTCTTCAACATTTCCAGATGTGTTGTGATGTAAAGCATCATGTTTACAAATTAAAAACTGGCGACGATCAATCCAGGATCGTCTTACTGTATTGCGATGGGTTATGTGACAGCCAACAACTCATTCACGATGTAGTACTTCCTCGCTTGACTCAGTTTTACGAAAATTATAGCTTTCAAAAGAATCAGGAAGTGCTTGAGTCGTGTCAATTACATCTTGAGATCATTTCCCCCGAGGAGTGGGAGCAGAAATCCGAAACGGATATTTTTGAGGGAAAGCTGCTTATATTTATTCCGGCACTAACCTCTTTGTTCTCCTTCGATATATCGAAAAAACCGGCACGCCAGCCTGAAGAATCCAATATTGAGGTTTCCATTCGAGGGCCGAAAGACTGTTTTGTGGAGGAGCTCGGTGTCAATGTTGCGTTAATTCGGAAACGAATCAAGTCAACAAGCATGGTATACGAAACGAAAACAGTAGGTGTCCGGACAAAAACAACTATTGCAATTCTGTATATGCAAGACATTGTTGATCCGAAAATCGTCCAAGATATCAAGACTAAATTGGATCGCCTTCAAATTGACGGAGCATTCAGCGCCACTCAACTGGAAGAGTTAATGGAACCGGCCAAAGCTTTGTTTCCTTTGATGGGCTATACGGGAAGACCAGACTTTACCGTTAACTGCATGATGAATGGACGTGTAGCGCTGATTGTGGATGGTACACCGGCTGCATTGATCGCACCAGCAAATTTGTACCTGCTCCTGAAAACGCCGGAAGACATCCACTTTACTGCTTTATCGGCTACGTTTGGACAATCGCTTCGTTTGCTCGGATTGTCCGTATCACTCATGCTGCCCGGTTTTTGGGTTGCCATTCTTTCGTTTCATCAGGATCAGTTGCCCTATTACCTTCTTGCAACAATTGGCATCAACCGATTAGGCATTCCTCTTGGCGTGGCAGGGGAAATGTTTCTCGCGCTCATCTTTTTGGAAATATTGCGGGAAGCCGGTATTCGGTTGCCTTCAGCGGTAGGATCTACAGTTACGGTAGTGGGAGGGCTCATCTTAGGGGATGCGGCCATACGCGCAGGATTTTTATCCCCTAGCATTGTTGTCATAGGAGCAATTACGCATGTGTTCGGTTCGACTTTATCCAACCAGTCACTGACTGGGACAATAAGCATTTTGCGCTTCTTCATGTTCGCTTTGTCTGCCATCTTGGGGATCTATGGTTTTTTACTTGCTTTGTTTATCGTGGCAACTCATTTAGCCTCTTTGCGTTCATGCGGTTTGCCTTACCTGGCTCCGGTTTCGCCCCCATATAAAGACTTCGCCAATGCCTTGTTCCGATTACCATGGAGATGGAGGAAAACTCGGCCAGCCATGCTAAATACACACGATTCTACAAGCCAAGGGGATAAGCAGAAATGAACGCATACAAATTTACCGCAGTTCTTCTGCTTTCCTTCTTTCTCACCGGATGTTGGAGCAGGTACGAAGTGCAAAACATGAACTATGTAACTGCTGTAGGAATTGATTATGCGGATAGCCAATACATCATTTATGCGCAGTTGCTCGATTTCTCGACAGTGGCAAAACTGGAAGGACAACAGAAAGCGGAACAGCCTCCGGTCTGGATCGGTAGAGGAAAAGGTATCTCATTTACAGAAGCAGCGAATGATTTATACAGCACTTCGCAACAAAGGTTAAACTGGGGACAAATCTCTGCAATCTTTTTTAGCGAAAGGTTATTGAAGGAACGAAAAGTCGGTGAAGTGTTGGAACTGATCGACCGATATCGTGAGATAAGGTACTTAGCTTGGGTGTTCAGTACGCGCGATCCCCTTGACGAGGTCTTAATTGCGACTCCATTTTTCAGATTATCGCCCAAAGCATCGATTCTACATAACCCCGAACAGAATTTTCGGCAGCGTTCTATCCTCGCTCCGATCCGCCTGCAAAAATTTGTAATGGATTCAAACGAAAAGGCGAAGACAAGCTACATACCAGAATTATCTGTTCGAAAGGATCAATGGAAGGAAAATCAAAAACCGCATGAGATGCTTAGATATTCAGGCATACAAATATACGATAAGGACAAATATTACGCACGCATGAGCCTCGAAGAAATAAAAGGATTGCCATGGCTGAATAAACACACAATCCGACTGCCCGTTGACTTGTTTTCCGATAACAAGCTTGTTGCAGTTCTCGTCGTAGAAAAACCCGAATATGACGTCAAACCAAGGGTTAAATATGACAAAGCATATTTCGATATTTCCGTTAAGGTGAAGGCCGGAGTAAATGAGCTACATGCAGACGTTACGGAGCAAGAACTCACGCAACTGGCTCAAAAAAAAATTGAGCATCAAATTAGGCAGACCTTTCAAACCGCGTTTGAAAAGAGAATAGATATTTATAATCTAGGGGAATCTCTTTTTCGCAGGAATCCGTATGCGTGGAAACGGATTGCATCTGGGACTGTACTAAACAAAGATTCCTTACGAACGATCAACGTTAACGTACAAATCGTATACCCTGGCAGGTATAAACTTTCACCTTGATATTTGGTTGTGATTTACTTTGCGGGTGGTGTCAGCTTCGCTGGTACTGCCCCTATATGGGGCATTGGGCGACCGGTGCCCGTTTCATTTGAGTTATAACCTCCTTGACAAACTGCACCGGAAGGAACGGGCTATCGGGCGAAAACCCGGTTTGCCCGTTTTTACAATTTGCCGGAACTGATGAATATGTTCAAGGAAGTGGCCGACATCCAGACGGCGGACATGCTTCAGCTTCCCGTGCCGAAAGCTCATTTCCACAATGTTGCTGTGCCGCCAAGCGACTTTCAGCGCGATATGGTTGCGGATCTTGCCCGCCGCGCCGAACGGGTGCGGGCGAAGGAAGTGGAGCCGCACGAAGACAATATGCTGACGATCACCAACGACGGACGCAAACTCGCGCTCGATCAGCGGCTGGCCAATCCGATGCTCCCTGACGATGAAGGCAGCAAAGTCAGCGCCTGCGCGGACAATGTCTACCGGTATTGGGAGGAACATCAGGAGCAGCGGTTGACTCAGTTGGTGTTCTGCGATCTATCCATCCCCAAACAGGATGGTTCCTTCAACGTCTACGACGAGCTGCGGCGCAAGCTGATGGAATGGAAAAAGGTGTTCCTGCTGAGGAAATCGCCTACATTCACGACGCCAATACCGAAGTCAAGAAAAAGGAACTGTTCGCCAAAGTACGCAGCGGCCAAGTTCGGATACTGCTCGGATCGACGTTTAAGATGGGGGCGGGCACGAACGTGCAAACGAAGCTGATTGCACTTCACGATCTGGATTGCCCGTGGCGTCCAAGGGACCTGGAGCAACGCAGCGGACGCATTATCCGGCAGGGGAATCAAAACAGCGATGTGCACATTTTTCGCTACGTCACCGAGAACACGTTGGACGCTTATCTTTATCAGACGCTGGAGAACAAGCAACGCTTCATTTCGCAAATCATGACCAGCAAGTCGCCGGTGCGTTCCGCCGAGGACATTGACGAGACGGCCCTCTCTTATGCCGAGGTCAAGGCGCTGGCGACCGGCAATCCGTACATCAAGGAGAAGATGGACTTGGACATTCAAGTGTCGAAACTCAAGCTGCTTAAAGCGAACCACTTGAGCCAACGCTACGCGCTGGAGGATCGGCTGCTCAAAATGTTGCCGCAGCAAATCAAGTCCACGGAGGAACGGATTGTCGGCTATGAGCAGGATGCCGCTTTGTTTTTACGATCCAAAGCGAATGTACAGGAGGAATCGGAGGAATCGAAGTTTCCCGGAATGGTTATCAAGGATTTTACCTATACGGAGCGAACGGCAGCAGGCGCGGCTTTGATGGACGCTTGCAAAGGCATGACTTCGCTCGATCCGCAGGAAATCGGCAGCTACCGCGTTTTTTTCTCATCAGGGGGCATTTCTCGCATGTATTCTTTATCAAACGTTTTGCCATCTGGCATTCCTCCTAGACATAAAAAAAATAGAACCGGCAATCAAGACCCGCTCCTTGTTCATTCAATATGGGATTACATTTGCTGCAGCATAGATAACCGTTCGATTACCTACTTGCGCGCTGAGTACCCTTTTGATCCAATAGAATCTCCTCCCTCGCATATGATTTCCTACGCAAAAAAAAAGCCCCAGCAGAGGGAATCCTTGGAAACAAGCAGACTACACCTGTTCTCATAAATTCCGCCACTAGGGCATTTGACTTCACGTAAGGTTAAAACAAGATTCTTAGTTAAATATACCACAACCCCCTCTCATATGGAATAGAATACCACGCATTTTTTCATTTATGCGTCTTATAACCTTTTACATTGAAGAAATCCTACCTGCTACCTCTTCTGCTAGAAGTCTCTCAATGATCATCATATCTTCGTTTGTGCAGCGGTAGCCTTACCTTGTTACTTAATAAATTACAAGAACATCCTTTTGTAGTGATTTGCCATGTCTATGACCTTATCAAATTCAGCCTTAGCTTGTTCGAACGTACCGTCGACGAAGGCAATCGTCGGAATATATTCTTCCTTAAGCTGCCTCGGCTCGTACTGGCAGTATCCCAGTTCATGCACCCCAGTGCTGCCCCGGCTTGGTTCGGCTTCGAGCAGATGGGCGACCATTCTCGCGTATCGCCCTACCCAGCTAGGGTTTTTCAGAAATGGTCGACTTTGGAACGTGGGGAATATTGTAAGCAAGCCGTCGTACCAATTCTCGGCGGTGACCAAGACATCCGGTCTATCCTTCACAATTGCATTTTTCAAGCCCTTGAGTCCCTGACATACATCGAAATCCGGATCGTTCACCCAGTGATGGGCGGTATCCAGGAAGACGGAATCGAAGCCATATCGATCCATCAGACGAGTGACCTGCCGAGTCAACTCTGTTTGCCAGGAGGGAGCTCCCGGATTGAGCCAAGCCTGCCATCCGGTATCGTGAGATCGGCTCAAATCCCAATCCGGTACGTTGCCATGATATTGGTTTCGCGAAGCCGTTTTCATATTGGCATCTGTCCCGTACTGCGGGAAATTAGAGAACCAAGCATTCACGCAGTTGGCCCCGAACATCGGCATGATATGGACCCCCAGCTTTCGTGATTCCTCGCATAAACGCTGGAATCCTTCCTCCCCACCAAGGAGCGGATCCGGACGATAATCCCCGTATTGCCAGTAATACCGACCTTCCCAACCTGGTAAATAGGCCAAAATATTTTTGCCATCTGTACGCTCTGCGGCATAGCGGATAATCTCCAGCATTTGATCGTATGTGTTGAATATGTAACCGGACCAATGCATTCCATGCAGCGTGAGACAAAGCGAGATTTGCTTCGCCCAGGACGGCATATCGGTTCTGTCCTTCCAAGGTATTAAGCCGATACCGTTTGGAGACTCGGCAAACTCAAGATATTGGTTGAGGAATGCTGTTGGCTCTACATTGCGGCCAAGCACCCAGGCTGGAACGTCGATTTTATCGTCAAATTTGCTTGCGGACTCTTCGTGAATCAATTCGACCGTATAGGTACCTGTGTTTGCACCCATTTTTTCTGGATAAACCGCAAACCGCTTGTCCCTCACTTTATGATCTTGGCATTGAAACGCCAAGCAGCCATCCTTATCGATCTCACGCACAAAAAATGCAGGAATCTTCAAGTTATTCTCACGATGAATCCAATTATACGGGTAATGATAAATATCCCCAGCAGCACCCACGACATCTTCTTTTTCGGTGCTTGCATTGTACACCGCTATGGCATCCAATTCACGCACAAGCACCTTCACACAACGGATTTTATGAGAGGCCTCTGCCGATATTTTTAACACCAACTGCCCTTGATCATTAGTAACCGCTTGGAGTGTGAAGCGGCCTGGTTTCTGCTGCTGCTGACCGGCGAAGCTTAGCTCCTCACAAACCAGCTTCCAAGAGCCGTCCTCTTGCGTAAACTGTGTTTTTTCTGGATTTAAGCCATAAGTGTTTTCGAGTGTAATAATTTGAAAACTAAGTTTCCATCCGTCGAAATTGTAAATCGGATCTCTGAAATCAAAACTAAAAAATTGCAATTATTGTCATCCCCTCAATATTAAATGGCAGCTTTTTACTTGACAGCACCGTTCGTTAGGCCGCTGATGAAAAACCGCTGGAGAAACACAAACAAAATGATCATTGGCAAAAAGTTGATGATGGAACCTGAAGTTAGCAGTCCCCAATCGTTGCCGTACTGGCCAATAGCCATATTCGTCAACCCTATGTTCAGGGTTCGCATATCATCCGTTGTCGTGAATACCAGCGCGACAATATAATCGTTCCATGTTGTGTAGGCAGAATGTATCGCTACCGTTGCAAGCCCCGGCCAAGCGAGTGGAATCATCAGCTTAAAAAAGATTTGGAATTCCCCTGCCCCGTCGATCAATGCGGATTCACGTATGGCGTCCGGCACAGCGTCGAACGAATTAAGCATCATAAATACCGCCACCGGAAGATGGAAGGTGACATAAATGATAATGAGAGCAAGATAGGTATTTAGCAGATTGAGGCTCTTCATTATGGAAAACAGCGGAATTAACAGCGTCTGAAACGGAATCATGAGCGCTATTAGAATCAACAAAAGAAATATTTTGCTGAAAGGGATCTCAAGCTTGGAAAACCCATACCCTGCGAGCCCACCAACCAAAACGATGAGCAACACTGAAATGATTGTCAGTACGATTGTGTTGAACAAATACGTTTGAAACAAGCCGTTGTTCATGCCCCAGATTTCCTGATAATGCTCAAAGGTGATCGAGGACGGGATCCATTCCGGAGGAGTTTTAATAATTTCCTTTGACTTCTTCAGCGATGTGCTTAGCGTCCACGCGAACGGAAGAAGAAATAAGACAGAAAGTACGATATTGAATAAGTATTTGAATTTGTGCCGCTTCAATGTATCGAGAAAACGAATCAAAGCCATAAAGTCCCACCTTTAATAATTTACCGGATTCCTCAGTATACGCATTTGAATTAAACTTAATATAATTAGGATAAAGAGCAGAACGAAGGTCATCACCGAGCCATATCCCAGATGGAAATATTTGAATGACGTTTTATAAATCAAGTGAACGACGGTTGTCGTCGTGTTAGAAGGCCCGCCTTGAGTCATGATAACAAACTGCTCGAAAGCAAGCACCGAACCGATTACCGATAATATCAAAGCTAAGGCGAACGAAGGACGCAGCAAGGGAAGGGTAATATACCGAAGCACTTGCCAGCGGCGTGCGCCGTCCACATTAGCAGCCTCATAAATGTCCTGAGGTATAGATTGCAGTCCAGCGAGCAATATGATCATCGTAAAGCCCGAGGTTTTCCATGCGATCATAAGCACGATAGCCGGCAACGATGTGCTTGCATCGCCCATCCAAACAATAGGCTGCTGAATCAAGCCCCACTCCAGCAAATAGTAGTTCAGCAGACCATATAAGTCATTGTATATCCATAGCCAAACCAAGCTGGAGGACACCATAGAAATCACGACGGGTGTGAAATAAACGGAACGAAAGAAGATAATTCCCGGCAATCGTTTATTTATAAGGAGCGCTAGGCCAAAAGCAACAATAAAGATGAGCGGAGTTACCATAAGCGTATACTTCAGGGTGAACCATAAGGTACTCCAGTAAGTTTTATCCTTGAACAAATCGATGTAATTATCCAAACCAATAAACGTTTTTTCCCCCAGCACCGGCCAGTTATAAAAGGACATGATGAGGGAACGGATTAGTGGATAAATAAAAAAGATCAGATTCAACAAAACAGCAGGAAGTACGAATAGCAGATGGACTGGTTTGATGCGGATTTTAGTCATGTGTCCTCCACTGCAAGGAAAGGGGAGGTCTCTCCCCATTCCGTTGCATTATGTTTTATTTCTTTTGCAGGATGGCGTCCATGTCTGCAGCGGCTTTCGTGAACGCATCTTTAGCTGGTGTTTTACCTAGAAGCGCCGATTGAACGTTACTGAGAATCGGATCATATAGTTCATTGTACTTCGTGGTAAAAGGCGTTACCGCCACATCAAGTGACTGTGCGAACATCTTATACTTCGGTTCTTTATCGAAATAAGGATTGTTGTAGAAGTCCTTGCGTACCGGAATAGATCCATTTTTCGCGAACGTCTCGACCTGAACTTCTTTGGACAACGCGAACTCGATAAATTTCCACGCTTCTGGCAGCTGTTTTGAACCGGACGTGATTGCGATAAGCTCTCCTCCACCGAAGGAAGCGTGGCCTTTGCCCTCATTTTTCGGGATCATTCCGACACCGTACTCGATATTGGAAAACTTCAGATTCAAATCAGACACTCGGAAGTTACCATTGACCATCATGCTCGCCTTGCCAGACGTGAAGGCGTCAAAGGCTTGTTGGGACGTATAGGTCGGCGATCCAGGAGGAACCACTTTATCCTTATTGGTAAGGTCCGATAAAAATTGCAGCGCTTCGATCGCTTGAGACGAATTCACCATCGCCTTGGTACCATCTTTGTTGAGGAACTCCCCACCGTTGCCCCAAACGTAAGGCATGAAAGTAAACATGAGTGTACCGGCAGTACCACCGCCATACACGTATCCAAAACGGTCTTTATTCGTTAATTTTTTCGAGTACTCTTGAAGCTCCTTCCAGGTAACCGGCGGTTTTTCCGGATCAAGTCCTGCATCCCGGAAATGTGCCTTGTTGTAAATAAAAGCAGAGACGTCTGCGTTAAACGGTAAAGCGAACTGTTTGCCATCCTTCTGTCCCTGGTTCAGCATACTCTTGCTAAGCTGGTCCTTAAAGCTTAGACCATTATACTGCTGTGTGATATCTTTGAACGCACCAATTGATGAGTAATAGGGAGCCAGAACAAGATCCACGGATACGATATCCGGAACCGAATTGGACGATAACGCAGCGGTAAATTGCTGATTAAAGCTCTCGGTAGGAATCGATGTGACTTTGATTTCTACGCTTTTATTTTCCTCGTTGTATTTTTTAACTGCTGCTTCTAATAACCGGGCGCCATTCTCACGAGTCCACATCGTTACGACTTTTTTGGCTCCACCTGAATCCGGAGCAGCTTTCGCTCCGTCATTCGCCTTTGCCCCACCATTCGTTGCGGCCGGTTGTCCGGAGCAACCGGTCAAAGCGAGTACGAACAAGCTGGCAAGCAGTGCTGCATTCACTAGTTTTTTTTGCATACATAAAACCTCCATTGATATATCTTTTGGGCATTTGGATTTGCTTGTTGAAAAGGATCTAAAAGCTCCCCGCTTCAATTACATCCCTGCCGATTCGATTAGCAACCGCTTACATAAGTACTTTAAGAGCGTCTCCTTATTGCAGTTCTCAAGTATATCGAAGATCGTATTTTCTTGTGTGCGAATCTCTTACCGCTCATATCAAGCAATATCTTAAAGGACGTTTTACCACAGTTCTTGCACATTGTACATATTTAGAAGCGGAGATGCACTCTCCGACTCGATATGGTATCAGTTTTTGATAATAGGCTGATACTACCATTGCACTCCAAAAACATCAATACGATAATCCGAGTTTTATATAAGAAGACGATTTACAAATTTCAACTTATTATCTTCGGTAAAAACTGACACACCCTTTTCAGCTCGATAACTACAAGGTTAGCGTTTACACTCCTAAAATGAGGAAAACTAACGATAACTCCCCCCTTTGATTCTGCTCCTTAGTTTACTAATGCTAACAATTTCAAGTATATTAATAATAGTGAATGTGAAACAGTATAATGTTGACCCAATTTTAGCACAATATGACACAATATAATTTAGGTGATAGACTTGAGTTATTTCCATTTTGAATCACCACCGTTACCTCATTTCGTCGCTTGTGGGGAAGCTACTTATGCGATTGGAAGAAGCCATGCCGAACGTTCAAACATCGGTGTGTTCGATATGATTTTCGTCACTCGTGGAAGCCTACTGATGATGGAAAGTGATACACAGTGGAGGACGGGACCGGGTGAATGTCTAATTTTGCGGCCCGATGGTTATCATTTTCAGTTGAATCCATGTGATGAAGAAACCCATTTTTATTGGCTTCATTTTCAAAGCATCGGCAAATGGATCGAAATACAAGAGCAGAATCGCGGCTTCTTAGGTGTGCAAAGCCATTTCATGCTTTCTTTTAATGTTTCGATACCCCGATATTGGAAATTGCTAAATCCGACCAATGCTTACGAGCAAATACGCAATCTACTCACATTAAAGGGCCAGCCTGCTTATTCGTCCCGTTGGGAAGAGCAAACCATTTTTCAAAAGCTGTTCTTTGATCTTCATATTGAACAAGAGCCTTTATCCTCCGCCGTCAGTAGATTGGCCGATGATACGGCCCGATATTTACGGCAAAATTCCCCAGAGCAAATTACTTACGAACAGCTCGGGAAAATTTTTAACTTTCATCCCTCCTACATCACGCGCTGTATGAAAAAAGTGTACGGTTGCACACCTGTGGAATATTTAACGATTGTTCGGCTCGACCAATCGAAAATTTTACTGCTTAATACCGATTTACCGATTGGGCGCATTGCCGAGGAAGTCGGCTTTCACAGCAGCTCCTACTTCACGAAATGCTTTTGCAAAGCCGAAAAAATTACCCCCCACAAATTTAGACAGCAATTCAGATATAAAGGCGGAAATTAGAGAATAACTCAAAAAATCCGCAAGCATCGACCGAGGTCGAGCTTGCGGATTTTTGTATAGTAATTATTGTGTTCGCGTTACTTTTGCACTACCGGGAATTCACCAATACGTAAACGGGCACTGCCATAAGGGACCAACTCCAGATCTACGACTGGCTGCGTCGGATCCAGCTTTGGCTGCATCGGCGGCGTTGCCGCGGAATGCATGTCAAAGCCCCAATTGGGCAGCAGTTGTCCTTTTAGTATTACGCGCACCGGGGCATTGGATGCCTGATAGGGTTGATAAGGTATTTCATCTTCACTGATGGTGATACGTGTGTCCGTCCCGTCAATTAGACCGTATTTCCAAGGAGAAGCTGGATATACCTCCCAATCACTGAAACGTTCCCGGTTGCGCATGCAAGTCCAGCTTTCGGTAATAGGCAGCACGTACACCAAAGGCCCTCTTTCCACGCTTGCCGCGAAGTTGCTGCGGCGAGATTGCTTTACTTCCATCGGAAGCGACAAGTCAATCTCGTCGCCGTCACCCCATTCGCGTTCGATGCGTGCATAACCATCCTTCGTGGTGAACGTTTGACTGCTTCCGTTGATCTTCAGGACGGCACCTTGGCACCAAGCTGGAACCCGCAGGTAAAGCGGGAATGTCTCGCTGCCCTGCAGCGAAAGCCGGATGTGAATGCTTTCTTTAAAGGGATAATCGGTGATCACCTCAGCAGTGATTTGCTTGCCGCTACCCGTCGTTGTACGAACGAAGCACGGTGCGTAAGCAACAGCAGCAATCCCGCCATCCTGTGTGGACATCCAAAGATGAGACACAAGCTTGGGCCAGCCTTGATGCATATTTGCTGTGCAGCATCCGAAATTCGGGGCTAGTCCGAACGTATTGGCATCATCCCGATTCACCCAGTTACGTTTGGCCACATTACACACAACCTGATTCACCTGCTGATCGTATTGATGTGAAGTCCAATCCGCCGAGATCGTAGCCGGCAGAGCGTTATAGGCAACTTTCTCCAAGGTGTCTCCGAATCTCCCGTCCCCAAGGATGCTGGCAACATGCTCCAAGCTGAACATGTACTCAACCACGGCGCATAGTTCGACCCCCTGGCTTGGATGGGTACCGGATAACCACTCATCGCCGGAGAACATCCCGTGGGCTTGCCCATGATACTTCATTAGGCTTTCCAGTCCTCTGTACACAGCCTCCCGGTGTTCCTCCTGTCCGGTCAACCGATAGAACAACGCCGGCGTTTTCAGTGCCATAGCCACATTCACTACATGTGTGCGATGATCGAACTTCCCTTCATATTTTCGCCAAAATGGGAAGTCATTGAAGATGCCTGGCCAATCCAACGTTTGCTTTCTTATTTTATCTGCAATCTGAAGCAGGAACTCTTCATTTGTCCGTTGATGCAACCAGAGTATGGACAGCATCAAATCTGCTCCGCGTGCTTGTGCCCAACCCTCTAGAGGCATCTGCTCGATCACCCCGTCAAGATACCGGAAAAACCGCGTTAAGAATGGAATGACCCGCTCATCACCGCTGGCTTCTTGATGCTGGGTCAGTACCTTCAGCATAATGGTAAAATGCCACCAGTCATGTCGTTTATTCACATCATTATTAACGGTCGTGATGTGATTGGGGCCAAACATGCCGTCTTCCCTTTGACTGGATAACGCCCATTCCACCCACTTCATGGCTTTGCGGATGAGTGTCTCATCTTCCAGTAAGTAGGCGAGCGGAAGAAGCCCGTCTACATAGTAAGGACCACGCTCCCAGCTTTCTCCTTTGCCGCCCAACCATCCATTGTCTGAACCGACGTCTTCCCAATGCTCCTCCAAATGTCCAGTTAGTCCATCTGCCTGTATGTTCAATTGGTTGCGAATCCACCCAGATGGTTTGATACTCCCCAGCGGCAAAGGGGTAAAAATCGGTTGTTTTAACATCATGCCATCCCATCCTCCCAAGAATATTGAAATCATGTCCCCCCACATTGTAGTGGATGCTAGGAGTGTCAAAAAACTACATTCCCAACTATTTTTAGTCCGATTTAAACCAACGAGCTGGATTTACAATCAAGATAATAAAGGTTACGATGAGGGGCGAAGTAGAATAATGCTAACGTTCCGATGAAGAAGGGGCCTGCTCACATGAACTCATTTCAATTGGTATGTCCGCCTTTGCCGCACTTTCTAATTTGTGGAGAAGATGTGTATGAAAGGGGACAGCGACATCCCAGCCGTCATTCCATTGGCGTGTTTGATTTGCTCGTGGTAACTCGCGGTTGCTTATATATTGGAGAAGAAGAACGCCAGTGGCGTTTAGAGGCCGGTACCTTCCTGCTGCTTCGCCCGGATCGATACCATTATGCGACACAAGGCTGTGAGGAGGAAACCCATTTTCACTGGCTGCATTTTCAACCGATGGGTGAATGGTCAGAGGTTCCAGAGGGGGCCGCTATTCCGCAGCCCTTCCCGGAAGAATCGCAGTTCGTTGCATTCATCCCCCGCTTTGGCCGACTGTCACTAGACAGCAGTGTTTATCAGCAGCTGGAGTCGTTACTTGGCATGGTGCGTCGTTCCAGTGTGCAGTGGAAGCATCAGATTGCTTTCCAGCAGCTGCTTCTGGCGTTGGGTCAGGACAAGTCGGACAGCCATACGTCTTCCGTTTACCGCATTGCCGAACAAACCGTCACCTACTTGCGGATGCATTACCGTGAGCCGTTTCGCAACGAACTGCTTGGAACGAGCCTACGCTTTCATCCGATGTACATCACTCGCTGCATGAAAATGGTGTACGACTGTACTCCGTTGGAGTACATCACAAGATACCGTATTGAACAGGCGAAGCGGATGCTTATGAATACGGATCTGCCAATCGGGCGAATTGCCGAGGAATCCGGATTTGAGACCTTTTCTTTTTTCAGCAAATGCTTTCGTAGGACTACGGGTACCAGTCCGCGAGATTACCGCAAGCGAATGTGGACACCTGATTGATATTAATAACGATCAGGCGAATGAAGGAGTTTGGGACATCCCGTTATGTCTGTCCTTGTAGATGCTCTTTTATTTTTCTGTACAGAGTAGCGCGGTTAATGCCTAACCGTTTTGCAGTTCTGGACTGATTGTACTCCTCTTGCTCGAGTACCATGAGAATAATGTGTCTTTCAATTTCCTCCAGGGTCATATCTTTAGTTAAATCAGGGACAAGCTGGTTTCTAGGATTTATCGAGAATTGCTTATCAAGAATGGGCTTCGCAATTTCCATTGTAACGAACATCGAATTCGCCCTTTCAATTAATTCGCACAGGACGTGTTTTAGCTCCGTCAGGTTACCGGGCCAATGATAAGACTTTAATTTTTTAAGAACATCCGGCTTAAAGCCTATGACTTGCTTGTTTATCGTCATGCTAACTTCTGCAAGATACCAACGAATGATGTCATCCAGGTCTTCAATCCGTTCGCGCAGAGAGGGAATCGAGATACATTGCGGCCGCAATTGGTAGTAAAGCTCCATATGGAATCGGTTAGCGTGCACTTCCGAAAGTAAATCGATGGAGCTCGAAGTCACCAATCGGAAACGGGACGATTGATTTAGCAATATTTCGCTTAATTTCGACTGAGCTGTGAGTGGTAATTTACCTATTTCTTTAATGTAAAGCATTCCTTCGCGGGCCTTTTCAATTAACCCTTCCGTTTGCTGATTCTCTGTCCCGAAAAGGCGGTTAACCACTACTTCAGGTGGCGATACGAGATGCTCGTCAAAAGCAATAAAAGGGCCTCGATTAAATTGGGAGTTATGATATAAAGCCTTTGCGAGTACGCCTTTATTGGTGCCTGCCTCTCCACAAATAAGAACGGGTTTGCAAGCCCGATCCCACGCTTCTAAGTTACTCAAATCCCCCTCGGCTACTCTCAGCTTTTTCATGACCTGTTTAAGGGTTACTTTTCCTTCCGGCAATAAGGTGTCACCGTTTAGCTTTCGTCTCAGTATTCGCTCGAGATCTAAAATTTGCTCTGTCTCTTGCAAGGTAAAAATAAGTTCATCCTTTGAGGATGGGCATTTTTGAAGGATAAGCCATTTTTGATTCCAATTTATTAAACGATGCTTCCGGCTCGTGAGCCCGGCTAAGTCGTCCAACTGCCATTTTTCTAGCCACTCTTTCCATGTTAATTGGGTGATTGATTCTTTAGGTAGATTAAGTAATTCCTCCGTTTTATTATTAATCAGGATGATACGGTTATTGGAATCAATGATAAATATCCCTTGATTTAACTTATCCAGCAAGGATGAGAACCTGATATTTCCATCCTCGATCTGATTATAGAAATAATACAGGTCCGTAACTTTTTTTAAGGCACCATCAATAGCTTCCTTGCCTGATGCGATCATGACGGTTTGGATCCCTTTGGACTCGGCCAGAGAAGCCGTAAGCGCATCTCCGATAATAACTTCAACCCCCTGCCTAATGGCCTCCATGACCGCTTGCTCAAATTGTTCGAAAGTCTCAATTGTTTGCGCCAGCACCTCTATTTCCAATAACTCCGTTATCAGTTTGACATTTTGGAGCACGTTGGCGGAACCGATCATCCCCATTTTACCTTTAAATCCTTTAAGTATCGTAAGCGTGCGGAGTATGTCATAGCTTGTAATTTCTATCTCAATAACTGGAATTTGACTATGCTTCTTAAATAACTCAAAGGTTGCTCCTCGGCAAATGACGACATCATACCCGTGATACTCTACATGATTAAGAAGCTCCTCACCCCTTCGGATATTCCCAATCTCTACATCGATTCTAAAAGGGTAGTTTTCTCTTATATTAAGAATCATCTCTTTAAAGCCCTCATACGGTGCTATGACAAAACACTTAAACATATATGGTATCTCCTTTGTTTATTTCTAAAGCCGGCATTTTTACTGGATAAGTATATATTACAACCTTTTATATTTGTACATAACCATTGGAGGTCACTAATGTTTAATTTCAATAAAATTTTAGTACACTATGCTATATTTTGCATCACATCTCTCTTCTTAGCGTGTTGTATTATGAAACTTCGAAAAATATAATGATTTCAGATAGGCAAAACGAATGAGAAATTACATCCATTATATCGAAATGGGGAGATTAAATGAGCGGCAATCGCAAGGTTACGATGGGGCTTCTGTACGGTGATGCGACGGGTATAGGATCTGAATTGGTGGCAAAAGCCCTGCAAAATCAGGACTTATTTGAAGACGTTACTTGGGTATTAATTGGAGATGAGAGGGTCTTTCGATTAGGGGCGGAAATTGCTAATTGTTCGCTCCAATACAGAAAGATTGAGAGCATAGACCAGATCGACCCGAATGAAGAAACGACTTGGCTCATAGATACGGCAAACACCGATCCCCTTACGTTACCGTTAGGTAAACTTTCCGCTGAGTCCGGCAAAGCAACAGGCGATAACTTGACACTCGCAACTCGACTCGCCCAAAACAAGAAATTGGATGGTGTAGTTTACGCTCCATTAAATAAAGGCGCGCTTTATAAAGGCGGGTATCAATTTGAGGACGACATTCACTTACTTGCGTCGCTGTTTGACTATAAATCGGGTTTCGGTGAAGTCAACGTCCTAGAGGATTTATGGGTAACAAGAGTTACATCCCACATCCCCATGAAGGAAGTCGCGCAACATATTACTAAATCAAGAGTACTGGAAGTAATTCGGTTCGCGAATGTAATTCTCAAAAAAGCTGGTTTTACGAACCCGAGGATTGCAGTATCTGCATATAACCCACATGCAGGAGACAGTGGTTTGATTGGAATGGAAGAGATTGAGGAAATTATTCCTGCAGTTGAGGCTGCTCAACAAGAAGGACTTAACGTAGTAGGACCATTTCCAGCAGATACGATTTTCCTTCGTTTAAAGGAAAACCCGTTTGACTGTTTAGTATCCATGTACCATGATCAGGCACAGACGGGGATGAAGTTAATAGGATTCGATAAAGGTGTCACTGTAAACGGAGGACTTCCCGTTGTATTGGATACGCCTGCCCATGGAACGGCATTTGACATCGCCGGTAAAGGAGTAGCCAATCCTGGCGCTATGATCACTGCGATGAAATTGGCGGTTAAAATGGTTCGAGAATAAATCCCGGGGTCATGGCAAGGGCTATAAAAACATCTCCGGCCGCTTTTGGACCGGAGATGTTTTTACCCCTCGGAACTTCTGCGGAGCAATTCGAAAGCAACGAGGCCATGTTGTTTTTCCGAAAAAATGAATAGAGGAGCCAAGAAACGGATGAGCGAATTAGGCATCATTGCCGATGACTTAACCGGGGCTTCCGACTCCGGTATGCAGTTTTCGCGGCTTGGTCGGAATGTGAAGGTTATCTGGGATATAGGCAGATTGGAGCAGTCACCGACCGGCCGAAGTGATTGTAAAAGCTTTGTCAGATCAGGTTGTTTATGAGAAGTGCAGACCTTTTGTGATTGGGGACATCAAACGGCTGCAAAAGGCGGAAGCTATATTGAAAGCGGGTTTGGTTATCCGTTCCATTCAGCCGTCGGATGACGCCGACTTCCGCTTCGGAACCGTGGACTGCCTGGATCTTGATCTGCTGCCTGTTGACCTGCCGTTCGGTGCAGTTTCCGCTGAGGCGGGGAACGCGGGGTTCTAATATTCGGTAACTGCGATGCCGCTTCCGGGGGTGACGACTCGACGGCAGCGCTGCTCTATATGCTTTATGGCTATAATGTACCAAAGGAAAAAATAACTCTTTTTCATTCTCGCGTGGATGGTCCCCCCGAAAATGAAGTCTTCTTCGGTTGGCCTGAAACCGAGTCGTATCTGGAATATCTTAGTCGTTACTTTGATTTGCCTCTTATTATTGCTTGGGGGAAAAGGGGTTTCTAAAACGAATTGAAGATAGGGGAATGTTTCCGGACAGTTCCGCGAGGTACTGTACATCTTATCTCAAGAGAGATGTGTACTTGAAATATGCGAGGACCAGGAGCGGAAACATTTTATGCGTTACTGGCGATGATAAGAAGCCTGCCATAAAGCTGTTGTTCCGACATGAGATGTTGCATTAATGTTTGCTCCTCGGTCTAGTACAAATTGTACTTCTTAAATATTCCCCCTTCTAGCTGCACCAACAATTGCGGGGCAATGTGAATCATTAAGTTCCGCTCCATTATTAATCAACAACTTTACTATTTCAAAGTCATATTCGCGAAATCCACACCAACAGTAATCTAAATATGTTCCAGTTCCTGGGGCTCAATAATTCAAATCGATCCCTGAAGAGATTAATGATTTAACAGCCACAATATCTTTATTTTTAAACACATTTATCAACTCTTGATTCATCACTGAGTATTCACCATCCTAAGATTTATACCATACAAATGCAATATATTTGTAATAATTCCATCCTTACAATCATTATTCTGCCAGTTAGTTTAATAAAAAGAACGCTTCCCGCGCCTTCGCTTGGGCTACGTCCTCCTCATTACATTCCATTTCCAATTACCTATTATTGGACATACGCGAGTAGCATGTATTGCTTAAACAGGGGTCTCATCTTAACCTAAGCACTAAGAAAATACTTTATTTTCTCAGTCTAGAACTTTATTTTCTTCGAACATTTAGGAAAAGTAAGATTATCAGTTTTTTTTAGTCTAATGGTTTATTTTCTTTTACCACCATGAAGAAAATATTCTAGAATGACTTAGACGAACGGGCGGGGGGCAGGAAAAATAAAGAAGCACCCACATAAGCGAGTGCCTTGATAATGCTGTTATGGATTATAGGTAAATTTATTATAACCATTTTTACGATTACGAATATATTCGGACATTGCTGACTTTGATTCAGCCGTTTGCCCTCCTGATTGAGCTAAGATACCAACAGGATCAATGATCTGAGCTTCTTTAAAATTAACTGTTCCGATAGTAACACATAAAGGCTGTCCATTTGGATTTATTCGGATACCAAACAATAATTTTCCAATCATAATACTATTATAGTATACTCTAATCCAGTGGTTTGATACAACACCATCAATGCCAAATTCTGCGCGTTGGTTTAGCTGCGCCGCTTTATTTTTTCAGTCTTAGTACTTTAATTTCTTGGAACACCATTTTCTAAAGTGGACACCAGTATTATCAGGACTCCTTCGCCATCGCTACTGAGCCTAGTCAATAGTTCTTAATCTCGCTTTCAACAGTGCAATCTCAATAATTTCCCTTTTATCATAATCATTAAGATTCCTAAAAACCTCAATTAATTTTTCTTCATAATAGTCGTCATATGTATCCCCATCATTCGAATCAACTCCGGTTAACAACCAGTTTAGGTTCACATTATATTGGGTTCTAATTGAAATTAGTGTTTCCGCAGACGGGTTACTATTTCCTTTTTCAATTTCACTCAGGTTACCTTGGGAAATCCCTATACTTTTCGCGAATTGAGATTGGTTCTGTTTGTTTTCTTTTCGGATACACTTTATTCTATATCCAATTTCATTCATACATCTCACCAGCTCTCTCTACAAAAATTAAAGAGGGTAGCCTTAGAATATTCCATCAGCTACCCTCTTCGATGTAGATAAAAAAGTTCACTTTCCGACTTTCTTAACTACTTTCCAACATTCTTTACTACTTTCCGAGTTTTTTACATCGGGACAACAGGGGCTGTGCCCCCTCTTCTCTTTACTCTACCGTTACACTCTTCGCCAAGTTACGCGGTTTATCCACATCATGGCCCAGCGCCAAGGACGCATAGTAGCTAAGCAGCTGCAGCGGCACAACAGTCAGCGCCGGTGCAAGCAGCGGGTGCGTTTGCGGAATCGCGAATACTTCGTCAACGGCTTTCGCCAGCTCGGTATCGCCTTCCATGTGGATGCCGAACACTTGAGCGCCGCGCGCTTTCACTTCCTTGATGTTGCTCACCGTTTTCTCAAACAGCGCGTCTTGCGTCGCTAAGGCGATAACCGGGATGCCTTCCTCGATCAGTGCGAGCGTACCGTGCTTCAATTCGCCGGCGGCATAAGCCTCCGAGTGAATGTATGAAATCTCTTTCAGCTTCAACGAGCCTTCCAACGCTACCGCATAATCGAGGCCGCGGCCGATGAAGAACAAGCTGTGATGCGTCGAAATCTGCTCGGCTACTTCCTTGATCGCCTCGGATTGCTCCAGGATGCGCTCAACCTTCTCCGGAAGCTCCTGCAGTCCGCGGAGCACTTCCTCGATATAAGTCGCTTCTGCTGTTCCGAGCGTTTGAGCCAAGTATAGGCCGAACAAATAGAACCCGATCAATTGGGACGTATAAGCCTTGGTAGAAGCTACGGCGATCTCCGGACCGGCCCACGTAACAATCACATCGTCCGCCTCGCGCGCGACGGAGCTGCCCACTACGTTCGTGATGGCGACAACCCGAGCGCCGCAGCGCTTCGCTTCACGAAGGGCTGCCAGTGTATCGGCCGTCTCACCGGACTGACTTACAACGATCACAAGCGTTTCCGGCGTAATGATCGGGGAGCGGTAGCGATACTCCGAAGCAACATCGGTTTCTACCGGAATGCGCGCCAAGTGTTCAATGACGGACTTCCCAACCAAGCCTGCATGATACGCCGTGCCGCAAGCTACAATGTGCACTTGACGAATCGAACGAATTTGTTCCGGGGTCATCCCAATCTCCGGGAGTACAACCTTCGATGCGGCCGCATCGATCCGGGCTCCCATCGTATCGCGGTACGCCTTAGGCTGCTCGTAAATTTCTTTCAACATAAAGTGATCAAAACCGGCCTTTTCCGCCGTAACAATATCCCAATCGACATGAAATAATTCCCGGGAAATAAAATTGCCTTCCAACGTCATCAACGTAACGTCGTCTTTTGTCAGAAGAGCCATTTCCCCGTCGTTTAGAATATACACGTTGCGCGTGTATTCGAGGATGGCCGGGATGTCGGAACCGATGAAGTTCTCGCCTTCGCCCACACCGATAATCAACGGGCTGGACAAACGAACAGCGACCAATTTATCCGGCTCGTATTCGGTCAGCACGCCCAGTGCAAAAGCGCCTCTCATGCGCGTTACGGCCTTTTGCACCGCTTTAACGATATCGCCTTCGTACAAGCTCGCGATCAGGTGGGAAATAACCTCTGTGTCCGTTTCCGATACGAACACATGGCCTTTTGCCGTCAGTTCTTCTTTCAATTGCATATAATTTTCAATAATGCCGTTGTGTACGACCGAGAACTTGGACGAATTGTCCGTATGCGGATGCGAGTTCACATCCGACGGTTTGCCGTGCGTCGCCCAGCGGGTATGCCCGATGCCGATGTTGCCTTCGAGCGGCGCTTCATCGAGCTTCGATTCCAAATTGGCCAAGCGCCCCTTGGATTTCTTGATTTGCAGTCCGTCCTTCGTATAAACCGCCACACCAGCGGAGTCGTAACCGCGATATTCCAGTTTTTTCAAACCGTCAATCAATATATTCTGGGAATTCCGTTTACCTACATAACCAACAATACCGCACATATGTCGTGATCCTCCTAATTTAGAAAAGCTCTATCGCCTTTCTTCGAAAGATGCACATACGTTTCCCACGGAAGCTTCAACTTCGTGCAGAAATAAAGCTTCATCCGCGCCCTTACAGCGCACAATATTCAGTTTTCAGCACGATCCAAAAAGCTTCCCGGCTCGGCTCTCTCGAAGATGGCGTCCCATGGAAAGAAGCTTTTCTTTCGTTTTCGATTTGTCGTTGATCCCGCCGAACATTTGTCTGTCCGGTCACCCGGACGATTTGTAGTTCGACTTACGGTTCGGATCGCACACCGGAAGGTCCCCGCCGAATGTTTCGAACACCTTCACCTCGTCAACTGGCCGAATTCATCTGTCTTCCACCCGCTCCGCGTTGTCTGGGAAATAAGAGAAGTCCTCCTGACGGATGACTTAAGACCGATTCACAGGCAAGCTGAAAGCTGCTTCATTCCGCTCCAGTTCTGGCGCTTTATAGGGTTCCTGCCTCTGCCCACCTTTCTGTTTAGAATAAGACATAATCACATCTTATTCATTTTGACCGTAAAGTGCAACAAGTAATTTTCATTATGTTTTCAAAACACCGTCGCTTATGCAAAAATCCCCGGATGCCTGCATGAATCAGCCCCGGGGACCTCATGTTCGCTTGTTTGCCCTGCGTTATACCAGTTCGCGCTCGATCACGTCGGCAATTTGCTGTACGTACGCCTCGACCAGCTCTTTGTCCGGCCCTTCGGCCATGACGCGAATTAACGATTCCGTACCGGAAGGCCTGACGAGCACGCGGCCGTTGTCGCCAAGCTGCTCTTCCACTTTGGCGATCTCCGCTGCTACAGCGGCATTGTCCTTGAGCTTGCTCTTGTCGCCGACACGCACGTTCACGAGCTTCTGCGGATATTTACGCATAATCTGTTTCAGCTCGCTGAGCGGTTTGCCTGCTTGCACGAGCGTGTCCACCAGCTGAAGCGCCGTTAGAATGCCGTCTCCGGTCGTGTTATAGTCGAGGAAAATGACGTGACCCGACTGCTCGCCGCCAAGATTGTACCCGCCTTTACGCATTTCCTCCATGACGTAGCGGTCGCCGACGGCCGTCTTCGCCGCTTTCATGCCAACCGCTTCAATTCCTTTAAAAAAGCCGATGTTGCTCATCACCGTGGTGACGATGGTTTGCTCCTTCAGCTTACCGGCTTGGTTCAACGCATGCCCGCAAATGCTAAGGATGAAGTCGCCGTCAACCTCGTCGCCCTTCTCGTCAATAGCGATTAAGCGATCGGCATCGCCGTCAAAGGCAAGCCCGATATGCGCCTTCTGCTCCACGACGATGCGCTGCAGCGCTTCCGGATGCGTCGATCCGCAGTTATCGTTGATGTTGCGTCCGTTCGGCTGCGCCCCTACCGTGATGACTTCCGCGCCCAGTGCCTCGAACACTTTCGGCGCCAGCTCGTAAGCCGCGCCGTGTGCGCAATCGAGCGCCACACGAATGCCTTGGAAGGATGAACGAACCGTGGATTGGATATACTCCAAATAAGCAAACTTCGCTTCCGGATTGTCGGTCACCGTACCGATATCGCCTCCGGTTGGACGAGGAAGCTCGTCGAGCTCGGCATCCATCAGACGCTCGATTTCCAGCTCCGTCTCGTCGGACAGCTTGAAGCCGTCCGCGCCGAAAAACTTAATCCCGTTGTCTTCAACCGGGTTATGGCTGGCGGAGATCATCACACCTGCATCAGCCTTCAAAGCCCGCGTCAAATAAGCTACGCCCGGAGTCGAAATAACGCCTAAGCGGATCACATTCGCCCCGATGGACAGCAATCCTGCTACGAGCGAGGCCTCCAGCATAGGACCCGAAATACGCGTATCCAAGCCAATGACCACATTCGGCTTCTCCACTTGACCGGCCAGTACATACCCGCCGCAGCGGCCAATCTTGTAGGCAAGCTCCGGCGTCAGTTCCTGATTCGCTACGCCGCGCACGCCGTCCGTTCCAAAATATTTCCCCATTTGTTGTCCTCTCCCCCAAGCCAATACCTACTGTCAATACACTATTCTCATTATCTCTGATTCGTTACGGAGGGTCAAATTTCGACGCCGAGCCAGAATCATCCAAGCTCCTGTCGAAGCCCGTTGTTAATGGGCCGGCGACTACGGCGCGGCAGGTGTCGCCGCAGCCGGATTGACCGCTTCTGCTTTCGCACTGATTTCGACCGTTGCCTTGAAGTCCTGCGTCGGCCCCTTCTTCACGAAGGTCGGCAAGTTCCAAGTGACCGATACTTCATGCTTGCCCGGCGGCAAGTTGCTCACATCGAGAATGGCCTGCACATCCTGGGGCTTCAGCTTCTCGATGATCGAGGGCGCGCCTTCCACCGTCAAGTTGAGCTGACCTGACTCCGGCAGCACGACCTTCGTATTGAAGCCGTCATTCTGCCCGACGAACGATAACGGTATGGCCTCCAACGTTTTCGTCACCGACGGCACAATGCTCACACTGACTGTTACTTTATCCGGATCCAGCTGCTTCACGTCATTGCGCAGCGGAATCGTCAGCGTGAATTCCTCGTCCGCTTTCAAGTTCGTCAAGTCCACCTGCGGTCCTTCGTAAAACTCCATCCGATCCAGCACATTCTGCGCCCCGTAAACCGTTACCTTGTCGGTGCTTTGCCGTACCGAGGCTACACCAAACCCGCGCGGGGGCTCGCCGACCAGCTTGATCTGCAGCGGCACCAGCGTGAACGGACTCGTAATCGGCACTTCGACGTCCACGACTGCGGGACTGATCGTCGCCGTTTCGATGACATTGCCGTCTTTATCGAACGCCTGCAGCGTGGCATGTTTCGTTACGGCCGATGTCGCCTTCTCCACGTTCACATCAGCGCGAACCGAGTCCACTTTGTCATAGATGCGGCTCGGCACGGATACCGTCACCTGCTTCGGCTTCACAACCGGCTGCCCCGCTTTCAGGCCGACGCCCGGGATCCCCGTGACGTTAATCGTAACCGGCATCGATTTGTTCCCCTTCTCATCGATCACGACTCTCACCGTAGCCGGGGTTACTTTCACCGTCACATTCGACGGAAAGCCGACCGGTGTCAAGGGCAGCACATGCTCCCCTTTCCCCACCTTCGTCAGATCAAGCTCGACGGAGAAATTGCCGGTATTCATCACTTTCTTCAATACAGACTCACGCCCGGATAACGTGACCGTCACTTGGGGCGGATCTATCGATTCGACAAAGAACGTACTGTTGTCGTATTTCGGGGTCACCGAGACGTTCCCGATTTGCTGTTCGACGATCTCGAGACCGGTCGATCCCGTAACCGAGCCCCCGTCCATCCGGACGACCGCCCAGAGCAGAATGCCGATTGCCAGCGCCACAATTTTGATGACATTCGTATTGCGAAGCCACTGATCCATTAGTTTCGCCGCCTCCATTTCCACATGGAGCTTATCGCGCTCTTTTCCTTCGTCTTTGCCTTAGGCTTCAATTCCTCGAACATTTTCGATAACAAGGCATCTTCCTTAATATCCCGCAAAATGTGCCCGTTCATCGTCACCGATACTTGTCCCGTTTCCTCCGAGACGATAATGCACATCGCATCCGATACCTCACCCATCCCGATTGCCGCCCGGTGACGGGTCCCAAGCTCCTTGCTGATGAACGGATTCTCCGACAACGGCAAATAACAGCCGGCCGCCATCAACTGATGCCTGCGTATAATAACCGCACCGTCGTGCAGTGGCGTGTTCGGGATGAAAATGTTAATCAGCAGCTCCGAGCTGATGTGCGATTCGATCGCAATCCCCGACTCGATGTAATCGTTAAGCCCCGTCTCCCGCTCGAACACGATAAGCGCTCCGATTTTCCGCCGCGCCATGTAATCGATCGCTTTCAGCACCTCGTTAATCTTCCGGTTGACGTCCTGGTCTTCTTCCGGCGTCGACCGGCTGAACAGCTTGCCGCGCCCGAGCTGCTCGAGCGCGCGCCGAAGCTCGGGCTGGAAGATGATGATCACTCCGACGAGACCGAACGTGAACATCTGGTTCATCACCCACTGCAGCGTGTTCAATTTGAACCATGAGCTGAACGCCCACGTTACGACAACGACCAGAATCCCTTTCAACAACTGAATGGCCCTTGTTCCCCGTACGACCAGAATCAGTTTGTAGATCACATAACTCACAATTAATATATCAACGATATCTAAAATACGGATGTCCGTAATCCAATCCATCGCGTTAGCCCCCAAACCGTACCGCAGATGTTTGTCTCTCTAAGCGTGCTTCTTTATAATACCATATTTGCAACAAAAAACCCTCCCCTCTCTACAAGAGAACCGGGAGGATTACAGGAATGGGGTCGCATCATCTATTTAACGTCCGAGACTTGCGCAAGCCAGGCGTTCATTTTGTACCAAGCCCAACTGAATACTTCGTCGATTTGTTTGATTTGACCGGAGATGTGTGCGGTGGAAGCATAATTCACCGAACCGTCGATCACAACCACATTGCCTTTCACATCGCCGTCCACTTGCAATTTCCCGTTCTCCACCGTCAAATCGCCGGCCACTATACTGCCTGCCGGCACGTAAACCGTGTCCCCTTTGATGACAACCGATTGCAGATCCGGGCCTTTCACCGCCAGCACTTGATCGTCATTCCACGTCGATAGGAAGGACGAAAGCATCACCATGGCGAAGACCGCGGCAACCGACGCCGCCGGATGCTTGCGAATAAAGCGGTATAACGCATTGTGTCGTTTGACCGGGGGCAGCGCCCGCATAATCTTCTCGGTCAAATCGTCAGGTACGCTGGGCGGGGTCCAGGCGTGGACCAGCGCTTCCATCTTTTCGTACTCCTGCAGACGCGCCCGGCAATCCGCACATCCAAGCAAATGCTCCTTCAACTGCGAGGACTGAGCAGCGCTCAAGCCTCCGTCCAAGTATTCGTGCAACAAAGGGAGGGCTTCCTTGCAATCCATCTTGAGCCACTCCTTTCTTCTGTGTCCCTAATCCGTCGTGTAATACCATACGCAGCAGCAACGAAGTCGTTTCAAAAAAACTAAATCAGCGTTTCCAATTTTTTTCGCAAGTATTCCCGGCCCCGATGCAGTCTTGTCTTAATCGTCGTAACCGGCATCGACAGTGCCTCGCTGATCTCCTGTAGCGACAAATCCTGCAAGTACCGCAGCACGACGACCGCCTTATATTTCTCCGGCAGCGTATCGATCGAATCGCGAATTTGCGCCTGCGTCTCCGATAGCTCCACATGCTGGTCCGGCGTTTGATCGTTGCTCGCCAGCGTGGAATACCAGTCGTTGCCTTCTCCGTCGTTCATCTCTGCATCCAGCGAGTAAGTGATCTTCCTCTTGCGGAGCCTGTCAATGCACAGATTGGTGCCGATCCGGTAAATCCAGGTGGAGAACTTCTGCTGATCGTCATACCGCTCTAAATTTGTATACACGCGCAAAAACGTCTCCTGCACGATTTCCTCCGCTTCATGGCGGTTGTGCAGCATCCGGTATGCGAGATGATAAATTTTATCTTTATACAGCTCCACCAATTCGGCGAAAGCCGCTCGATCCCCGCCTCGGGCGAGCTTGGCGAGCCGGGTGTCCATATGATTCACCGATCTACCTCCACTCCGAACGTTGCCTCGTCTGAGCTCCAGGTCCGTTCAGATTGTTCAGGACGACGCCGTTCTTTCCGCGTTCACTATTCCTGTCAATATGCACAGCATACCAAACCACTATACCCCCTGTACAGTCTCATGCAAAAGAAAATACACCGACACGGCCGCAGCTGCCGCCGCCGCGGGCCTGTTCACCAAAAGCCACACTTCCGACATAATCATCAATACGGCGGTCAGGTAGCTAAGTTTCAGCCGGCGACGGATAACGATCGCGCCTATCGCACCGTCATCCAAATACATGGAAATAGCAGCACGTCGCCGGTGACGCATCAAGCTTCGTCAAAGCGGTCTATACTATATGGTACACAGCATAGAAAGGCCGGGTGGCATGATGGAATCAAGCTCCCGGCCCTGTCGTATGTTATTTCAAAATGACGGGAGATCCTCCGTCGATCAACCCGTATTCCGCAAGCCGGCCGCAATGCCGTTAATAGTCAGCAGCACCTCGCGCAGCAGGAGCGGATCGTCTTCGCCGCCGTCCTCGCGCGTTGCGCGAAGCTCCGACAACAAGTCGACCTGCATGTAAGAGAGCGGGTCTACATAAGGATTACGAAGGCGAATCGACTCTTGGATAACCGGCACGTTATCGAGAATTTCCTGTTGTCCGGTAATTTGCAGGATCAAATCGGAGGTTCGCCGGTACTCCTCCTCGATCAGCTCATATATACGCTTCGCGACCTGCTGGTCCTTGATCATGCTGCCGTATTCCTTGGCAATCAACAGGTCCGCTTTCGCTAAAGCCATCTGCAAGTTGTCGATTAAGCCGCGGAAGAACGACCAGTTGTTATACATATCCTGCATGGTGGCCAAGTGTTCCGGCTTTTCCTGATAGTAGCTGTATAATCCGGTGCCGGCCGCATACCAGGCTGGCAGCAAATAACGGCACTGCGTCCATGCGAACACCCATGGGATCGCGCGTAAGTCTTCGAAACGATCGCTGTTCTTCCGTTTCGAAGGACGGGAACCGATGTTCAGCTCGCCGATCTCCGGCAGCGGCGTCGATTCCTTGAAGAACGACATGAAATCCGCATCGCGGAAAATCAAATCCTGATACTTCTGCTGCGCCTTCTCCGAGATCCCCCGCATAATGGATTCATACCGCTCCTCCGAAGCGTCTTGCTGCGGATTGCGGGCCCACAGCGCGCTCGTAATGAGCGCCGAGGTTGCCTGCTCCAAGCTGCGGTAGGCGATGCCTTTAATCGAATAACGGGACGAGAGCACTTCGCCCTGCTCCGTAATTTTGATCCCGCCGCCGACCGTGTCCGCCGGCTGGGCCAGGATGCTGCGGTTCAGCGGCATGCCGCCGCGACCGAGCGCTCCCCCGCGGCCGTGGAAGAACTTCAGCTTCACGTCGTATTTCTTCGCTGCGGCCGTGATGCTGCGGAGCGCTACGCGCAGCTCCCAGTTAGCGGTAATAACGCCGCCGTCCTTATTGCTGTCGGAATAGCCGAGCATAATTTCCTGCAGGTTGTTCCTGCTTGCCAGGCTTTTACGATACGCCGGAATTTGATACAGCGTGGACATAATGTCCGGCGCGGCATGCAGGTCGTCGATCGTCTCGAATAACGGTACGGACTGCAGCGTGCAGGTGACGGACCCGTCCGCTTCGTGCAGGTACAATCCCGCTTCTTTGGCGAACACCAGAACTTCAAGCAAATCGCTCGAGCCTTGGGTCATACTGATCAAGTAGCTGGAAATGCAAGCACGGCCGAATTCGGCTTGCGCCTTCTGAATGACGCGGTACACGTCCAGACACTCTTGCGTCGACTCGCTGTATTTGATATACGGCGATGTAATCGGCCGCGGCTCGTTCAACAGCGCTGTCAGCAGCTCGATCTTTTCCTGCTCCGACAGCGCGGCATAGTTCGGACAGATGCTCATGCCGGCTAAAATTTCCGTCATCGCCGACTCGTGCTCCTTGCTGTGCTGGCGCACGTCAAGAGTGGCCAGATGGAAGCCGAACAGCTCCACTTGGCGAATCAGTTTCTGTACATATGCATCGGCGATGAAATCTGCATAGTGATTGCGCAAGCTGCGCTCAATCACTTGCAAATCGGCCATGAATTGATCCGGATTCGTATATTTTTTCTTGTCCGCTATATTGGGGTTTCCGCTGTTGCGAATTTTCTCGATCATGAACCGCACCTTGATGCGGTAAGGCTCTTTCTCATTGCGCCAGCCTTCGTCGTTCGACAAATCTACCGTTTTACGGTCCTGCTCGATCGAGTCGAGAAGCTCGCCGGTCACTTCGACGATATTTTTGCTGAAGCTCATATGGGCCATCAGCTTTCGCAGCTCTTCCTCATATTTCTCGAGCGCCAGCTTGCGGTGCATGGTTAGGGTTTGCCACGTAATATCCGACGTCACGGAAGGATTGCCGTCCCGATCTCCGCCGATCCAGGAACCGAACTTGAGGAAGGTCGGCACGTGCCACGATTCCTCCGGATAATATTTCAACAGGCAGCGCTCCAACTCCTGATACACCTGCGGGAGCACGTCGAACAACGTCTCGTCAAAATAATAAAGTCCGTTGTTCACCTCGTCAATGACGGTCGGTTTGCGATCGCGCAATTCATCGGTCTGCCAGAGGGTGATGACTTCACCGAGCAACTGCTCGCGAAGCTGCTCCCGTTCACGGAATGTGAGATTCGGATTATCGAGCTCCTCCACGTCTTTGGCGATGCGTTGGTGAATGTCGAGCACGGCCCGTCTCGTCGCCTCCGTCGGATGCGCAGTCATCACCAGCTCGAGCGAAATGCCGGAGATCATCTCTTGCACTTCCGGGGCGGAGATGTTCAAGCTCTTCAACTCGCGCACGACGTCCTCGATCGACCCCGGCTGCACATTCTCGCCGGCGGTACGCTCATAATCGCGCTTACGGCGAATGCGGTGATTTTGCTCCGCTATATTGATTAATTGGAAATAAATCGCGAAGGCCCGAATCACCTGGTGGCGAATTTCCGGAGCCAGTCCGCTCACCGTTTCCTTTAATTCCTTGTACATTTCCGGCGTGTATTGGGCACGCAGAGCTTTACTCATCTCTCTGATTTTCTCTACGATGGTAAACAGCGTATTACCGCCCTGATGCACAAGCACCTCGCCCAAAATATGCCCCAAAAACCTTACGTCTCGGCGCAGCAAATTGTTGGACGTGTTTTTGTTGATAATTGCAGTTGAGTCCGACATGGTTTTCCTCCATCCTAAACAAGCAAGTCATAACCTCTATTTTAACACAACCCTGGACAAGCATGTAGTCCATTTATGCGCTAAAGCGAAAAAAACATCTTATTCCGATTCGGATTACCCGCACTCCCAAATTATTCGTTCTCCGATGAGGATGATTTTGGAAAGCTTACGGTCTTCAAGGTGCTTGGTTAGGGTTACTTTCATGTTTTACCCATTCTCCCTGTTTATAACCACCGATCTTCGGTTTCATAAGTCCGTAGTGATTTCATATACGATGAACGCAGGGGGCTGCTATGCTGCGGGAATGTCTGTATCACGCGACTCGCAATAATTTGGGGTTATGCGTTATGACGAGGACCATCCGGCTGCGGACGAAGCGCGGCGATGTCGAGGAAGCAGTGCTTATCGCGGGGGACAAGTCGAGTGGGATTTGACTTACATCGAGCAGAACATGACGCTCATCGCTTCGGATGCACGGTTCGATTACTGGGAAACCGCAGTAAAGCCCGCTTTTAAACGATTTTCCTACGGGTATCGGGTAAGTGCGGCCGATGAAACGGCATGGCTCGTGGAAACGGGTGTTCATGGTGAGCTGCCTGTCCCGTCTGGAGGCTATTATGACTTTCCGTGCCTAAATTAAACACGGTTCACCCGGAGGTCAAAGACTACTTGCTGGAAGGAGCTGATTATTGGATTCGCGAGGTCGGCATCGACGGCTGGCGTCTTGCTGTGGCCAACGAGGTTGACCACCGGTTTTGGCGGGAATTTCGCATGAGGGTCAAGGATGCAAAGCCGGACGCGTTCATTGTCGGAGAAGAGCCTGAATATTATAGCACCTAAGTATTTTATGCCAATTATAATTTGGTATATTAACTTTCCATTTTCGGCAGCATGGAGGCAAACGTATCAGGAGTGGCCTCTAATGAAGCTGAGAAAGCAAGCAAACGAAAGGGGATTTCGCAATCAAAGCATGGTCGGGAGATCCATGTTTCCTTGAAGCACTACCCAAACCTTGAATATGGGACACCTAATCCGACCGTGACAATAGCCCTCCATATATGCGAGATTCTTAAAGTGGACCTTCGAACGATTGACGAGTGGAACGACCGTAGGCAACCGTCTTGACGGGCTGGTATTATCCCCTCGAAGAAGACTGGAATGTGGACAGCGGAGATACGCTGCGCAAAAACGCCCGCGCGGCGGACATCGTAAAGGAAGCGACTCCCGCGAAGCTTCCACGGACGCCGCACGTGCTGCTGCATGGCGGAGAGAACAGAGAGCAGACGGTAGCGGCGCTTCCCGAGATTATCCGTTACTACAAGGCTCGGACTACCGTTTCGCGAAGCTTGACGCGGACGTAGAGCCGGTGCAGTTCCGCTGTAGCCCCGGATCACTCGCAGTCCGGCCGATGACGGAGGAGCGGTTCGCTGGTCTGCTTTCGGAGGCGCGACAGGTCGCAGCGGCAAGGGAAGTCGGTACAGAGGTTCCTCTGATATCGGAGGGCTTGGAGACAGAGGGGCCGCCGCCTGCGGCTGGAGCGGCCAACGATCGGCTCCAAGGGCTCCTGTGGGCCCAGTCGGCAGTCGTGCTCGCGACGCCGGTTATCGTTGGCCTGTCTTCCTATACTGGATATCGCTTGCGATGAATATAGCCGGCTTCCCGCAGGTCATCGCCATTCCGTTTCTTCCGCTTCCCTAACGGCCCGTTTCCCGAGCTGGACAATCACCAAGTCCTCCATCGGAGGGTTGTGAAGGCCGAACCGTACGTCGCGGTATAAACGCTGCAGCGGATGAGATTGTGCAAGCCCGTGAGCGCCGACGATCCGCATCGCCTTGTCAACGACGGACTGCGCCGTCTGCAACGCGAACGCTTTGACCGCTGCCAGCTCCGGAATAAGCGTAGACGCCTCCGGTCTTCCCCGCAGCTCGTCCCAACGGGCGGCTATCGCGTATAAATAATGACGGCTCACGGATAGCTCCAAGTCAATCTGGCCCAACTGCTGCTCGACATTCGGCGCGTATAGAATAGCGTGCGGCAGCGAGTTCGGTTGATAGGCCTTGGCGAACTTCAGCGCTTCCTTGCGAGCGGCCAGCGCGATCCCCAGGTAACAAGCCGGGATGTGCAGCAGATACGGACTGGGAGACTGATGGTAAGCTTTCTTCGCTGTATAGACCAGCGCATCCTCCGGAACGGTCACATCTTCCAGGACGAGATCATGACTGGCAGTGCCCCGCATCCCGACCATCCGCCAAGTCGGATCGATCGACAGCCCAGCCGTTTCGCGCGGTACGAGGAATTCCGTCTCCGAATCGTCCAGCACAGCCGTTACGATAAAATAGTCGAGCACCGGCGACAGCGTCGTAAACGTCTTGCGGCCGTTCAACCGGTAAGCGCCGTCTGGCAGACGCTCCGCCGTCGTACGAGGCTTGCCGCCCCGTGCCGGACTGCCTGAATCCGCTTCGGTAGCAGCCCGGTTGACGAGCGCTCCGCGCTCGACCACGTCGCGGCACAGAGCGGCGTAGACTTCATCGTTCCAGGGGCGCTTCTCGTTGAGATCGAATATGACTCCAAGATGCCAGCCCATGCCCAGCGCGATCGCCGCATCGCCTTGTGCCAAGCGCTCCTGCAGAAGCACGAACTCGTACAAGGAGATATCGAGTCCGCCCCATTCGGAAGGAACAGTGTAAGCCGGGAAACCAGCCTTGCGCAGCGCATCGATGTGCGGGTAAGCGAAGCTGTTGCTCTCATCAGCTGCCTGGGCCCCTTCGATGAACGTATCGGCCAGTTCGCCGATCAGCGAGAACCGCTCCTCTTGCTCCGGCGTTCGTATAAACATCCGTTCTAGTCCACTCATATGACGTCAGCTCCAGTCGATTCGGTTGTGATTCTCATGATGCGATCCAACACCTTTTTCTCTAATTGGCTGAACACCGGATCCGCGGTCGTCCTTGGACGGGGCAGCGGATTCGCCAGATCCAGCGCGACCGCTCCGTCTTCGATCAGAATGATGCGATCCGCGAGATTGATCGCTTCCGTCACGTCATGCGTGACGAGCAGCGTCGTGAACCGCTGCTCCTGCCACAGCCGCTCGATCAAGTGCTGCATATCCAGTCGGGTTAGCGCATCAAGCGCGCCCAGAGGTTCGTCGAGCAGCAGCAGACGGGGGTTGCGGATAAGCGCCCGGGCGAGGGCCACCCGCTGCTTCTGGCCGCCCGACAGAACGGAGGGCCACTCCTCGGCGCGGCCTACCAGACCGACTTGCCGGAGCCGCGCTTCCGCCCGCTTCCGCCAATCTCCCCTCAAGCCGATGCCGACGTTGTCGATCACCTTTTTCCACGGAAGCAGTCTCGCCTCCTGGAACATAACCGTCGTGCCCGGCGATATTCCCGACAACGGCTCGCCATCGATGAACGCCAGACCCTCCGTTTGCCGCTCCAAACCGGCGATGAGCCGCAGCAGCGTGCTCTTGCCGCTTCCGCTGCGTCCGATGATAGCGACGAACTGTCCGGGCTCCAGTGAGAGATCCAGCCCGCGAAGCACTGCGGTGTCGTTAAAAACCTTGCCCAATTGCCGCAGCTCAATCTTCGCGCCCGACTTGCCGCGAGGCGCTTCCTCCGGGTAGACCGCTTCAGCTGAGATAGCCATATGCATCCCTCTTCCTTGGTTAGGGTTGATAAGCTGCATTCCAGCGCAGCAAACGTCGTTCGAGCAGCTTGGCCGCCAGATCGGCCACCTTGCCGAACAGCGCATATAGAATAATGCTGAGGATGATGATGTCGGCTTGCATGAATTCACGGGCATTCATGGCCAGGTAGCCGATGCCTTCATTTGTGGCGATCGTCTCGGCGACGATCAAGGTCAGCCACATGACGCCAAGCGCATAGCGCAGTCCGACGAAGATCGAAGGCAGCGCGCCCGGCAGAAGGATGTGGAGGAAAATCTCCCAGGGCTTCAGTCCGTAGACATTGCCCATCTCGATATAATCGCCGCCAACGCTCCGGATGCCGTGATATGTATTGACGTAAACCGGGAACAGAACGCCGATCGCGACAAGAAATACTCTCGACGTTTCGCCGATCCCGATCCAGATGATGACGAGCGGAACGAGGGCCAGATGGGGGATGTTCCGAATCATCTGGATCGTCGTATCGAACAGCCTGTACGACGTCTTAAAGATCGCATTGACAACACCGAGCAGGAAGCCGAGACCGCCGCCGATCAGCAAGCCGACCAGCGCCCTTTGCAGGCTGATGCCCATGTGATGCGACAACTGCCCCGAGGATAGCAGCTTCCAGCCGGCCTCGGCGATCGTCAGCGGCGACGGAAACAGCTTGGCAGATACGAATTGAAGCGAAGAAACAATTTGCCAAGCGATGACGATCAGGACCGGAACCAGCCAGGGGAGCATCACGTCCACCGCTATACGTCGGTAGTCCGGGCGATTTTGTCGCGAGTTCGGTTTCATGCAGATCCCTTCTTTCCGTTTACCGCATCGGTAAGTTTAAGTTCGGAATTAACCCTGATAGTAGTTTTCTTACTTGCTTACATTCGGCTTCCACGGCACGTCTACGGGCATCAGCTTGCTGACATCCAATTTTTCCGGAATCAGACCGATGCGGTGGAACGCGTCCGCCAGCTGCTGCTGGGGCGCGATGGTATCCCGCGTGATCGCTTCGACGCCGAACGTGCGCCGTCCGACCGCGGTGCGGATCGCCTGCTCGTCGATGCCGAGCTCCTGCGTCAGCAGCTTGACAACTTCCTCTTTGTTACCGTTCGCCCACTTGTCGGAGACATCGGTTTCCTCGAGGATCATCTTGACCAGACCCGGGTACTTGCTTGTGAACTCACTGGTCGAATAGTAGAAGGTGCGGTTGGGCGAATAATCCGCGCCGTCGGTTAGCGTGACCGGCTTCAAGTCGTTTTGCACGGTGGCGAAGAAAGGATCCCAGGAACCCAAGGCATCAACCTGCTTCGTCTCGAATACGGCGCGTCCTTCGGAAGCGTCTTTGACGTACACATATTGGACGTCGTTGGCCTTCAAGCCGACTCTTTCCAGCGCCAGCACCGTCAGGTAGTGGTGGTTGCCCCCCTTGATGACAGCGACCTTCTTGCCCTTCAGATCCGTGATCGTTTGGATCGGCGAATCCTTGAGCACCATGATGCCCATACCTTCCGGGTTCGGCAGATCATTGCCCACGTAGACGAAGGTCTTGCCGCCCGCCTGAGCAAATACGCCTGAGCCGTCCGCCGCGTTGCCGTAGTCGATTTGGCCGGCAGCGAGAGCCTCCATGACGTTATTGCCGCCGGGGAAGACGTTCCATTCGACGGAAATGCCAAGATCTTTGAGCCGCTTATCGAGATTTCCGTGCGCTTTGAGGATGTTCAGCGTATTGCCTTTCTGATAGCCAATCCGGATGACCTTCGGATAGTTACTCGCCGGGGCGGATGCGCTTGGTGCGGTCGAAGCCGCAGGGGCTGTAGAAGCTGCCGATTGCGTATTCTTATCTCCTCCGCTTCCGCAGCCCGTCAGAGCGGTTACCAGCAGCAGGGCGGCGCCGGCAAGCAGCGAGGAAAAGCGGGATTTTTTCGAAAATCGCCATTGCGATAAAAAGTCCATCGTGAATACACGCTCCTTATGAATGTAATGAGAAAGCTTGCCAATCCAACTCCGGGCTCGTCTCGCCGGACGCGAGTGTCGTGCCCAACGCTTCGCCGATCGCGCTGGCGAACTTGAAGCCGTGGCCCGAGCCGCCTCCGGCAAACCACAAGCCTGATCTCCCTGGGACTTCCCCGATCAGAAAACGTTCCCCAGGCGATCGCTCATACAAGCAGACCTGCCCGCTGCGCAAACGGCGGACGTCCGGGAGAAAACGATTCAGAGCGTAGCGCAGCTCTGATTCATCCTCGGCGTAAGCGCCGAAAGCCGGCAGCGGATTTCCATATACCGCCGTTACGCCACCGTCGTGGCGTCCGATCTTCAGACCACCGCCGTCCAGGTCGGGGAATCCGAAATACTCCTCATCCCCGCCATTATTGATAATAAATGCGGGCAGTTGCCCGCTTCCGTACTGTTCGCGGGGAGCTTCGAACCAACCGACCGCTTTGCGAATCGGCGTTACTGCCTCCAGTTGCGGAAGCAGTCTGCCGATCCAGGCTCCTCCGCTTGCCAATACCCGCTTGGCGTAATAATCTCCGCCCGTCGTCCGGATGACATAGCCATCCGGCGTCGCTTCAATCGACAGCGCCTCTGTATAGGGGAGCAGCCTCGCGGCATGCCGAAGTGCCAGCTCGCGGTAGACGCGAAGGATGCGCTCGCTGTGCAGTACGCCGGCATTCGGCTCATAGAGAGCTTCCATCGAATCGGGAACGAACAGACCTGGCCACTCTTCTCTTGCTTCTGCCGCGGTCAGCCGCCGGTGCGCGATGCCGAATTCGATGCAGCTCTCAAGCTTGCTTCGGATGAAGCGGGAGCTGATCGGACCGATACTGACGACTCCCGTACATTCGAACAACGGCCCCGAACTGAAATCCTGCTCCGTACGCAGGCTTGCATAGTCCTGCTCCAATTCATGCCAGAGAGCGTTAGCCCGCAGAGCCAGACGGACGTACGCGGCGCCCATCGTATAAGCCGCCCGGAATATCCGGGTTCCGCCATGGTGGCTGCCGAGGGTATGAGGCGGGTCGCCTGAGTCGATCATCAGAACGCGCGCACCCGCCTTGGCTGCGTAATATCCTGCGCTCATGCCGAACGATCCGGCCCCCGCCACGATCACGTCATAATCGGCATGCATGTTCATTCACCTCCGAGATGCCTCTTTACAGTTCTGATATTTAAAATTATAATTCCTATGTGAACACTTGGAAATAGCGCACTTTCTCGAAACCTGGTTTCCAAATAGATACCGATTCAGGAGGGGACGGCATGAGCTTGCCCAAAAAAACGTTCTTATGCGAAAAGGAATTGACGATATCGGTTATCAGCGGCAAATGGAAGCCAATGATTCTCTGGTACCTGGGTCAACAGGAAACAAGGCGGTTCTGCGAGCTGAAGAAGATGCTTCTGCCCGTCACGCAAAAAATATTAACGAACCAGCTACGGGAGCTGGAGGAAGACCTGCTGATTCGCCGCGAAGTGTATCCGGTGTATCCAGCGAAAGTCGAGTATTCTCTCACCGAACACGGCAAATCGATTATCCCTATATTGGAAATGATGAAAAAGTGGGGCGACAACTACAAGCAGTCTGTCGTCGGCTACGAGGTGGAGATCAAGGACCCGAACTGGGAGCAGATTGCCGAGCAGTCTTAATCTCCGCCGATCTTGACGCTTTTTTCGCATTTGGATATTTAGGGAAGGTTATTGGCGGCCTGTACAACCAAATTGACCGGGTGCCGGATCCTTGACCTCGGCGTTCTACAGCGAGCTGCTGCCTTATTCGACGTCGGTGGGCAAGCACGCGAGTTTGAACCCAGGGTATCGTCTTCCCCGGCTGTCCATCGAGCGTCAACGGCGAGGACTCGCCGAAGGTCGATCCGGGTGTTTACGAGCTGGGCGTGCCGTTGCTCGATATCTGCTGCGGCATGCAGCTGATGTCGTACCAACTGGACGGTAAGGTCGAGTGTGCGGACAAGCGCGGGTACGGAAGAGCGGAAGGCGATTTCAAGCCGCACAGACGGCAGACGTGTATCTTTATTGACCACGGCCTGCTGCGCAATGGTGAAGCGGAAGGCGTCATGGAGACGTCTGTTTATCGGGGAGATCGATATGAAGGTCGTCAAGATCGTGCGCGACCGGTTGCTCGGCAAGCTTGCCGGCGTGTCCGATCCGGAGAACAAGCGCAAAATTACGGGCCACGAGTTCGTCTCCAACGTTTAAAATCCACTGATTTTTTCCTCAAAGAAAGTTTGGCTCCCTGGAAAAACAAAAAAAACCTTCATCATACAAAGGTTTTTGGCGCTTAAAAGTATGGAGCGGGTGATGGGAATCGAACCCACGCTACCAGCTTGGAAGGCTGGAGTTCTACCATTGAACTACACCCGCATATTGCTTCAACATTGAAGTTAAAAAATGGTCGGGACGACACGATTTGAACATGCGACCCCCTGGTCCCAAACCAGGTGCTCTACCAAGCTGAGCTACGTCCCGTTGTAATAATCCTATGAATTGAAAATGGCGTGCCCTGAGAGATTCGAACTCCCGACCTTTTGATTCGTAGTCAAACGCTCTATCCGGCTGAGCTAAGGGCACATATACATGAGTGAAAAAAATGGAGCGGAAGACGGGATTCGAACCCGCGACCCTCGCCTTGGCAAGGCGATGCTCTACCCCTGAGCCACTTCCGCAACAATATGGTGCGCGTAGAGGGACTTGAACCCCCACGGTCTCCCGCCAGATCCTAAGTCTGGTGCGTCTGCCAATTCCGCCATACGCGCATGCGTGATCTTAATGGTGAGCCATGTAGGACTCGAACCTACGACACCCTGATTAAAAGTCAGGTGCTCTACCAACTGAGCTAATGGCTCACGCATGGCTGGGGATCTAGGATTCGAACCTAGGCATGACGGAGTCAAAGTCCGTTGCCTTACCGCTTGGCTAATCCCCATTGTGATAAAAGCTGGTGCCGCCGAGAGGACTTGAACCCCCAACCTACTGATTACAAGTCAGTTGCTCTACCAATTGAGCTACAGCGGCATGGTGGAGGCTGACGGGATCGAACCGCCGACCCTCTGCTTGTAAGGCAGATGCTCTCCCAGCTGAGCTAAGCCTCCATGATGGTGACCCGTAGGGGATTCGAACCCCTGTTACCTCCGTGAAAGGGAGGTGTCTTAACCCCTTGACCAACGGGCCTCGTGGAGCTTCCAACCGGGATCGAACCGGTGACCTCATCCTTACCATGGATGCACTCTACCTACTGAGCTATGGAAGCATGGCTCCCCGAACAGGACTCGAACCTGTGACAACTCGATTAACAGTCGAGTGCTCTACCAACTGAGCTATCAGGGAACGTTACGAATGATAATAAATTTACT
>NZ_VIDW01000049.1:0-30015 GCF_006519665.1 Paenibacillus sp. tmac-D7 | reverse complement strand
AACGTAAAAGACCAGGATTCGACATGTTGTCGATCTGGTCTTTTTTTCTTCAAAAAAACAAACAATAACCCACAGCACAACTAAATGGGGTGAAACCTTGCCGTACATTGTGATCGATCTTGAGTTTAACGGTAGAAAACATTATGCTATCCATCCGATGGAGATCTTGGAAATTGGCGCAGTTAAATTAAATGAACATTTACAGATCGTCGATACGTTTCAAAGTTATATCAATCCCAAGTACCCCATCAATCAATTCGCCTTGAATTTTTGCAAAATCGATAAGGACGTGTTGACCACCAGCCCGCCTTTTCCGGAAGTCATCGCCAAATTTATTGATTTCTGTGGAGTCGATTATAAAATCGTAGCGTGGGGAAGTACGGACTTTTTCAGTCTGTTTGTCGACTGTAAGATTCATGCGATCTCTTCGGATTGGTTAACACGCTTGATCGATATGTCCCGGTTTTTTGATGGCGGATTACAGCAAGTGCTGGCAGCTAAAGAGATTCCTTTCGTCGGGCAGCATCATTCGGCCCTGGACGATGCATTGAACGCCTGCGAGCTTCTAAAAATAAATCCGGACATTGTGAAGTCAGAACGGTATTATAAGCCCGACCATTTTAAGCTATGCACAGGCGGCATCAAAAAGAAAATCAGCTCGGCCTTAAATCAAGCCGTTCAAAATAATAGCTTCTTAACATGGCAAGAGTTTGCTTCCGATAAGGAAACTCAAGATTATTTTGACATCATGAATCTGTCTGAATCGGAAATTGAAATGGTCGAAACGTTGTTTTCAAAATTTTATAAACAAACCTATGGACGTAAAACAAGATCCAAGCTGCGGTCCTCCGCCCCCACTTTATGATGGGGGTTTTTTAATGATGCCGGACGGATGAAACCGTGCCGCTGTGCGGCATACTAAACCCTGATTACATTACATCTATGGCATAACACTCAACTAGAGGAGGTATTCAGCTATGAGTCCGATTCAAGGAAACAATTCGAATAATGAGCTGGCGGAACTAGGAACGCATGCCGCGGCGGCGACAAATTTGCATCGTACCCGGACGACGGAAGAACCGGTTCAAATCCAACCGCCGGTCGGCGGCAGCCCGGGACCCTTGGATAATCGCAGTCACCGCTACGATAATAAGAAGAACGGCAAACCGATCTAGCGCAGCAATAGCAAACAGGCGGAGTACGTGCGCCTGTTTTTTTACTCCTCGTCTTCAAATAAAGTACGGAGCATGCGTTCCCGATTCGTCATAAATTGCTTCGTGATCAAGTAGTGCTCGGTTTCTTCCAAAGTCGTCTTTTGTAAACCATCCGGGGTTAATTGATAATGAACGGCGTCCGGGTAACTCATCAGAATCGGCGAGTGCGTCGAGATGATGAACTGGGAGTTCTGCTCAACGAGGGTGTGGATACGTGCAAGCATCGACATTTGCTTCAACGGCGACAGTGCGGCTTCAGGCTCATCCAAGATGTAGAGACCGTTGCCTCCGAAACGATGGACGAATGCGGAGAAGAATGACTCTCCGTGCGACTGCTCATGAAGCGACTTGCCGCCATAGGAGTCGATGATGCGTCTTCCGTACGAAAATTCGCTATCCAATTGGTCGATATTCGTCGCCAAATTGTAATAAGTTTCAGCTCGAAAAAAGAATCCGTCTCTCGGTTTAGTCACGCCCCGAACCAAGCGGATGTAACGATAAAGCTCCGAATGGGAATCACGCGTCGAAAACGCAAAATTTAATGTGCCGCCTTCGGGATTAAAACCCCAGGCAATAGCAATCGCCTCCAGCAGCGTCGATTTGCCGGTTCCGTTCTCTCCGATGATATAAGTAACTTTGGGGTGAAGCTTTAACCCGGAGAAATCACGCAGAGCGGAAAGGTGGAACGGATAACGGGTGAAGGAAGGCACTTTATCCCGAAGCAGTTCGATGCTGCGGATATACGGGTCCTTGGTGGCGGTCGCCATCATGTATCAACTCCAGACAGGAACGTATGTACGCTTTTCTTCATTTATAATATCATAAATTATGTAATAATGGAAAACTAAAAATAAGTACATGCCAATGCTATTGCAAAGCCGGCCTCACGCACCAGTGGGCCGGCTTTGTTTATTTCCGCGTCTTCGCGATAAGATCGGACACGGTTACGAATTGATAGCCTCGTGATTTAAGCTCCGGCAGAATCCGCTTCAAGGCTTCAACCGTTTGCGTGCAATCCCCCTCCAAATCGTGAAACAACACGATGTCGCCGTTGTGCACGTTCCCGAGCACCTGCTGAACGATTTTGTCGACGCCGGGCTTGCGCCAATCCTTCGTATCCATATACCAGGACCACATCACGACGGTCAGCTTATCTTCTTTCATCGAATGGAGCAGCGTGTCGTTATAAAAACCTCCGGGAGGACGAAACACGTTCGGCATCTGTTCCGTAATATCAAAGATGACCTCCTGCGTTTGGCGAATTTCCTGAATCAACCGGTCGGGAGGATAATTTTTCAAATAATGATGGTCGAACGTATGATTGGCAATTTCATGTCCTTCGTTCACTTCGCGAATGGCGATGGCGGGAAACAACTGCACCCGTTTGCCGAGTACGAAGAACGTACCCTTGGCCTGATAGTCTCGAAGAATATCGAGAATCTGCGGCGTATAAACCGGATTGGGGCCGTCATCGAACGTTAATGCGATCAGCTTCTGATCGGTTTGCACGTTCCAGACGACTTCATCGCTGCCGGGCGCCGCGGCGCTCGCCGTCGTGCAGCAGAGCAGCAAGCAGAACATCAGCAGCATAACCTTCCTGAACATGTCACACCACCTCCGCCGGGATATTTACTTGTAGTTTCGGGCTAAACGCAGTGTGCTATCCACGAACAAAGGCAGGCAAATAAAAACAGCAGCCTCGAAAGGCTGCTGTTGTGGGGGGCTTACGGTTGCTTAAGAACCGAGAACGTACACTTTCACTTGTTGAATGCCGAACCGCGATGCTTGACTCGGGCTTTCAGGAACGAAGATGTCGATTTTGTTCCCTTTAATCGCACCGCCGACATCGGTGGCCGTTGCGTACATTCCGCCGGTTGGGAGCCCTGCATAGTTATATCCTTCGATATACACTTTGGAACCGAGGGGAATGATGTTCGGATCGACAGCGATGGTACCGAGCTTCAGCGTGTTACCCATATAATCCAGCGAGCCATACCCACCGTTCTCGCTTGGAGCAGCGGTATAGGCAGTAGCCTTCGCTTCAATGACTTTCACATAATTTTTGGCGATCGTCTTGGGACGATACCATGCCGGAGCGTGGTATTTGCCGTCCGTACCGAGAATGGCGATCCGGTTGTTCGCATCCCATTGGGTGGTCTTGCCGAACGTTTCGGCAAGCAGACGGAACGGGACGTAGACGCGGCCGTTCACCATTTTCACCGGATGTTCGATTGAAGCGGTTTGGTTATTAACGCTGATGACTTGTTCCCCGGTTGTGACCGATAAGGTCGTATCGCCGCTGCTGATCGCAACGTGAATTTGCGAGCCTTCCTGCTGCCAAGTCAGTTTATAGCCGAGTTTTTCGGCGATTGTCCGCGCAGGAACATGAAGCTTCGAGTTGCCGTCCAGAAGCGGCTGGGCATCCGGGAAGTGCACCAGCGAGTCGTTGATCTGCACCTTGATATCAGTGGGCAGATTTAACGGAGCGGCGTGTGCCGGCAGCGCTGCGGACAAAAACGCAGGCAACATCAAGCTGCATGCAAGAAGCATGCTTTTGAATTTCTTATTCAATTGTATCCCTCCTGTCAGCCTCCGAGGTTAGTTGTCGGGTTCGGGAAGAGGATTTTCCCTAAGCTGGCCCGCGGCAATCGCGGAACTCAATTATTCACCCCATGTGATGCGTCCCCCGTACGTTCAGAAAATGAACTGTTCGATTCGGCTTTTAAAAACTTACCATAGGTTGCCGTAATGGTTCAATGCATAAATTCATCCAGTCACTTCCTGTAATTGTAAATCGCGATGAATTTCGGCCTGAATCGATGTCCGGAAACAGGATCGGTGGTACAATAAAAACCTGTTCCTGCAATCTGCGCTCTAGACTTGGGGGCAGGACGATCTGTACAGAAACGGAGGCACCAGACATGTATCAGCGCGATTATATAATGAAGCTCATCGAGCAGACGGCTCGGGTAGTCATGAAAGTTTTACATAAACAGGCGTTATCGTTCCACGAGCGTATGGAATTGTTGAACCATGCGTTAAGGCAGCTCGTCGGTTTGGATTCCAAGCTGCTGCAGGCGTTGTCGGTGAAAGATTTGCTGGCGCTCCTCTCGCCTGGCGGACATCCGGATATCGGGAAGGCGCTCGCAGCCTCAGACCTGCTGTTGGCCCGTGTCAAGGTACTGCAGCAGGAAGGGCAGATACAGGCCGGGAAGGCCGAGGCGCTTAAATGGCTTGAGCTGCTGCTGACGATTCGTAAGATGGAGGAAAGTGCGGACTTGCGCGAGGAAACGGAGCGAAGGATCGAGACTGCGTTGGAATTGATCGGTCGATCGGGCATGGAGGCCTCCCAGCTCGAACTGCTTGTTCCTTATTATGATGAGACAGGACGGCTTGCTAAGGCGGAAGATGCGCTTTTTCACTGGATCGATGAAGTGAAGGGGGATGCATGGAACGAGCGGCTTTCACGCGTACTGGACATCGGCATGGAGATGTACGAGCGCTGGCTGACGGATTCGACATTGCAGCTGGAAGACGGAGGGTTATCGCGGGAAGAAGTACGGCAGGGCATGGCGGAGCTTGCGAAATTCAAATCAGGAGCCCGCAGGGAGGAGGCCAATGATGGATGAATGGATGTTCATGACTGGAGCCGGACTTCATGAATATGCCTTTTGCATACACTTACGTGGGAAATAGTGGGAATGACGGTGCCGGGATTCAACTGGCGCCGTTGTTTTTTAATGAGGAACATGGCATGAACATTGCGTGAAAAGCGAACTATTTTTCATTAATATAATGGAATGTTCGTGTTTTCTAGTTGACACGGTGTGTTAAAGCCTGCTAAACTAAGGAAGTGAAAGAGCTTGAGGAAAGTTAGTTAAATAGTCTCGTATATCGTCGGGAATATGGCCCGAAAGTATCTACCCGAAAACCTTAAATTTTTGGACTACGAGTAAGTGTTCATGAAGAGGTCGGCATGTTCTGTGCCAGGCCTTAACTTGCGCTTAGGGGTATTTCTTGTCGTCCTGCCGATAGACTGCACTATAAGTTCAGTATCTATCCGAAGGGCGTTTTTTATTTGTTAGCGATAAATCGACAACGGAGGTTACCATGTCTGTGCTTGTGGGTGTCATTATGGGCAGTCAATCCGATTGGGAAACGATGAAGCATGCTTGCAGCGTGCTTGACGAGCTCGGAGTCCCTTATGAGAAAAAAGTCGTCTCCGCGCACCGAACGCCCGATTTGATGTTCGAGTACGCCGAGACGGCGGTGGAACGAGGGCTGAAGATCATTATTGCGGGCGCGGGCGGCGCCGCGCATTTGCCGGGAATGGTGGCGGCAAAGACGGTGGTGCCGGTGATCGGCGTTCCGGTGAAGTCGTCCACGCTGAGCGGGCTCGATTCGCTGTACTCCATCGTGCAGATGCCTGGCGGCGTGCCGGTCGGCACGATGTCGATCGGACAAGCGGGCGCAACGAATGCGGGGCTGTATGCGGCACAGGTGCTTGGCGCTTTCGATCCGGAGCTGCAGCGGCGGATTGTGGAACGACGGGAGCGCGTTGCGCAAACGGTGATAGAAAAGAGCGTGCTGGAATGACGGAAAGAACAGTGCGGGGGAAGCCGTACGATCCGGACAAGGTGCTGGCGCCGGGCGCGACGATCGGCGTGCTCGGGGGCGGGCAGCTCGGACGGATGCTGGCGCTTGCCGGGCGGGCGATGGGCTATCGCTTCGCTACGCTCGATCCAACGCCGGACGCGCCGTGCGGACAAGTGGCGGACAAGCAGATCGTAGCAGGGTACGATGACATAGAGGCGGCACGGAAGCTTGCGGAGCTGTCGGACGTCATTACCTATGAGTTCGAGAACGTGGATGCGAGCGTGACGGAGCTGCTGATGAACGAATCATACGTTCCGCAGGGCAGCAGGCTGCTTTATACGACGCAGCACCGGCTGCGGGAGAAGCGGGCGATCGAAGCGGCTGGCGTGAAAGTGGCGCCGTATGCGGAGATCGGCAGCGTGGAACAGCTGCGGGAGGCGGTCGGCCGGTTCGGCACGCCGTGCGTGCTGAAGACGGCGACAGGCGGCTACGATGGGAAGGGCCAGTGGGTCATCCGCTCGGCGGAGGAGATCGAGGAAGCCTACGCAACGTTAAGCCGGGCCAAGACCGAGCTTGTGCTGGAACAGTTTATTCGTTTCGCGAAGGAAATATCCGTCATTGCCGCACGCAGCCCGCGCGGCGAGGTGCGGGCGTTCCCTGCGGCGGAGAACGAGCATGTGAACAACATCCTGCACGTATCCATCGTACCGGCACGAGTGCCGGCGGACGTACTGGAGCGGGCGGAACGGATGGCGGTGCAAATCGCGGAAGGGCTCGACGTCATCGGCCTGATCGCGGTCGAGATGTTCCTCACGGAAGACGGCGAGCTGTTCGTCAACGAGCTGGCGCCGCGGCCGCACAACTCCGGCCACTATACGATGGAGGCGTGCCGGACGTCGCAGTTCGAGCAGCATGTGCGCGCGATCTGCAATTTGCCGCTCGGCGATCCGGCGCTCATGCAGCCGGTCGTGATGGCGAATGTGCTTGGCGAGCACGTGGAGCCGCTGCTCGCGTGGATCGCAAAGCCCGAGTCGGAGCGGGAAGTGGCTGGCGTGACGGCGAAGCTGCACTTATACGGCAAGCAGGAAGCGAAGCAAGGACGCAAGATGGGGCATGTGAATTTGCTGACGGCGTCGCCGGAAGCGGCATTTCGCTGGATAGAGGCTTCAAATATATGGGAGTCTAATAAAAAATAGAGGGATGGAGAAACAAACATGATCGATCGTTATACCCGGCCTGAAATGGGCGCGATTTGGACGGAAGAGAATAAATTCAAGGCTTGGCTGGAAGTGGAAATCTTGTCCTGTGAGGCGTGGGCGGAACTCGGCGTCATTCCGAAGGAAGACGTTGCTGAGCTGCGCAAGAACGCCAGCTTCGACATCGACCGCATTTACGAAATCGAGCAGGAGACGCGTCACGACGTGATCGCCTTCACCCGCGCGGTATCCGAGAAGGTTGGCCCGGAGCGCAAATGGGTGCATTACGGCTTGACGTCGACGGACGTCGTTGACACGGCGCTCGGCTACCTGCTGAAGCAAGCGAACGACATTTTGGAAAAAGACATCGTGAACTTCATCGAAATCGTGAAGGAAAAAGCGATTGCCTATAAAGACACGCCGATGATGGGACGCACGCACGGGGTGCATGCGGAGCCGACGACGTTCGGTTTGAAAATGGCGCTTTGGTATGAAGAAATGAAGCGTAACCTGGAGCGTTTCCGCTTTGCGGCGGACGGCGTGCAGTTCGGCAAAATTTCCGGCGCGGTCGGTACATACGCCAACATCGATCCGTTCGTCGAAGAATACGTCTGCGGCAAGCTCGGCACGAAGCCTGCTCCGATCTCGACGCAGACGCTGCAGCGCGACCGCCACGCGGAATACATGGCGACGCTGGCACTGATCGCTACGTCGCTGGACAAGTTCGCGACGGAAATCCGCGCTTTGCAGAAGAGCGAATTCCGCGAAGTCGAAGAACCGTTCGCGAAAGGCCAGAAGGGCTCGTCGGCCATGCCGCACAAGCGCAACCCGATCGGCTGCGAGAGCATCTCGGGTCTGGCTCGCGTCATCCGCGGCCACATGATCTCCGCTTACGAGAATGTGACGCTGTGGCATGAGCGCGATATTTCGCATTCCTCGGTGGAGCGAGTTATTTTGCCGGATGCGACGATTCTTCTGAACTACATGCTGAACCGTCTGGGCAACATCGTGAAGAACTTGACCGTGTTCCCTGAGAACATGAAACGGAATATGCAAAGCACGTACGGCGTGCCGTTCTCCGGCCGCGTCATGACGAAGCTGATCGACAAGGGCTTCAGCCGCGAGCAAGCGTACGACACCGTGCAGCCGCGCGCCATGCAGGCGTGGGAAGAGCAGCGTTCGTTCCGCGAGATCGTGCTGAGCACGCCGGCGATTACGGAGGCGCTGAGCGTGGAAGAGATTGAGGATGCGTTTAATCCGAGCTGGCATTTGAAGCATGTCGATACGATTTTCCGCCGTCTCGGCTTAAGCTAAAAGGGAGGCCATTCACGTCATGGGAGAGAAGGCAACAACGGCGATTTCGAGCGCGCAAGAGTATGTCAAGGCGCCGCTTTTATATAAGGGCAAAGTGCGGGAGCTGTACGATCTCGGCGAGCACTTCCTGATTGCGGTCACCGACCGGATTTCCGCGTTCGACTGGGTGTTAAGCCCGGCCGTGCCGGATAAGGGAAACGTGCTGAACTCGCTCAGCAAGTTCTGGTTCGAGCAGACGGCGGCCATTCAGCCGAACCATGTCGTGCATGCGGATGTGGAGCGTTTGGGCGATATCATCACGGATGCGGATGTGATGAAGGACCGCTTCATGGTTACGAAGAAAGCGGAGCGGATCGACATCGAGTGCGTCGTGCGCGGGTATATTACCGGCGGCGGCTGGCGTCAGTACCAGAAGTCGGGCGAAGTGAACGGCCACAAGCTGCCGGAAGGGATGCGCAAGAACGAGCGGTTCCCGCAGCCGCTCTTCACCCCCGCGGCGAAGAACGACGTCGGCCACGACGAGGACATTTCGATCGAGCGGATGAAAGAGCTCGTGGGTGCGGAATTGACCGAGCAGCTGCAGGAGAAGAGCATCCGGCTGTACGAATTCGCGCATGCGTTTTGCGCGGAGCGGGGCATCATTTTGGCGGATACGAAGTTTGAATTCGGTCTAATTGACGGCGAAATTATTCTTATCGATGAAATTTTCACTCCGGATTCTTCGAGATTCTGGGACAAGACGAAGTACGAGCTCGATATCGAGATCGACGGGATGGATAAAGAACCGGTTCGGACGTATTTGTCCGGAACGGATTGGGATAAGAACAGCGAGCCGGACCCGCTGCCGCCGCACGTGGTGGAAGAGACGAGCCGGCGTTACCGTGATATTTACAACCGTTTGGTGCAGGGCTAAAGAATAGACGCGCAAGCGACATTAAACCATTTTGCGGGAGGTACTTTTTTCGATGTTTAAAGCGACCGTGTATGTAACAATTAAGCAAAGCGTACTGGATGTGCAGGGAACCGCCGTGCAAGGCGCACTGCACACGATGGGCTTCGACGAGGTAAGCAGAGTGCGGATCGGCAAGTATTTGGAAGTGGAACTGAACACGAACGACCGCGCGGCGGCCGAGGAGCGCTTGAAAGCGATGTGCGAGAAGCTGCTTGCGAACACGGTCATCGAAGATTACCGTTTCGAGCTGGTTCAGGCTTAACCAAAAGGAGGAGCGAAGGCGATGAATTTCGCGGTACTGGTATTTCCCGGCTCCAACTGTGACATCGACTGCTACAAAGCGGTAGAGGACACTATCGGACAGCCTGTTGATTATGTGTGGCATACGGAAACGGATTTGTCGAAATACGATTGCATTCTCGTACCCGGAGGGTTTTCCTACGGCGACTACCTGCGCTGCGGAGCGATCGCCCGTTTTGCGCCGGTTATGAATGCGCTGGTGGAAGCGGCGGCTCAAGGCAAATACGTGCTGGGCATCTGCAACGGTTTTCAAATATTGACGGAAGCCGGACTTCTCCCGGGAGCGCTGCTGCGCAACAACTCGATGAAGTTCCGCTGTCATTCGGCTTTGCTGCAAGTGGAGAACGCGGATACGCCGTTCACGAAAGAATATGCGCAGGGCGAGCTCATTGACATCCCGATCGCGCACGGCGAAGGCAACTACTACTGTGACGACGCCACGCTGGCAGAGCTGAAAGCGAACAACCAAATCGTGTTCCGTTACGAGGCGGGCAACAACCCGAACGGTTCCGTTGAAGATATCGCGGGCATCTGCAACAAAGCGGGCAACGTGCTCGGCATGATGCCGCATCCGGAGCGGGCGATCAGCGAGATTCTGGGTTCGGCGGACGGCCGCCGCATGTTTACATCGATTTTGAGCACTTGGAGGGAAAAGCATGGCGCAGCAGCTATCGGCTAAGGAGCCAACGGCTCAGCAAATCGAAGAGCAGAAGGTGTACAAGCAGTTCGGCGTATCGGATGCGGAGTATGAGAAAATCTGCGGATTCCTCGGCCGTAAACCGAATTATGTAGAAATCGGCGTGTTCAGCGTCATGTGGTCTGAACACTGTTCCTATAAAAATTCCAAGGTTGTGCTGAAAAAGTTTCCGACCACCGGCCCGCGCGTTCTGATGGGGCCCGGCGAAGGCGCCGGGATCGTCGATATCGGCGACAATCAGGCGGTTGTATTCAAGATTGAAAGTCATAACCATCCTTCCGCGGTAGAGCCTTACCAAGGCGCAGCGACGGGTGTGGGCGGGATTATCCGCGATATTTTCTCCATGGGCGCGCGTCCGGTTGCGGTTCTGAATAGCTTGCGGTTCGGACGGTTGACGAACGACCGCGTGAAATATTTGTTCGAGCATGTCGTGTCGGGGATTGCCGGTTACGGCAACTGTATCGGCATTCCGACGGTCGGCGGCGAGATCATGTTCGACGAGAGCTACGAAGGCAACCCGCTCGTTAACGCGATGTGCGTGGGCCTCATCGACCATGACAAAATCCAGAAGGGTGTGGCCAAAGGCGTCGGCAACCCGGTGTTCTATGTCGGACCGGCAACGGGCCGCGACGGCATTCACGGCGCGACGTTCGCATCCGAGGACTTGACGGCGGAATCCGAATCCAAGCGTTCGGCCGTGCAGGTGGGCGATCCTTTCATGGAGAAGCTCGTGCTTGAAGCTTGTCTGGATTTGATCAATTCCGGTATCGTCGTCGGGATTCAAGATATGGGCGCCGCGGGCTTGACCTGCTCGAGCGCGGAGATGGCAAGTAAAGCCGGCAACGGCATGGAATTATATTTGGATGAGGTGCCGCAGCGCGAGGAAGGCATGACGCCTTACGAGATGATGCTGTCCGAATCGCAGGAGCGCATGCTGTTCGTTGTTAAGCCGGAGCATGAAGCTCAGGCAAAAGCGATTTTCGAGCGTTGGGGCCTGCACTGCGCGAAGGTCGGTAAAGTAACGGACGACGGCAACCTGAAGCTGTACCATAAAGGCGAGCTGGTCGGCAACATGCCGGTTACGGCGCTGGTCGACGAGTGCCCGATGTACCATAAGCCTTCGGCGGTGCCTGCGTACTACGAGGCGAATGCTTCCGTCGATACGACGCGTTATGCCGAAGTGACGGACTTGAACGGCGCTTTGCTGAAGGTGCTGGCGTCTCCTACGGTTGCGAGCAAAGAATGGGTTTATAACCAATACGATTACATGGTGCGCACGAGCACGGCGGTTCAGCCGGGTTCCGATGCGGCGGTCGTTACGATTCGCGGCTCCCGCAAGGCATTGTCGATGTCGACCGATTGCAACGGCCGTTACGTGTATTTGGATCCGGAAGTAGGCGGACGCATCGCCGTCGCGGAAGCGGCGCGCAACAATGTGTGCTCCGGCGCCGAGCCGCTCGCGATTACGGACAACCTGAACTTCGGCAGCCCGGAGAAGCCGGAAATTTTCTGGCAGCTGGAGAAAGCGGTCGACGGGATGGCGGAAGCTTGCCGCAAGCTGAATGCGCCGGTGATCGGCGGTAACGTCAGCTTGTACAACGAGAACGCCAAAGGCGCGATTTACCCGACGCCGGTCGTCGGCATGGTCGGCTTGGTGCACGACGTCGATCATATTACGACGCAAGGCTTTAAGCGCGAGGGCGACGTCGTCCTGCTGCTGGGCAACACAAAAGCGGAGCTGGGCGGCAGCGAGTTCCAGTACGTCGTACACGGCGTGACGGAAGGACGTCCTCCCGCGATCGATTTGGACGAAGAGAAAGTTTTGCTGGATGCGGTGCTCAGCGCGATCCAAAGCGGACTTGTCGCTTCGGCGCATGACTTGTCCGACGGCGGCCTGGCTGTCGCATTGGCGGAAAGCTGCATGAGCGGCCGTATCGGGGCGAAGGTTAACTTCGCGAGCGAACTGCGTGCGGATATCGCGCTGTTCAGCGAAAGCCAATCGCGGATTCTGCTCAGCGCTTCGGCGGATAAAGCCGGCGAGCTTGAGAAGCTGTTGGTATCGCGGGGCGTGCCGGTACAAGTATTAGGTACGGTCGGCGGCGAGAAGCTGGAAGTTTCGGTGAATGGCGTTTCGGCCATCGATGCATCTGTAACACAACTAGAAAAGGTTTGGAAGGATGCGATTCCATGTCTGATGAACTGATCGTCGGCGGACAAGGAGCAGGAGTTAGAGTGAACGGGACCGGAGCTGTGCGGCAGCTCTGGACCGGGAACTTTTATAACGAAGGCATCAACAGCCATGACGGCTTGTTCGACAAATTGCGCGAGGAGTGCGGCGTGTTCGGGGTGTTCGGACATGTGGAGGCTGCTTCCTTGTCCTATTACGGCCTTCATGCGCTTCAGCATCGAGGGCAGGAGAGCGCGGGCATCAGCGTAACCGGCGGGGAGTCGTTCAACTACCACCGGGGCATGGGACTTGTGAAGGAAGTATTCAACAACGAAAACCTCGCGACGTTGAGCGGTACCTGTGCGATCGGGCACGTGCGCTACTCGACGTCGGGGGAGAGCAAGCTCGCGAACGCGCAGCCGCTCGTCTTCAAATACCGCGAGGGCGATCTGGCGATTGCGACGAACGGTAATTTGACGAATGCGCCGGACATCAAGAAGCGTCTGGAGCGCGAGGGCTCGATCTTCCAGACGACGAGCGATACCGAGGTTGTGGCGCACTTGATCGCCCGCTCGAAGCATGACGACATCGTGCTGGCCGTGAAGGATGCGCTGCTGCAGGTGGAAGGCGCGTTCGCGTTCCTGTTTCAGACGCGGGATAAGCTCATCGTGGCTCGTGATTCGCACGGCTTGCGTCCGTTCGTGATGGGGCGGCTGGGGACGGCGCGATTGTTCGCCTCCGAGTCCTGTGCGTTCGACGCTGTCGGCGGCAAGTTCGAACGGGATATCGAGCCGGGCGAGCTGCTGATTCTGGATTTGAAGACGGGCGCGGTGACGTATGACCGGTTCTCGCCGGTTAAGCAGCGCGCGATCTGCGCGATGGAATACATCTACTTCGCGCGTCCGGACAGCGACATTGACGAGACGAACATCCACTCCGCCCGTAAGCGGATGGGCCGTCAGCTTGCGATGGAAGCGTTCGTGGACGCGGATGTAGTAACGGGCGTGCCGGATTCTTCGATTTCGGCAGCCATCGGGTATGCGGAGCAGACGGGCATTCCGTACGAGCTCGGCTTGATCAAAAACCGCTATACCGGCCGGACCTTTATCCAGCCTAGCCAAGAGCTGCGCGAGCAGGGCGTGAAGATGAAGTTGTCTGCGGTGCGCAGCATCGTGGAAGGCAAACGCGTCGTCATGATCGACGATTCGATCGTGCGCGGCACGACTTCGCTTCGCATCGTGAACCTGCTTCGCGAAGCGGGCGCGTCCGAAGTGCACGTGCGCATCAGCTCGCCGCCGTTCGCCAACCCGTGCTTCTACGGGATTGATACGCCGAGCCGCCAAGAGCTGATCGCGGCGGTGAAATCGGTGGAAGAGATTCGCCAGGCGATCAACGCCGACTCGCTGCATTTCTTGACGAAGGACGGGCTGCTGGCCGCGATCGGACGTCCGAACGGCGAGTATAACCGCGGTCACTGTACCGCCTGTTTCGACAATCACTACCCGACGCCGGTGCCGGATGAGGCCGCTCTCGGCTGCGGCTGCGACTAGGGAGAAGGTTCCGGAAGTTCGTTCCTTGCTGAAGAACCCTTGTCAGTCTTCTTCCCCGAAGCAGTCGGCGGAAATTATGAAAATAAGGCATCCAGAAGCCTGTACTGTAGGGCTAAAGAGCACGGAAAAAAAGGCTGAAGGCCGTATGGCCCCATTAACGGCTTAACAATATGGAGCTTAGAGCGGTCGCCGCCGCATGGCCGGCCGCCGTTCCCTTTATCCCCGCGCAGGTTCCTGCGCAAATCTTTTGACTTTGGCTGTTCGAGCTTGGGGTAGGCGGAGGCGAAGGTTGATGCACGTTACCGGATATAAGCTTCCGAAGCCGTTTTCCCGCAGGAAAACGCGGAGCTGCCTTTGAAAATGAGTTCTTGCCGCAAGGTAAGCCTGAGGAACTCATTTTCAAGAGCGGCCGGAGGGAAACAGCGTGTACATGCAAGCCAAAGCCATACGTTCTCCAGGAGCGAAGGTCATTCCCATTCTGAGGAGGAAAAACGAAGTGTCCGATGCATATAAACAAGCCGGGGTCGACATCGCTGCCGGCAATGAAGCGGTTGAACGCATGAAAAAGCACGTGAAGACGACATTCCGTCCCGAGGTGCTGACGGATCTCGGCGGCTTCGGCGCGCTGTTCGGCCTGAATAAGGAGAAATACGAGGAGCCGGTGCTCGTATCCGGAACGGACGGCGTCGGCACGAAGCTGAAGATCGCGTTCGCGATGGACAAGCACGACACGATTGGCGTCGACGCGGTAGCCATGTGCGTGAACGATATTATCGTGCAGGGCGCGGAGCCGCTCTTCTTCCTCGACTATCTGGCTTGCGATAAAGTCATTCCCGAAAAAATCGAGGCTATCGTCAAAGGCATCAGCGACGGCTGCGTACAAGCAGGCGCGGCGCTAATCGGCGGCGAAACGGCAGAGATGCCGGGTATGTACAGCGAAGGCGAGTATGACATTGCCGGCTTTACGGTTGGAATCGTCGACAAGAAGAAGATCATTGATGGAAGCACGATCAAGCCGGGCGACGTCGTGCTGGGTCTTGCTTCAAGCGGCGTGCATTCGAACGGGTTCTCACTGGTGCGTAAGCTGCTGCTTGAACAGAAAGGCTACAGCCTGCACGACACGATCGACGCGCTCGGGGAACGCCTCGGCGATACGCTGCTTGCGCCGACGAAAATTTATGTCAAACCGGTGCTCAACGTCCTGAACGAAGTGCCGATCAAAGGAATGGCGCATATTACAGGCGGCGGTTTCCTGGAAAACATTCCGCGCGTGCTGCCGGAAGGCGTGAACGTGGAAATCGACTACGGATCCTGGCCGATTCTGCCGATCTTCGAATTGATGCAGCGCGAGGGCGGCATCAGCCATAACGACATGTTCCGTACCTTTAACATGGGGATCGGGATGGTGGTTATCGTGTCGGAGGAGGATGCGGCGAAGGCGGCGTCTCTGTTTGAACAGCACGGCGAGAAGGCCTACACGCTCGGACGCGTGACGGCGGGTACGCGAGTGGTGACGTTTAACGGGGCGGACGTATGAGTTCGTCACCATTTCGAATCGCCGTATTTGCATCAGGCAGCGGGAGCAACTTCCAAGCGATCGCAGATGCGGTGAAAGCAGGGCAGCTCGATGTTCGCATCGAGCTTTTGGTTTGCGACCGGCCGAAGGCGAAGGTCGTGGAACGGGCGCAGGCGGCCGGCGTGCCGGTGCATGCGTTCCGGCCGAAGGATTACGAGTCGCGCGAGCACTACGAGCAAGAAATATTGGCGCAGCTGCAGGAGAAGCAAGTCGATTTAATCGTGATGGCCGGTTATATGCGGTTGATCACAAGCGTGTTGGTCAAGCCGTTCTACGGGCGGTTGATTAATGTGCATCCGTCGCTGCTGCCTGCTTTTCCAGGGGTGAATGCAATCGGTCAGGCGCTTGACTATGGGGTGAAGGTGACGGGGGTAACCGTTCACTTTGTAGACGGCGGCATGGATACGGGACCGATCATCGCTCAGGCGGCGCTGGAGATTCAGCCGGGAGATACGGAAGAAACGGTCGCGGAGCGGGTACACCGCATCGAGCACAAGTTGTATCCGCAGGTGATCGGCTGGATTCGCGATGGCAAGGTGCGATTGAACGGACGGCATGTCGAGCGCGTCTAGGAAGCGTAGATCGCCCGGGCAGCCAGGTGCGGTCAAAGAGAAATCAAGAGCGGAAAAGAGCAGTAGACAAAGAACGGGAAAAAGGGCACTTGGGCGTTCGCACGCGTGCCATTTATGGAAGAACTTATACGATGAGGGAGGCACCAACCAACGTGGCTATTAGAAGAGCATTAATCAGCGTCTCGGACAAAACCGGCATTGTGGAGTTTGCCGGCGAACTCGCCAAACTGGGCGTGCAAATCATTTCGACAGGCGGCACGCAATCGCTGCTCAAAGAGAAGGGCGTGCCGGTTATCGGCATCTCCGAAGTAACGGGGTTCCCTGAAATTCTGGATGGACGCGTCAAAACGCTGCACCCCGCCGTACATAGCGGACTGCTGGCGATTCGCGACAGCGAAGAGCATCAAGCGGCGATGAAAGAGCTTGGTCTCGACTACATCGACCTTGTGGTCGTCAACCTGTATCCGTTCGCCGAAACGATCGCGAAACCGGATGTTACCTATGAGGATGCGATCGAGAACATCGATATCGGCGGACCGACGATGCTGCGTTCGGCGGCGAAAAACCATGCGTTCGTGACCGTTGTCGTCGATGCTGGCGATTATTCGGCCGTCCTGGAAGAAGTCAAAGCCGCAGGCGATACGACACTGGATACGCGCAAGCGCCTCGCAGGCAAAGTATTCCGCCACACGGCGGCTTACGACGCGCTCATCTCCGATTACTTGGCGAAGCAAACAGGCGAACCGCTGCCGGAGAAGCTCACCGTCACTTACGAGAAAGTACAAGACCTTCGCTATGGCGAGAACCCGCATCAGAAAGCGGCGTTCTACCGTAAGCCGCTCGCTCCGTCCGGTAACATTACGACGGCCGAACAGCTGCATGGCAAGGAGCTGTCTTATAACAACATCAACGATGCAAACACGGCGCTGCAAATCGTTAAAGAATTCAGCGAACCGGCCGTTGTTGCGGTTAAACATATGAACCCTTGCGGCGTCGGTATCGGCACCGACATTCACGAAGCCTGCCAAAAAGCTTACGCAGCCGACCCGGTCTCGATCTTCGGCGGCATCGTTGCGGCGAACCGGACCATCGGCAAGGAAACGGCGCTCTTGCTTCATGAAATTTTCCTTGAAATCGTCATCGCGCCGGATTTCAGCCAAGAAGCGCTCGACATCCTGAAGCAAAAGAAAAATATTCGACTGCTGCAAGTCGGCGACATCAGCGGGGCGAAAAAAGCGGAAGCTATCATCACGACCGTCGAAGGCGGCATGCTGGTGCAGGACAGCGACGCTTACCAGCTCACTGAAGCGGATCTGCGAATCGTGACGGAACGTCAACCGACCGAGGCCGAGCTGAAGCAGCTGTTGTTCGCTTGGAAAGTTGTGAAGCATGTGAAGTCCAATGCGATCGTGCTCGCGGCGGACGACATGACGATCGGTGTAGGCGCCGGTCAAATGAACCGTGTCGGCGCAGCCAAAATCGCCATCGAGCAAGCCGGGGACAAAGCGCAAGGGTCCGTGCTCGCCTCCGATGCGTTCTTCCCGATGGGCGATACGCTGGAGCTTGCGGCTAAAGCAGGCATCACCGCGGTGATTCAGCCGGGCGGCTCGATCAAGGACGAAGAATCGATCCGCGTCGCGAATGAGCACGGCATCGCTATGGTGATGACGGGCGTGCGCCATTTTAAACACTAAGGGGAGCGTAGCCAGATGCGGATATTGGTAGTGGGCGGCGGCGGCCGCGAGCATGCAATTTGTTGGGCGCTGAAAAAAAGCCCGAAGGTGAAGGAGCTGTACTGTGCGCCGGGTAACGGCGGTATCGCCCAAGTGGCGGAGTGCGTGCCGATTCCGGTTAACAAGTTTGAAGAGATCGCGCAATTCGCGATCGATCATACGATTGACTTAGTCGTCATCGGACCGGATGATCCTTTGGCCGAAGGCATCGTCGATCATTTGGAAGCGAAAGGGTTGACGGTTTACGGACCGCGCCAGAACGCCGCTATTATTGAGGGCAGTAAAGTGTTCACCAAGCAGCTGCTCAAAAAGTACGACATCCCGACCGCAGCGTACGAATCGTTCGATTCGTACGAGCCGGCACGGGCTTATTTAAACCAATTGCGTGCGCCTTATGTCATCAAGGCCGACGGCCTCGCGGCAGGTAAAGGCGTCATTATCGCGCAATCGATCGAAGAAGCGGATCAAGCGCTTCAAGACATTATGGTCGCGAAAGTGTTCGGCGAGTCAGGCAACCAGGTCGTCATCGAAGAGTTCCTGACGGGCCAGGAGATGTCCATTCTTTCCTTCGTCGATGGCGAGGTGGTGCGTCCGATGGCGGCTGCTCAGGATCATAAGGCCGTTTATGACAACGACCAGGGTCCAAATACAGGCGGGATGGGTACGTATTCTCCTCTGCCGCATATCCCGCAATCGATCATCGACGAGGCGATCGAAACGATCATTAAACCGACGGCGAAAGCGATGGTGGCCGAAGGACGCCCATTCCGCGGCGTGCTGTTCGCGGGATTGATGCTTACGCCGGAAGGTCCGAAAACTATCGAATTCAACGCGCGCTTCGGAGATCCTGAAACGCAGGTCGTGCTGCCGCGGTTGAAAACCGATTTGCTGGATATTTTCCTCGCCACGGTCAACGGCTGTCTGGATCAAATGGATATCCAATGGAGCGACGAGGCCGCCGTATGCGTCATCCTCGCTTCGCCGGGATATCCGGCGGCGTATCCGAAAGGACTTCCGATCGAAGGGCTCGAGGACGCGGAGAACGAACCGGATGCGCTCGTGTTTCACGCCGGCACAGCGGTTCAAGGCGGACAGCTCGTCACGAACGGCGGCCGCGTCATCGGCGTGACGGCGCTCGGATCGAACATTGCGGAGGCCCGTGCCAAAGCGTATGCCGCAGCCGACCGGATTCGTTTCGAAGGCAAGCACTACCGTACGGACATTGCGAAGAAAGCGCTCGTGTAACTCAAATAGAAGTCAAAAGCCGGAGCAGAAGGACAATTCCTTCCGACTCCGGCTTTTTGTATAGGCGGGCGGCTACTTTCTTCCGCTGCCTTTGATCACGATTTTATCCCAATACTTATAGACGCAAATGCCGGCGATGACGGTTCCTGTAATGAGCAGCGCAGAAAGCCAATATTGATTCGCGTAATCGGCCAACGTCATGACGCAGCCCTCCTTCCACGATTACACTTAGCTTGCCCAACAAGCGATGCAGATTATGTGGCGGAGGAAATGCTGTTTAAACCGGTTGTTCTTCCCGCATGGCCGCTGTCGCCGCGGCTGAAGCTGCGGTCACGGCAGCATCGGGGACGAAGTCTTGGAAAACGGGCTGCTTGCCCCGGCCGAAAGGTACGACCATCGGCGTACCGAACAACGGGTCTTGGATCACCCGGCAATCGAGATCGAACACGGTCGCGATCAACGATTCGTCGACAATATCTTGAGGCCGTCCTTCGGCGCACACCTTGCCGTTCTTAATGGCGACGATGTTGTGAGCGTACCGGCAGGCGAGGTTGATGTCATGCAGCACCATCACAATCGTCCGCTGCTCCTGTTCATTCAATTGATGCAGCAGATCGAGTACTTCGATTTGGTGTGCCAAATCGAGATAAGTCGTCGGCTCGTCGAGCAGGATGGTGGGCGTTCCCTGTGCCAATGTCATGGCAATCCAAGCGCGCTGGCGCTGTCCGCCCGATAACGAGTCAACCGTACGGTCGGCAAGCGGCGTCATGTGGGTGAGCTCCAGGGCACGCTGCACCATCGTTTCGTCTTCCTTCGACCACTGCTGCAGCCAGTTCTGGTAAGGGTAACGGCCTTGCTTTACGAGCTGAAGCACCGTTAGTCCATCCGGAGCGGCGGGGCCTTGCGGAAGAATCGCCATGCGGCGCGCAATCTCTTTGGTAGCTAAGGAAGCGATGTCGCTGCCGTCCAATACGACCTGACCCTTTTGCGGCTTCAGCAGCCGGGCGAGGGAACGCAGCAGGGTCGACTTGCCGCAGCCATTGCTGCCGATGAAGACGGTGATTTTTCCTTTTGGCAAACTCAGGTTGAGGCTCTCGAAGATGCGGGTATCCCCGTAGCTTAGGCAGAGTTCGTTGGATTGAATGGCGGTCATCGGGATCGCTCCTTTGGTTAATGGGATTGCCGTTTATAGGCTTTATCGGTTACTGTTACGGTTACGGTACAATAAGAAAATGAATAAAGGCGCGCCGACGCTGGCGGTGAACACGCCGGCAGGAATATCGAGCGGCGGGGCGATCGTACGTCCGGCCAAGTCGGCAAGCAGCAGCAGAATCGCGCCAATCAGCGCCGAGACGGGCAGCAGGGCGCCGAAGCTCGGACCGACGAGGCGTCGCGCCATATGCGGAGCCATCAGGCCGATGAAGGTAATCGCGCCGCCAAAGGCGATTGCTGTGCCGCCGAGCGCTACGCTCAGCAAGATCAGCAACAACCGTTGGCGCTGCACGCTGCTGCCGACGCTGCGGGCGACGTCTTCGCCAAGCTCCTGGACGTTAACGTGTCGCGCAAGAAAGAACAGAATCGGCATCAGTACGAGCACCCATGGGAAGAGGGGCGTTACAGCCTTTTCCCAGGAGACGCCGTAGATGCTGCCGGTCATAAACGTCAGTGATTGGTTGGCGAGAACGACGGGACCCATAATCATCATCATATAAGAGATCGAGTTCATGGCTGCAGTCATCGTAATGCCGATTAAGACGAGTCTCAGCGGCGAGACGCCCTTCTTCCAAGAGAGCGTGTAGATGAGCAGGGTTGCGGCCAACGCGCCGATAATGGCGAACAGCGGAAGCCAATGAATGCTTAAGCGTTCGGCGAAAAAGAAGAAGAACGAAACAGCGCCAAGCACGGCGCCGCCGGTGATGCCGATATTGTCCGGCGACGTCAACGGATTGCGTACGACCCCTTGCAGAATCGCACCGGAGACGGCCAGCGACGCTCCGATCAGAACGGCTGTGATGATTCGAGGCAGACGAAGCGATCGGATAATGAGTTCATTCGAGTCCGTCCCGTAACCGAATACCGAGCGAATGACTTCGCCGGGGGCAATGTACAGGCTTCCGATTCCTGTGCATAAAATCATCACAGCAACGGTTGCCACGAGGAGCAGCAGGCCGGCGACAAGCGCTTTCCGGTGAATCAGGAACGAGTAAAAGCTGCTGCGTAAGGTAATGTAGCGGCTGCGCGAGCTGTTCATCGAAGTAGTCCTCCCTTGCGCGCGATGTAAACGACAAAAGGCACGCCCATTAAAGCGGTGGTGACGCCAACGTGCACCTCGGTCGGCATGGCGATATATCTCGCTCCCAAGTCTGCGGTAACGAGAAGCAAGGCGCCAAGTACGGCGCAATACGGGATGACCCAGCGATGATCGATGCCAATCAGGAAACGCACAATATGCGGAATGATAACGCCGATAAACAGAATCGGGCCGGCAACGGCGACGGAGCCGCCGGCCAGCAGCACGATGACGACGGCCGCAGCCGCTTTGATCAAGACGGTGCGTTGGCCCAAGCCTTTGGCCACGTCGTCGCCCATCGACAGCACGTTCATATGGGGCGCCAGCACAAGCGCTCCGATCATAGCGACGGCGATGTACGGGAGAACGGCCGTCAACATGTCCATCGTACGACCCGACACCGAACCGACAAGCCAGAACAACACCTGGTCGAAAGCTTTGCCGTTGGCGAGCAGGATCCCTTGCGTCAGGGAGAAAAAGAATGCGGATATAGCCGAGCCGGCGAGCGTGATCTTAATTGGAGTCATCCCGTCGCGGCCGACGGAACCGAGCAGATACACGAGCACCGAGCTGACCGCTGCACCAAGAAACGCAATCCACGTGAAGGCTACTAAACCGGATACATTGAAGAAAGCGACGCATAGTACGATGGCGAACGAAGCTCCGGCATTCACGCCGAACAGGCTGGGTGAGGCGAGCGGGTTGCGGGTGATGGCCTGCATCAGCGCACCGGCTACCGCCAGGCTGCCGCCGACGATCGCGGCAATAAGCGATCGTGGGATACGGGATGAGCGAATAATCAGATTATCGTTGGTTTCCGTGTAGGCGGTGAACGAGGAGACGATGCGTTCCCATGAATAAGTGGTGACGCCGTATTTCACGCTGGCCAGCATGGCCAGGGCGAGCAGCGCAATAGCTGCGAGTAGTCCGATAATGCGAAATGTTGTCGTATGTAAGTAGGTTTGCATGAATGTCTGGCCCGCTTCCTTTAATGCATATAATGAAAAATTAATAAAATCGATAATGGAGGCTATGTCTCATTTTATGAGAATGGTTCTCGTAAGTCAATGATTTTGAGAATCATTATCAAAATTTTTATTGACAACGAATGAAGGAACGATTACGATAAACGAGGCAAAGATGATAATGATTATCATTCTTTTCCGCTAAAACCATCATTGATCATCAAACGGGGGGTTTACACGTAACATGAAGACATTTATTCAAGCCAAATCGATGACGCTGCTTGCCGTCATTCTAATGGTAGGACTCGTTCTGTCCGCCTGCGGCACGAAACCGGCTGCTCCTGCGGAAACGAACAATACTGCAGGAGGGAAGACGGAAACGGCAACGCCTGCTGCTGCTCCTCATAAAGTGAAACACGCGATGGGCGAAACGGAAGTGCCGGCTAACCCTAAACGCGTCGTCATCCTGACAAACGAAGGAACAGAAGCGCTGTTGTCGCTTGGCATTAAGCCGGTCGGCGCGGTTAAGTCGTTTACCGGCAACCCGTGGTACGACCACATTAAGGCCGACATGGAAGGCGTTACGGTGCTGGGTGAAGAGGGACAGCCGAACATCGAGCTGATCGCTTCACTGAAGCCGGACCTGATCATCGGGAACAAGATGCGTCAAGAAAAAATTTACGAGCAGCTTAAAGCGATCGCTCCGACCGTGTTCTCCGAAACGCTGCGCGGCGAGTGGAAGAGCAATTACCGTTTGTATGCCGAAACGGTAGGCAAGAAGGAAGAAGGCGAGAAAGTGATCGCCGCTTTCGACAAACGTACTGAGGAATTCAAGGCGAAAGCCGGCGACAAGCTGCAGCAGAAAGTGTCCGTTGTGCGCTTTATGGCGGGCAAAACGAGAATTTATTTATCCGATACGTTTACGGGCATCATCTTCAAACAAATGGGCATTGCCCGTACGACGGTAAAAGCGAAAGATACGTTCGTCGAAGAAATTACAAAAGAGCGTCTTCCTGAAGCTGACGGCGATATCATCTTCTACTTTACTTATGAAACCGGCGATGACAAAGGAAATCAGCAAGAGAAGGATTGGACTAACGATCCGCTCTGGAAAAACTTGAACGCCGTAAAGAACGGCAAAGCATATAAAGTGAACGACGCGATCTGGAATACGGCGGGCGGCGTTAAAGCGGCCAACCTGATGCTGGACGAATTGTTCAAAATTTACGAAATTAAATAATGACTCATGAGAACCGTCACCTTTCTTTTTAGAAACGTGACGGTTCTTTGCTTGCAAAGGGGTGTATAACATCGGAAGCGACCATGCAAAATAGGAGGGACAGGCAAAGGGTTGACAATAGTATCTGTTATAAATATAATTACAGTATACGAAGCAGGAGGGGGACGGCGGCATGAACAGCGAATTCACGATTGCAGTGCATAGCTTGGTACTGCTCGCCTATCGCTCCGACCGCTCCGCAACCAGCGAGTATATCGCGGATAATGTAGGTACCCATCCGGCTCGGGTTCGCAAAGTATTGAGCTTTCTGAGGAAAGCCGGTTATGTGGTGACCAAAGAGGGCAGCGGCGGCGGTTACACGCTGGCGTGCGACCCGGATGAAGTGTCGCTGGCGGAAATTTATTGCATCACCTCTATAGGTTCGATCAAGCCTTCCTGGTGTTCGGGCGATGAGGAAGAGGACTGCATGATCGCCTGCAACATGGCCGATGTGATGGATGGGATTTTTTCCGAGGCGGAAGAGCGCATGATGACATACTTGGAGCAGCTCAAAATTAGCGATGTGCTCGAGCGTGTGCGTGTTCAAGCCAGCAAAAAGTAACTTTTTTGCGATCTAACTGTTATTATTTTATAAACAGTTTGATATAGAGAACTTCATTTAATAAAAGGAGAGATAAACGATGGCGATTGTAAATGCGAAAGACAGCGATTTTGGCCAAACCGTAAAGGAAGGCGTCGTGCTCGTCGATTTCTGGGCCCCTTGGTGCGGACCGTGCAAAATGATTGCGCCGGTCTTGGAAGAACTGAACGGTAAGCTTGGCGATTCGGTGACGATCGCGAAGGTGAACGTGGACGACAACCCGGAAACGGCCGGGAAGTACGGCGTCATGAGCATTCCGACGCTGAAGCTGTTCAAGGACGGAGTTGAAGTCGGGACGCAAGTAGGTTTCCGCCCTCTGTCGGAGCTGGAAGCTTGGGTGCAAGGCCAGCTGTAAGAGTATCGAATGAACCGAAGAGACCGGCAAACATCGCATCGATGTTTGCCGGTCTCTTCGGCGTTTGGCCCGATTTGCGCGATGCAGCAGGAATTGGGAGCGGAAGAACGGAATATTGTAGGTAGATGATTTTGGGGGAGAAAGGACGCGCCTGTCGTGTCTGTGATCCCGATTCCGGAAAGGAGTTCAGCCTGTATGCTTCCTTCCTTGTTCGTTGCCCATGGGGCTCCGACGCTTGTAACCGATCGGCTCCGCTACACCGGGTTTCTCCAAACGCTGGGACAGAAGCTGCCCAAGCCGCGAGCTATCGTTCTGTTCAGTGCACATTGGGAAGCTGCGGTGCAGCAAATCGGCTCCGCCGTGCGTTATACAACGATCCATGATTTCTTCGGTTTCCCGGACGCCTTATATGAGATCGAATATAGGGCCCAAGGCGACATTGCGCTTGCGCTGCAAATTCGGGAACTGCTGGAGAAGGAAGGCGTGGCAGCCGAGCTTGACGACCGACGCGGGCTGGATCACGGAGCCTGGAGCGTCTTGAAGCTGATGTATCCGCAAGCGGATGTCCCCGTTGTATCGATGTCGGTTCATGCCGGTCTCGTGCCCGAGCAGCAGTACAGAATCGGCCGAGCGCTGGCCGCCTTGCGGAAGCAGGACGTGCTAATTATGGGCAGCGGCGGTACGGTTCATAATCTGAACCGGCTTGCTTGGGACAGCGGGGACGTCAGCGCGTGGGCGCTCGAATTCGACGAGTGGCTTGGGGAGCGGATCGAGACGTGGGACATCGATCGGTTGTTTCGTTATGACGCGGAGGCGCCGTTCGCGAAAGAGGCGGTGCCTCGGTCGGAGCATTTCGTGCCGCTGTTGATCGCCATGGGCGCGGCGCATGAAGGGAAGAAGGCGAAGCTGCTGCACCGCCAGTATCAATACGGTTCCTTGTCATTAAGCTGTTGGATGTTCGGTTAATGCTTGATTCATCCGCTTCTATTTGTGAAGTTGATAGAATATAGATTACTAGAAGCTACAAGAAGACAAGCGAACGAGGTGAGCCTTAATGGACAAAAGGTCAGCGGACCGGGAGAAGGCCTGGCAACGAAAGACGGGATGGAAGCGCAAAGGCGGCTTTGCGCTGCTTGCTTGCGCTATGGCGCTGTCGGCAGCGGGTTGCAATGCGGATGATGGCGCAACAACTGTACCGGAGGCGGCGGAGACGGCAAAGCCTGTCCTGAAGCAAGAGGAGCCTCCGGCTCCTGCACCGAAGGCTGCGTATCTGGCGCCGCTCACCGGCGTAGAGACCGCGGAGAAGAACGAATCCCGGCCGGTTATGGTAGTCATCAACAATGCGCCGCAGGCGCGTCCGCAGAGTGGGCTGCAGCAGGCTGATTTACTGTACGAGGTGCTCGCTGAAGGCGAAATCACCCGGTTGATCGCGCTGTTTCAGAGCAGCGCTTTCACGGGCGACATCGGACCTGTCCGCAGCATTCGTCCTTATTTCATCAGTATCGGTAAATCGTATGGCGCGATTCAAGTGCACGCGGGAGGCAGTCCGGACGGTTACGAGACGATCAGCCGCGAGAGAATCGAGAACCTGGACGAGATCACGAACGCGGGCCCATACTTCTGGAGGGAGAAATCCCGGAAAGCTCCGCACAACTTATATACGAATTTGACAAATATCCGCGACGGCGCCGGTAAACGGGGTCTCAAGGATCAAGGACCGACGGCGCCCGTTTATTCGTTCGCCAAGCCGGAAAGCGGCGCGGTTGAAACGATGGGCAGCGGGGCGAAGGAGGCGCGCAAAGTCGATGTGACGTTCCTGGTGAAGTCGTACCGGGTGTCCTACGAGTATGACGAAGCGGCGCGCAATTACAAGCGTTCGATTAACGGCAGCGCGCATAGCGATTTGAATAACGGAGAGACGTTAACGGCGACGAACGTCGTTGTCCTGGGCGCGGTGCATCGCATTCTCGATAATGAAGGCCGCCGCGACGTGAAACTAATGGGGCAGGGGACGGCCGTCTTGTTCCAACGCGGCATGGCTAAATCCGTGGAGTGGAAGCGGGAACGCGAAAACGACCCTATTCGCTTGTACGATCAGGGCCGTGAAGTTTCGCTGCTTCCTGGGCAAACGCATATGCTTATCGTGCCGAACACGCCGACGTTTGAGGAACACGTCGTTTATTGAGTAAGGAACGCGGAGACGTTCTTCTTCCACGGATCGATGTACGGGTCGGTCGCCCAATGCGCCATAATGACCGACTCCTGAGGTTTCAGCTCGACGGTCAGGAGCGGGTTCGGCAGCAGGACGCCCTTATAAGGATACACGATCAAATGGCGGTCCGCGACGACAAGGACGACATCGAGGTTCGGCGAAGAGTAGGCGTCGACGGCGGCCGGTTGAATGCGTTTGATTTCCCCCCACTCGGGAACTAACCGATCATGGGAAACGACTTCCGCCGGCAGCGACATCGGCACATCCTTCAGACGATAGGATTGGCTGTCGCCGCTCGCATCGTTCTCATAGGAAGCGACCTTCGCAATCCAGCGGCCTTGTTGACGAGCGATCGTCCAGCTCTCCCCCCAGGTGTCGGTTGACGCATGCTTCGGCTGAAATTCGCTCGGCATAAGCGGGAGGTATGGGTCCAGCTGCTGGAGCGCAGGCTCGACGGCCGTGCCGAAAATGTCCTTCAGCTTCACATGCGGCTGCTGTAACGGCGGCTCATCGGGGTTAGAGGAGCCCGCGAGTTGCGGCACGTCTTTCACCCATACAAACCGGGAACTCCGTAAATCGCCTTTCTTATCCCGGGTCATGACCTTCTGCTCCACGGCGATGTAACGGTTGCCGACGAATAGAAGCTTTTCCGTTAAGGCCGCGTTAGACAGGGCTGCGACCTGTTTGGCCGACTGGTCGGCTGATCTGGAGGAGGCGGCGAGCGCTGCGCTCCAGTAGACGTAAGCGCGGCCTTCCCCGTTTACGGTGCGCGCTTCTCTCAAGCGCCAGAAGTCCATTTTATACGGCATGAGGATGCCGGGGCCTTGGCTTATCACTTTCAAACGGCTGTCATCCGGCGCGATTAACAGCGTGCGGTATTCGCTCTTTTCTTCCGTCGGTTCGGCGGTTTTCGTATCGGTTCGCAGACCGACCAGGAGCGCCGTTCGGACGGTCGACTCGAAATCCGGCACGACCTGCGAGGCCGTAGCTGCCATAGGCGCTGAATCCAGCGTTGAGGCGGGAGGCATGAACCATAGGTCGCCTTCCACCGCAAGGAACAGCAAGGCTGCAGCGGCCGCAGCCCCTGCACCGGCGAGCCAGGGACGAATTCGGCGGACCGTCGGAGAGGAAGGGGCTTCCGCGGTCATGATGCGTTCTTCGATTCGTTTGCGCAAAGCATCCGTAAACCCGTCCTGGGCAAACGGGCCGTCGGACAACTCCTGTTTAAGTTCCTTGTCAATCGGATCCAATGCGACGACTCTCCTTCAACCTCGAAATTTTGTTCCGCGCATGAAACAGCCTCGATTTCACCGTTCCTTCGCTCACGCCGAGCAGCTCCGCAATCTCCTTCATCGATAACTGATGGTGGGCGAACAAGATCAATACCTCGCGGTATTTCACCGGAAGCTTCAACACCAAGTCCCACATTTCGTTTACCGTCAACTTGGACATCACCTCTTGCTCGGTTGAAGCCGTAGCCTGCTCTTCCCGGGCGGTGAACGCGTCGACAAGCGTCACTTTGCGGAGGAAAGCCGATTTGCGGTAGTCGAGGGTCATGTTGCGGGTGATGGCGAGCAGCCATGTCTTGACCGAAGATTCACAGCGAAACGAGTATAAATTCCGGTACACTTTCAGGAACACTTCTTGCGTAATATCATCAGCCTGATCCCACTTGCGTGTGATGCTGTAGGCATAATTCCATACATCCTTACCGTAAGCGGTCATCAGCTCCTGTAAGATCGCCTTCTTGTCGGAGCTGTCGGACAAATACTTTAAATATTCAAAATTCACATCCGATTCCAAAACAGACACCTCAAGTCTTTTGACGATCTTACCATGGCTAAAGTTCAATGAAATAGTCGGAACAGCAATTGAAGGGTGACATCGCCAGTGCTTTTCTTACCAGTTTACTTGGATCGTCCCTATTAATAAAGAGGTATTTAAAGTATCGGAGTGAAGAGACACGTGGTCAGGCAGCACCGGCGCTCTAACGGGCGTATAGCCTTGAGCCTGAAAATAGGTTGATCCCTTGACATAAAAATTAACTTAAGTTAATTTATTTATATAAGTTAACTTTAATATGGAGGGGGAACGAACCATGAATACGCGGCAGATCTCTCTGCGTGAGCTCAAGAAAGCGCGGGCCAAGCTGGCGATCTACGAGGCGAGCTTAAGCTTGATCGGGGAACGGTCTTTTCGCGACATGACGGTCGAGGATGTTTGCCGGAAAGCGGAAGTGTCGAAGGTGACGTTCTTCAAGTTTTTTCGGCAAAAGGAAGATTTGTTGATTTATTTCATGAGGGTATGGCTTACCGAGCGGCTGATCGAGCTGAAGGAGAACGGTAAGAAGGGGTTCGACGCGATCCGTCATTTATTTCTCCACATTCAGCGGTCGAGTGCCGAGAGGCCGGGGTTGATGCTGGCTTTGATCGGGTTTTTGAGCGAGTTGAAAATGCATCCGTGCATGCCGGAATTGAGCGAAGCCGAGGTTCAGCTGCTGTTTCCGGGAAATCCGGAGCTGGGGGGACGGGAGCCCCGTATGGATGCACTGTTTGAGAGATCCGTCCGCGAGGCGGCGGAAGCCGGCGAATTGAGGCAGGGGGTAACGCCGCTTGAGGCTGCGAAGGTGCTGGTGACGATTTTCTACGGTGCCTATTTGTCGGCGCATATGTTTCAAGAGCGCGACCTGCTTGCTCATTACGAGCGGCATTTGTCGTTATTAGGCGAAGGAGGTCATTCGTAATGGCTGCTGTAGTGCCCGGTCGTTATACGGCCCAAATCGAAGGTTCGTTCGTGGTGTTCATTATCGGGGTTCGGGTGAATAAGCTGTGGGCGGTTCGCGATTGGCTACCGATTATTAAGGCGATGCCGCCGATGCTGAAGGAGCTGTACACGCATCCGGAGCTCGGCTTCCTGCACGCGGAATATTTCATAACGCTGCGGGGACCGATGATCGTGCAGTATTGGCGGTCGTTCGAGCAGCTGGAGCAGTATGCGCGGCAGGGCGCGTTTCATCTTGACGCCTGGCGCATGTTTAACCAAAAGGTCGCGGCCAGCCGCTCCGTCGGTATTTACCACGAGAGCTACCTCGTCCCGGAGGGCCGGTACGAATGCGTGTACCATCACATGCCTGTGATGGGGCTCGCGAAAGCGGGGCGGCACGTACCTGCAACGGGCCCCCGCGAGACGGCCGCGCGCCGC
>NZ_VIDW01000048.1:0-31132 GCF_006519665.1 Paenibacillus sp. tmac-D7 | reverse complement strand
TACAAGTTTCCGAAGGAAACTGCTTCGGAAGCATATGGTATCCCCACAAAGTGACGTGAAGCTGACGAAGCTGATTCCGATTACTTTGCGTGGGCCCCAATAAAAGCATTCAGCATGCTGAGTTTCGTATCCAGTTTTCAGGGAATAACAGAACCCTAGCCAGTCCTCATGGATGAGCTAGGGTTCTTTGTTTTACGCTATATACTGGAATAGAAAAACACGTCCTATTATTGGGTATAACAGGACGTGTCGTGAGGATTGATTTTCAATAATCCGCTAGACTTGTATTTGCGAAATATAAAGATGATCATAAGGCGCGGCAGAAGCAGCCATACGTGATAAAACATCGCAAACAGCAGCACATCGGTCGACAGCCACGGATAGAAACAAGCTAAAATTAACAAGACGATCCAAAACAATTGATTATGAAGCCGGAGGACTTTAGCCAGCGCGATGTAATTGCCGGGGGTATACCCGAACCAAGGCATTCGGAACGACCAGCGCCATGCCTTTGGAGCCTGTCCTTCCTTCGTGCGGTGAAGGGTGTGTAGAAATACGGCATGCACCAGCGGAATTCCGAAGAGGACAACGGCGAAAGACAGCAGTTCAATGTGTAGCAGCGCGTAGATCCAAGCCAGAACGGTCAGCAGCCAGTAAGCATAATGATGGACGGCCTTGTGGTGAACTCTACGTAACAAACGATAGTTGTAAATCGTCGAATCTTTGGATAGGGTCCGGTCGTTGTTCATCGTATCACGTTCATCCTCGCCGATTAACTAATATTTCAGTATTACTATTATCGGTCATGGAGCAACAAATTTGAAGATAGGGTGCACCGGATGAGCTCTTTTGACATAAAAATAGTTCATAACCGTTTATTCTTGAGAGAATAGGACATACTGATAGAAAAGAAGAATAGAGGTGAACACTGCATGAATGAATCGTTGCAGAACGAATATACAGCCTCTTGCATTATTTGCGGACAAGAAAAGGCAAACGGCATCATGATTATTACTGAATTCATTTGCGAAGAGTGCGAGACGGAGATGGTTCGAACGGATGTCAGCGACGTGAAGTATCCCTTCTTTATTCATCAGATGAAACAAATTTTATATAAAAAGAATGCGTAATCGGTAGGTTTGCCCGTGTCCAAAGCTCCTTTGTCTCAAGAAGGGATGGAAGCGGGCTTTTTAGTTTGGTACAATACTGCTATCCATGTGATTCTGGTTAGAAATGAGGCGTGTCGCACGTGTCGGAACGGAAACGTCCGTTATTTGAAGCCATGCGGACTTACGATCATTTACATACAAGCCGCTTTCATGTACCCGGACATAAGGGCAAGGCGGAAGCTTACGAGGAGGCCGCGTCGTATTACGGGCCGATATTGGCTCTCGATGTGACGGAGCTCCCGGGAACGGATGACCTGCATCATCCCGAGGCGGCGATTCTAGAGGCGCAGCGTCTGGCAGCGTCCTGCTTCGGGGCGGACGAGACGTTCTTTCTCGTAGGCGGCAGCACGGTCGGCAATCAAGCGGCGATCTTAGCGGCCTGCCGTCCCGGAGAGCTGTTGCTTGTACAGCGGGATGCCCACAAGTCCGTGATTCACGGACTGATGCTGGCGGGGATCAAGGCTGTATTTATAACGCCGCGGCAAGATCCGGCCAGCGGGCTGTTTACCGGCTTGCAAAGGCAAGACGTTGAAGAAGCGCTCCGTCGGTATCCCGAAGCCCAAGGCTTATTGGTAACCTGCCCTACTTATTACGGAGTAAGCGCCGATTTGAAGCCGCTGGCCGACCTGCTGCATGCGCAGGACAAGCTGCTGCTCGTCGATGAGGCGCACGGCGCTCACTTCGGCTTTCACCCGGAGCTGCCGCTCTCGGCGTTGTCGGCAGGCGCGGATGTGGTCGTGCAATCGACGCATAAGATGCTGACGGCGATGACGATGGGTTCGATGCTGCATGTGCAGGGAGATCGGATCAACCGGAAGGCTCTGCGTCAAGCTCTTGCCATGCTGCAAAGCTCGAGTCCTTCCTATCCGATCATGGGCAGCCTGGATTTGAGCCGTGACTGGCTGCAGGAGCAAGGGTTTCAAGCTATAGATGAAGGGTTAAAGGCTATTAACAGTCTGAAGCTCGAACTGCAAAAGAATCCAAGATGGCGAACGGTCGAACCGAACGGGACGAGCAGGAGGTGTGACCCTTTTAAAATGGTGCTTGAGGATTCCTATGGAATCTTGAGCGGTTTCGAGCTAAAGGAGCAGTTGGAGCGCCGCGGCTGTTACGCGGAAATGGCTGACCCGGAACGTGTCGTTCTCGCTTTCGGTCTGACCGGGCAGCACCAAGAAGCGCAGCGGTTGCTGGGAGCGCTGAAGGACATCGAGGCCGGATTAGCGGCAAGCAAAGGAAACGGGCGAGCCCAGCCCGACATAGGGAGGCATCAATCCGAGTCGTACGATTGCCCCGAGGCTTCAAATTCGCCGCACGAGCGGCAAGACCTGATCGGACAGCCGGTCTCTTTTACGATAGAGTCCCTGCACAGGGAGGAGCCGGACGTAAGCCACGTACCGTTGGAGCGCTGTGAGGGCAGGATAGCCGCCGAAATGATCGTACCGTATCCGCCGGGAATTCCGCTCTTATATCCGGGTGAGTATATTGGAAAGCGAGTGTCGGCGGAACTGAGGCGTCTTGCCGCAGCAGGGGCTCGCTTTCAAGGATATGATGTGTCGGGACGAAAGACGGTGCCGGTTTATGTATCATCGAAGTAACGTATACAGCGGGCTCCAACATCTTACTTAGCAGGACAGGGGACATAAAGTTGAAAACAGGTTATTTCATCACGGTGGAAGGCGGAGAGGGCGCAGGCAAAACATCGGCCATCGAAGCTATAGTGAGTACCGTCGAGGAACTCGGATATGAAACGATTTCGACACGTGAGCCCGGGGGGATTCCCATTGCCGAGCAAATCCGCGCGGTCGTGCTGGATACGAAGAACACCGCCATGGACAAGCGTACGGAAGCACTGCTTTACGCCGCGGCGCGTCGTCAGCATTTAACGGAAAAAGTGATTCCCGCGCTGCAATCGGGCAAGGTTGTCGTGTGCGACCGTTTTATCGACAGCAGCCTGGCCTATCAAGGGCATGCGCGCGGGCTCGGCGTAGATGAAGTGCTCGCCGTGAATCGCTTTGCGATCGGGGATTGGATGCCCGATCTGACTCTATTCCTGGATGTTAGCCCGGAGGTAGGCCTCGGCCGGATTCGCGCCGATTGGAGCCGGGAAGTGAACCGTCTCGACCTCGAGGAGATGCGGTTTCACGAGCTTGTAAGAGAGGGGTATCGCGAAGTGCTGCGGCGTTACCCGGAGCGCGTCCGCCGTATCGATGCGGAACAAACGCCCGATAAAGTTGCGGAGCAGATCCGACAAATCGTGAACCAAACGCTGCGGAATCGAGTATGATGAGATAAGAAGGAATTTAACAAAGGTTTGTCTAATTATATATAGAGAACGCGGATAAGAATCCTTGTTAAAGGAGGCTGGATGTATGAAATTGGTGATTGCCGTCGTCCAGGATAAAGATAGCAACCGTTTATCGAACGCGCTGATTAAAGCAGGGTTTCGTGCGACGAAGCTGGCTAGTACGGGGGGCTTCCTTCGGGCCGGAAACACGACGTTTTTGATTGGGACCGAAGACGATCGTGTGAACGAAGCGCTGCAAGTCATTAAAGCTAACTGCAAAATTAGGGAGCAGATGGTAACCCCGGTTTCCCCGATGGGAGGAACAACCGATTCATACATCCCGTTCCCCGTCGAGGTTCAAGTGGGAGGAGCCGCCGTTTTCGTGCTGCCGGTCGAACGTTTTGAACACTTCTAGAAGAGAGGTACGCCCATCGTGAAAATTAACCCGGGATGGCGTCCCGTCGGCAGTGAATGGATTCGCAACGAGAATACGTCGTCCCAGCAGCTTCAGCAAAAGTCGTTTCATGACATGATGCAGCATCAATCCGAGCGGGCCACCCGGGAACAGCTTCAGCGCATGCTGGCTCAAATCGATCAGCAAGGCCAGCGTTTGGCCAAGTCGATGACGGTGCGCGAGCTTCGGCAGTACAAGCTGATGGTGAAGCATTTTCTGGAGGAGACGGTGCGGCGCGGCGTTCAGCTTCGCGAGACGCGGGGATGGGACAGGCGCGGCCGATCCAAGCGGTATAAGCTGCTTGAAGAAGTCGATCAGGAGCTGCTGGGGCTAGCCGACGATATGCTGTCGACCGAAGAAGGTCGCATTGATTTGCTGCAGAAGATTGGAGAAATTCGCGGCATGCTCATTAATTTATTTTTCTAATTAACGACGGCTGCGGATTTCGCTTGATATAGGGAAAGGAACAAAGAGCGTCATGTCGTTTCAAGCGATTGTAGGACAAGAACGGGTTAAGCGCATGCTGCAAAACAGCATTCGAACCGATAAAGTGTCGCATGCCTATATATTTACCGGGCCGAGCGGCTCCGGACGCCGTGAAATGGCGAAAGCGTTCGCGATGGCGTTGTACTGCAAGGTGCTGCCTGACGATGCCTGCGGCGAATGCCTCGACTGCCGTAAAGTGGCCCATGGCAACCATCCGGACCTCCACTGGCTGAAGCCGGACGGCGCCTCGATCAAAATCGAACAAATTCGCGAGCTGCAGAAGCAGTTTGCGTACCGGTCCACCGTATCGGGCTTGAAGATGTACGTGCTGGAAGATGCGGACAAAATGACGACGCAAGCGGCCAACAGCCTGCTGAAATTTCTGGAAGAGCCATCGTCGCAGGTGGTTGCGGTACTCATTACGGATAACGGGCAAGCGCTGCTGCCGACGATACGCTCGCGCTCGCAATGGGTTCCTTTCGTGCCGATGATGCGTCAGCAAATGCAGGATTTGCTGCTGAAGGAAGGCCATTCCCCGGTGCTCGTCCAGATCGCCGTCCGATTGGCGGCGGGACCGCAAGCCGCGCGCGCAATGATTCAAGGAAATGGGTTTGCAGAAATTCGAAACCTAGTGATACAATTGACTAGAGAAAGCTTGACTCGGCTGCCTGTTGCGCTTCTGACCGCACAACAGAAGCTGTCGAAAGGCGAGCTCGGCGATCGGCTTTCGCTTTGGTTGGACATGCTGATTCTGTGGCTCAAAGACATGGTCCAGCTGGGTACGGGCCGCCGTGAAGGGATCGTCTTCTCCGACCAAACGGAATGGATGGCCAAAGAGGCGTTAAGCCGGCCGCCCCAACACTGGATCGCGTGCCTGGATCAAGCGATTGAGACTCAGAAACGATTGCGGTTTCATGCCAATCCCCAGCTTGCGCTGGAACATATAATAATGCAGCTTAAGGGGGTGTAGGATTGTTCTCTGTTGTGGGAGTCCGCTTTAAGAAAGCGGGTAAAATTTATTACTTCGACCCGAGCGATTTGCCGGTCGACCAAGATAGCGCAGTTATCGTGGAGACGGCGCGCGGCGTGGAATACGGGAAAGTCGTCATCGGTCGCAGAACCGTGGGCGAATCGGATGTCGTGTTGCCGCTCAAGAAGGTTATACGCATCGCCGACCATCAGGACGCGAAGCTTGTGGAGGACAATAAACTAGCGGCGAAGAACGCGTTTGCCGTTTGCCAGGACAAGATCAAGGATCACCAGCTCCGGATGAAGTTGGTTGACGTTGAATATACATTTGATCGCAACAAAATCATCTTTTATTTTACGGCGGAAGGCCGTGTCGATTTCAGGGAATTGGTTAAAGATTTGGCCAGCGTGTTTCGTACGCGGATCGAACTTCGCCAAATTGGCGTTCGCGATGAAGCGAAGATGCTCGGCGGCATCGGCCCTTGCGGCAGAATTTTATGCTGTTCGTCGTTTCTTGGCGATTTCGAGCCGGTATCGATCAAGATGGCGAAGGATCAGAACTTGTCGCTCAATCCGACCAAAATATCCGGTCTATGCGGTCGCTTGATGTGCTGCTTGAAGTACGAGCACGATAACTATGAAAGCGCCAAAGACGATCTGCCCCGTGTAGGCAGCGAAGTGATTACATCGTTCGGCAACGGCCGCCTGATTTCGATGAATGTAGCGGAACGGATGGCGAAGGTACAAGTGTTTGAGCTTAAGAAAGTGATGGATCTCCCATTAGATGATGTGGTGGAGTATCACGGATAAGGGAACGGCTCTCTCTGAGGTGATGGCAATCGTGGTGAAAAGGGACATTTTCATTCAAATCGATCAAATGGAAGAGCAAGTGGGCACGTTGTATGCGGAGCTCGGTCAAATCAAACAACAAATTATCGAGCTATTGGAAGAAAACAAACGACTCGGTATAGAAAACAGTCAGCTGCGCAAGCTGTTAAAGAAAGATGCCGCACCGGCTCTTGCGGATCCGGCTTCCTCGGAGGAGGAAGCGGCGAGGATAAAAGAGGTTACCGGTGAAGGTCTCGATAATTTAACTCGGATTTACCATGAAGGCTTTCATATTTGCAATGTAAACTACGGTCATTTACGGACCGAGGGCGATTGTTTGTTCTGCATGTCGTTTCTAAATAAATAAGAACACTAGCCGTAGGGAGGATTGACTTCTCTACGGTTTTTTTGGAAGAAAGAGGAGTTGTCACTTGGAACAATCCGTACCTGTATATGAGCGTGAGCGCATCGATGATTTGCTGACGCAAGATTTGAAAATTATCCAAAGCGAGGATGTTTTCAGCTTTTCCCTGGATGCGGTGCTGCTCGCAAGGTTTTGCTCGGTACCGACTCGCGGGCGTATGATCGATCTTTGCACCGGGAACGGTGTTATTCCGTTGCTGTTGACGACTCGAACGCGGGCGCACATTACGGCCGTTGAAATTCAGCCGCGGCTGGCAGAGATGGCGCAGCGGAACGTCAAGCTGAATCGGCTGGACGCACAAATCGATATCAGGCAGGGCGACCTGCGCGGCGCCGTTCAGGAGATTGGACACGGACTGTTCGATGCCGTGACGGTCAATCCGCCCTATTTGCCTGTTCCTAATGGCGAACAAAACATCAATGAGCATGTAGCCGCCGCACGCCATGAGCTGTTCTGCACGTTGGAAGACGTCATTCGTGTCAGCAGCCGGCTGGTCCGAACCGGGGGCAAGGTAGCGATGGTGCATCGGCCGAGCCGGCTGGTCGAAATTTGTACGTTAATGCGGGAGTACCGTCTGGAACCGAAACGGATTCGTTTCGTGCATCCGCGGGCGGACCATGAAGCCAACATGGTGCTGATTGAGGGAATGCGCGACGGGAAGCCGGAAATTCGCACGCTGCCCCCGCTGATCGTTTACAAAAATCAGAACGAATACAGCGACGAACTGATGGACGTATACTTTGGTCGTCGGCTGACGCTGGATCATAATCCGGACACTTATTAATAGAAGGAATCGATGCGCGTGAACATTCAAAAAAGCTATAATAACGAGTCCGGCAAGGGAAAACTGTACTTGGTCGGCACGCCGATCGGCAATCTCGAGGACATGACGTACCGGGCTGTCCGGATTTTGCAGGAGGTTCGGTGGATCGCGGCGGAGGATACGCGCCAGACGCGCAAGCTGCTGACGCACTTCGACATCAGCACACGGCTTGTCAGTTATCATGAGCATAACAAACATGCCAGCGGGCCGGAGCTCATCCGGCTCATGGAGAGCGGAGACGATATCGCGCTGGTCAGCGATGCGGGGCTGCCCGCCATTTGCGACCCTGGGGCCGATTTAGCCAGACTGGCGATTGAGGCGGGCATTGCGGTGGTCCCGATTCCGGGAGCGAACGCGGCGTTGTCCGCTTTAATCATGTCGGGCTTGCCGACGGAGCGGTTTCTGTTCGTCGGGTTCCCGCCGCGTGACGCCAAACCGATGGAACAGGAGCTTGCCACCTGGAGACGGGAAGCGGCTACAGTGATCGGTTATGAATCGCCTCACCGGATTGTGAAGACGCTGACGCGGATGGCGGAAGTTCTTGGCGAAGAACGGGAGGTTTGCCTGACCCGGGAGCTAACGAAAAAATATGAGGAAGCCGTCCGCGGTACGATCCGCGAATGCCTCGCCTATTTGGTTGACCATCCGCCGCAGGGTGAATACTGCTTCATCGTTCGCGGCGGGGCGGGTGACGGGGGAATCCCGGAGGAGACGGCGTGGTGGACCGGCCTCTCGCCTGAGGAGCATGTGGCCCGATACGAAGCGGACGGGCTGGACCATAAGGAAGCGCTTAGGAGGGCTGCGCAGGAGCGCGGCGTTCCGAAACGCGAATTGTATAATTTGCTGCATCAAGGTTGATCGGCACAAAAAAATACCCTGATTCGGGGCAAGCTCGAATCAGGGATATAGAGGAGATATGAAAAAGGTTAGAATTACCATAGTTAATATTGCTATTTATATTATAACCTATTTTTTTTATTTTGTCACAGGTATTGGCATTTCAGATAAACATTCGTGACAAACAATTTTTCCTTTGAAATAAGAGACGTTCTCGGCGTTTCCGCAGAAGATACAGGCCGGCTCATATTTCTTCAACATGATGCGCTCGCCGTCTACATAAATTTCCAAAGCGTCCTTCTCGCCAATGCCAAGCGTTCTGCGCAATTCGATTGGAATAACAACACGACCAAGTTCGTCGACTTTTCTTACGATACCAGTTGATTTCATCATAATAATAAAATTCCCCTCTCCAGAAGTTGTTTATTTTAGAATGAATGCGAAGCGGAATGAAAATAATCGTCATGTTTCGACATAATTCTTTAAACCTATGATACCAACCATTCCCAAAATAGTCAACCTAAAAATGCAACACCAAGTGACAATTTATGGACCTGACTGCTAGATTAGTATAACATGGAATAGAATAACGCTACTAGTAGAGCCAAAATGTTGGTTTTACTTACCAAAAGTCTCTTTATATATCCATAAAATGTAAATCTATACGCCGTGTCGAAACAAAAATTTGGAATAAATAAATCGACAACATTCGACAATTTTCAATGTTTTGGCGGAATATTGTCGATCAAAACCTGCAAATTGCGAGGAGGGATACCATGCAACAACCGATGGAAGAAGAAAAAGTGTTTAAAGATCCGGTTCACAAGTATATCTATGTGCAGGATCAGACGATCTGGGATCTCATCAATACCCGGGAATTTCAACGGCTGCGCCGCATCCGTCAGCTGGGAACGTGTTTTCTCACCTTTCACGGCGCCGAGCATAGCCGGTTCTCGCATTCGCTGGGTGTTTATGAAGTAACACGCAAAATCATCTCGCAGTTCGAGCGTAATCAATATGAAGATTGGCCGAGAGAAGAACGTCTGTTATGCTTGTGCGCGGCGCTTCTGCATGATGTCGGACACGGTCCCTTCTCGCATTCGATTGAGAAAACGTTCGGGACTCACCATGAGGATTGGTCATGCCGAATCGTACTCGGCAACACGGAAGTCAACGAAGTGCTGAAACGCGTTTCTCCGACGTTCCCGCAGCAGGTAGCGGGCGTTATTGCCAAGACGTACCAGCAAGAAATCGTCGTCAGCCTCGTCTCGAGTCAGCTGGACGCGGACCGGATGGATTACCTGCTGCGCGATGCTTATTTCACCGGCGTAAATTACGGCACCTTCGATCTGGAGCGAATTTTGCGCGTGATGCGGCCGTATCAAGGACATATCGTAGTTAAGGAAAGCGGGATGCACGCCGTTGAGGATTATTTGATGTCCCGATACCAGATGTATTGGCAAGTGTACTTCCATCCGGTTACCCGAAGCGCGGAAGTCGTCCTGCATAAAATTTTTCAAAGAGCCAAACAACTGTTTGAAGAAGGGTATCCGTTCCACTTTCTGCTCGAACCGCTGCCCAGCTTGTTCGGCAATCGGCTGACCACAGAAGAATACCATTTGCTGGATGAAGCGTTGATGCAAACGGTGCTGATGCAATGGACGATGGAAGAGGATGCGGTGTTGGCTGATTTGTGCTCACGCTTCTTGCAGCGGCGTTTATTCAAATATGTAACGCTGGAAATTATGGACGTCGGCATGCTGGAACGGCTTCGTGAAAAAATAGGCAATCTAGGATTAGATCCCTCCTATTACCTGGAAGTCGATTTCCCGTCCGATCAATCCTATGATGTGTACCGGCCGGGCGAACAGGATGAGAAACTGCCGATTTTATTGCTCGATGCGCACGACACGTTGACGGAAATCTCGCGAAAATCCGAAATCGTGCGTTCGATCAGCGGGATCCAGAACGGAAAATACCACCTGTATTACCCGCAGGAACTCGTATTGAAACATCTTCCAGCTTTGGATAAAGAAATTCGGAAGCTGCTAAGATCTTAAACGACATATAGAAGATGAAGGAGAAAACGTTATGCTAATCGACACACATGCACACCTGAATGCGCCGCAATTCGATGAAGACCGACACGAGGTGATTGCGCGCGCAAGAGACAACGGAATAAGTCGAATCGTGAATATTGGATTTAATCGGGAGACGATTCCAAGCTCCTTGGCGCTGGCTGAGCAGTACGATTTCATCTACTCGACGGTGGGCTGGCATCCGACGGAAGCCAAAGATATGAGGGAAGAAGATCTCGCCTGGATCGAATCGTTGTGTCGTCACGAGAAAGTGGTTGCCATCGGCGAAATCGGGCTTGATTACCATTGGGATACGTCGCCGAAAGACGTACAGAATCGGGTATTCCGCGAACAAATTCGTCTGGCCCGCAGGGTCGGCCTGCCGATTGCGATCCATAACCGCGATGCGCATCAAGACGTCGTACAAACGCTGCGCGAGGAGAAAGCGGCGGAGGTCGGCGGCGTGATGCATTGTTACTCCGGCAGCTGGGAGACGGCCAAAATGTGTCTCGATATGAATTTTTACATTTCTTTCGGCGGCCCAGTAACTTTCAAAAATGCCAAGCAACCGAAAGAGGTACTCGAGAAGGTGCCGATGGACCGGCTTTTGATTGAAACCGATGCGCCTTATTTAACTCCGCATCCATATCGGGGCAAGCGAAACGAGTCCGCTTACGTCCGTCTTGTCGCCGAAACGGCGGCCGAAATCAAGGGCATTTCGATCGAGCAATTAGCCGAAGCGACGACTCGAAATGCGATGGAACTTTTTCGTTTAAAGTGAGTGTGTCGGGCTCTGGGAAACGCTTGCATAAACGCTGTTACTTATAGCGAATCGAGAAAAATAAAGAAAACAGCTAAATCGGTTCGTGCGAATGAGATATAGATGTATTTTATTCGCGTAATGAGTATATTTAAACGAAAATGGGTAAAAACCGTTCTTTTTTTATACGTTTGTATACTTTACAACCAAACCCCTCGCGTCGTACACTCAATAATAACTTCATACGATTACCAGAATTCCAACATCGCTGAGTTTCCGAAAGGAAAACGGGGGAACCACATCGCGGCGGTCCATTCATGATTGCCAAGGTGTTTTTTAGGGGTGAATCTCTGGGGCGGGCAACTGTCCCGGGGTAGGGCGACTCTCAAGTCCGAATCCGTCAGCTAACCTCGTAAGCGTCTAGAGAGAGGTAACGCATTGTCGTGTGCTTTTATTTTCATTTGGACAAAATGAGAAAAGTCACGGGAAGGTTCCTCTTCTCCGCTGACTTTTTTTTGTGTTTCCCGTAAAAGGGATTCGTGTCCAAGCTGGCTACTCTTTACACCCGAGGGGGGTGAATACGGCAGGCAAGTGGATACTCTGATGTCAGCAGCACAAACGTTGGTAATGGCAATCAAACAATTTACCATAGTCGCGTCAGAATCTTATCATGCATAACACTCGAATGGCGAGGCTTTAAGGAGGACCGAACAAGTGGGCGCTGAAACACCAGGGCAAACCCATGTAAGACGATCATCCAGCATGACCTTCGCGTTGCGATGGACGCATGAAAACTTGCGTATGATTTCGATTATCGCTCTCATTTCATTCGCTATGACTTTCATGTTCTTGATGATGTTGCACGGTACGGCCATTAAGCGCGTATCGATCGTTGTAGACGGACAGGAACGCACGTTCCAAACCCGGGAAGAGGTACTGCAACGAGTACTGGATGAGCAAGGAATCGCAGTAAGCGAGAACGACCGTATTTCCCATGCGCTGGATGCAAAGGTGAAATCGGGCGACCGCATTGCGATCACGCATACGACGCCGGTGCAATTAACCGCCGACGGCGAGACGAAGACAGTTTACACGGTTGGCAAGACGGTAGAGGCCGCTCTGCAGGATTTGAACGTCCCTGTGGGCGAACTCGATAAAGTCATTCCGGCTAAGGAAACGGAAGTAAGCCCTCATGCGGAACTGAAGGTTGTCCGCGTGACGAAAGAAACAGCAGATGTGCAAGAACCGATCGCATTCGATACAGTAACCAAGAGCGAGCCCCAATTGTTAAAGGGCAAAGAGCAAGTATTGCAGGAAGGTCAGAAGGGCCTCCTTGTGAAGAAGCTGGAGAAAGTGTATGAAGACGGCGTGCTTGTGTCGGAGCAGGTCGTGGATCAGCAAGTACAAACCGAGAGCAAACAACGCATTGTGGCCGTCGGGACGAAAAATCCGGTTGTCGTTCTGTCCTCTTCATCGCCGAACGTCGAGGAGTTGACCAAGAACGGCGTCAAATTCGGCTACAAGCAAGTAATCAAAAACGTTACGCTAACCGCTTATTCGGCGGGGGTGTCATCCACCGGCAAGGATGAAAGTCATCCGCAATACGGCGTAACTTCTTCGGGCGCGAAGGTAACGGAAGGTCGCACGATTGCAGTCGATCCTAAAGTGATCCCGATCGGCTGGTGGGTCTATATCGAGGGCATCGGCTTCCGCCGAGCCGAAGATACAGGCAGCGCTGTGAAAGGGAACAAGATCGACGTCTTTTTCGAGAACGGTGACTATGCAACTCGTTTCGGTACGAAGCGCGGTTATACGGTATACATTATCGGTCCCAAAAAACCGTCGGCGGATTAGGCGCTTGCAATTCGGAAAGACTACATTCATTATATATAGATCGGCAGATAAGAAGAGGTGCTCGTGAGGCGTCCCTCTTCTTTTTCTCTTGTTCACGAAGGAAGGTACGTGCACATGATTAAAGAAATTATCGTAGTGGAAGGTAAGGACGATACGGTAGCCATTAAACGAGCGGTAGAAGCGGAAACCATCGAAACGGGCGGTTCGGCGATCAATGCGGACGTTATTCGACGCATTAAGCTTGCGCAAGAACGGCGGGGCGTAATCGTATTCACGGATCCCGATCATGCCGGGGAGCGTATTCGCAAAATTATTACGAAGGAAGTACCCGGCGCGAAGCATGCCTTCCTGACGCAGGAGGCGGCGACAAGCAAGGGCGATATCGGCGTCGAGAACGCATCGGTCGAAGCGATTCGCACGGCACTGGCCAACGTGAGGACCGACGGTCGAAACGAAGAGTCGGCTATCACATGGGACGATCTGATGGAGGCCGGGCTGATCGTGCATCCTCGTGCGGCCGCCCGGAGACTTGCGATGGGCAATCGTCTCGGAATCGGTTATTGCAACGGGAAGCAATTTTATAACCGCTGCCGCATGTTTCAAATTTCCCGGGAGGAGTTTGAAGCGGCCCGTCGGGAATTGAATGAAAAAGAGGGTGCCACGTCATGAGTCGAAACGGAAATGAACCGGGTTACGGACAAGCGTCCGAGGATATCGCTTCGCCGAAGCGAACCAAGGAACTGATGCAGAAGTACGGCTTTGTGCTCAAGAAAAGCCTCGGACAAAATTTTCTGATCGATCAGAATGTGCTTCACAACATTGTCTCTGCCGCCGAGCTTGACGAGACGAAGGGCGCGCTCGAAATTGGTCCGGGCATCGGGGCATTGACCCAGCAGCTCGCTAAACGTGCGGGCAAAGTCGTAGCCGTCGAGATCGACCAGCGGCTGCTGCCGATGCTGGAGGAGACGCTGGCGCCTTATCCGCAGGCCGAAGTGGTGCACGGGGACGTACTCAAGGTGGACCTGCAGGCGTTGTTCAAGGATAAGTTTCAAGACGTATCGAAAGTAAGCGTTGTCGCTAACCTGCCTTACTATGTGACGACCCCGATCCTGATGAAGCTGCTGGAAGAGCGGCTGCCGCTCGAGAACATTGTCGTCATGATCCAGAAGGAAGTGGCCGAGCGAATGGCGGCAAAGCCCGGAGGCAAGGAATACGGCTCGCTCAGCATCGCCGTACAGTATTATTGCGAACCGGAAGTGGTCGCGATCGTGCCGCAAACGGTGTTCATTCCGCAGCCGAACGTGGACTCGGCGGTCATCAAGCTCAAGGTGCGAGAGAAGCCGGCGGTGGAAGTCGAAGACGAGGCGTTCTTCTTTGACGTCATGCAGGCCAGCTTCGTGCAGCGGCGCAAGACGATTTACAACAACTTGGCGGCCAAATATTTCGATAAAGAATCGAAGCCCGATCTGGAACGTCTGCTGCTGGATGCGGGAATCGCACCCTCGAGGCGCGGCGAGACGCTGTCGATCGAAGAGTATGCAAAGTTGTCGCACCGCTTAGCCGATTACTTGAAGACGGCAAGAACCGCCAAATAACGATCCTGGGCGAAACGTCTGCACCAAATGCCTAGAACCGCCATACGATAGACGGGGAGGCGATGCAGCCATGAAGCAGGGAGACCTGGTCACTCGGAAGTCGTATGGTGGTGATATCGTTTTTAAAATTCAAGAAATCCGGCAACAGCTGGCGGTTCTTCGGGGAGTGGAGCTTAGGCTTTTGGCCGATGCACCCCTTGTCGATCTGGAAGTGATGCCGCAGCTCGATCCTTACCTCGATAAAGCAATTACACGTCCAAAATGGATGGACACGATGCCGCGCAACGGATTGGCGGCGGCGACGACAGGGCCGCCCGGCTGGCCGGCGGGGGAGCCGGCCAAACATCCCGTTTACTTCGAAATGCCAGGCAAAGTATTGCATTTGGACGGCGATCCGAATTATTTGCGCAAGTGCATGAACTTATACGGTGAATTGCGGGTTCCCGCCGAAGGGTATTACGTAGCCGAGGCGAATATGGCCGATGCGGTGTATCGGCTGCTTCCGCTGGTACGCCCCGACATTGTGGTCATAACGGGGCACGACGGCTTTGTAAAGCATCGGCCGGCAGGCGATATTACCAAGCTTAGCAGTTACAAGAATTCGCATAACTTCGTAAATGCGGTTCAAGCCGCCAGGCAGTTCGAGAAAAGTCTCGATGCCTTAACGATCGTCGCAGGCGCTTGCCAATCGCACTTTGAAGCGCTGCTGCAGGCGGGAGCGAACTTTGCCAGCTCGCCGGCCCGCGTCTTGATCCATGCGCTTGATCCATTGTGCATTGCGGTGAAAGTAGCTTATACGCCGATCAAAGAAACCGTAAACATAGTCGATGTCATCGGGTTGACGCACAGCGGTCTCGAAGGGATCGGGGGCATCGAATCGCTGGGAAGCTACCGAAGAGGCGTGCCGAAAATTCAATATGCCACTCCGAAATAAGCGCCGAAATGGTGCTTTTTCTTTTTTATTCGACAATTTGGTGAACGAATACGGAAGCGCCTAGCGTAAAACCGCATAAAATCAGGGAAAATAATCGTTGACAACTAATCAAAGACGCTGATATAATATTTCGCTTAAATTGACATACTACCTATGTTGCGTTATAATAATCTAGAAGGAAAGAGGTGGTAGCAGTCAATGGCTAAAAATGCGCTATTGGAGATCAAACGTTGTTTGGAACCTCATGTCGGACAGAAGATAATGCTTAGAGCGAATGGTGGCCGCCGCAAGACGGTTGAACGCTCCGGAGTCTTGGAGGAAACCTACCCTTCCGTTTTCATTGTGAAGCTGGATCAAGAACAGCAAACCTTCAAGCGAGTTTCTTACAGTTATGCGGACATACTGACGGAATCTGTCGAAGTCACAGTATGTAACGACGACGGAGAAGTACGGATTACAATACAGCAATAAGGTTACATAAGGAACGGTTGATCGTTAGGTGGTCAGTCGTTTTTCTTTAGTAGCCCTATCCATGTGAATCGCTGTGTGCTGCGGACTCGGCGCTTATTCGTCCTTTCGCTTTTTAAAACGTTCGGATGAGATGTAAAGTTGCATTCGTATGAATTTGCTGCGGCGGGCGCATACTAACCTCATAACTCGAACATTCATCCTTTGAAGGAGGGTTTCGGATATGGGGCGTAGAAGCCGCAGAGGCGTGATGTCGGAACAATTTAAATATGAGCTGGCCAAAGATTTAGGGTTCTATGAAACGGTGCAGCGGGAAGGTTGGGGCGGAATTCGCACGAAGGATGCCGGCAATATGGTGAAGCGGGCCATTCAGATCGCGGAGCAAACGCTTGCCCGGCAGACGCAGGTGCAAGCGCAGGCGGTTCAGACGCCATATCGTCCTGCTATGCAGCAGCCCGTGCCGCCTCCGGTCTCGTTCGGACCGTCCGGCTTTGCAGCTGGCGTTTCTTCGTATCCGGTGCAGAATGTGCCGTATTACGCGGCTTCGCACGGCACTCCGGCGAACGCCTCTTCCTATTCGCCATATACAGGACAATAACGAACGGTCGAAACATGAAGCTAAAGCGCGAAACCCGGGCTTTAGCTTTTTTTTGTCTCCTTTTTGGTATAGTATTAGGTTAAATGACATAAATGGCATTCGGCCTCATGGCAGGAAAAGTCAGACAGGTGTAAAGAAGGTGTGTTATGAAAGTGTTCGAGAAAGCGCCGGCAAAAATCAATTTGTCCCTGGATGTGTTGTACAAGCGGGCCGACGGGTTTCATGAAGTCGAAATGGTCATGACGATGGTGGATTTGGCCGATCGTATCGAGATGCAGGAGCTTCCACGGGATACGATCATTATTTCCAGTCAAGCAGGCTACATACCGCTCGATGAGAAGAACTTAGCGTTTCAAGCGGCGCGTTTGATTAAGGAACGTTACGAAGTGAGGCAGGGCGTTTATATTCATTTGGATAAAAAAATTCCGGTATCCGCCGGGTTGGCCGGGGGAAGCAGCGATGCGGCGGCGACGCTGCGCGGCCTGAATAAGCTATGGAAGCTCGGCATAGGGACCGAAGAGCTTCAGCGGCTTGGCGCCGAGCTGGGATCGGACGTGCCGTTCTGCGTAACCGGAGGAACGGCGCTTGCCCGGGGGCGCGGAGAGAAGCTGGAGCCGATCGAATCGCCTCCGCAGTGCTGGGTCGTGCTGGCCAAGCCCCCGATTAATGTGTCCACCTCGGAAATTTACGGCAAGCTGAAAGCGTCCGAAATCAAAAACCATCCTTCAACCGCCTGCGTACTGGACGCGATTCGGGAGAAGCGGTTCGACGAGCTGTGCGCCCGTCTCGGCAATGTGCTCGAGGAGGTCACGCTGGATCTGTACCCGGAAGTCAAACAACTGAAGGAAGTGATGGTGCGCTTGGGAGCTGACGGTGTGCTCATGTCCGGGAGCGGGCCGACCGTCTTCGGGCTAGTATCCAAGGAGGCGAAGGTGCCTCGGATCTACAATGGGCTCCGCGGTTTTTGCAAAGACGTATATGCGGTTCGCTTGTTGACGTGATGTTGATGTAATTTTAAGTGACATAATTTGATAATGTGTAATGTTACATAACATAAATGTCACAATATTTTAACGGGATGATCTTGATTAAACCCGTATAAAGATGATATATTTTGATTATAACATTCGGATTTTCAGCAGATCGTTATTTTGCATCTGGCCAAAGGGGGGTCACTCTTGAAAAAATTAAAAAGAAGCGCAAGATTGGTGGAGATGACCCAATACTTGCTTATTCGCCCCCACACGCTTATTCCATTAACGACATTCGCAGATCGTTATAATTCGGCCAAATCTTCCATCAGCGAAGACTTGGCGATTATTAAAGAAGTGTTCGAAGAGGAGGGCCTCGGCGAGCTGCAGACGCTCGCGGGAGCAGCCGGAGGCGTTCAGTACATACCGAAAGTGACGGCGGCCGGCGCGCTGCAGTTCATTCACCAGCTGTGCCGTCAATTGGAACAGCCCGAGCGCATCTTGCCCGGCGGTTATTTGTACATGTCCGACATTCTCGGGCAGCCGATGATCTTGAACGAAATCGGGAAGCTGTTCGCGTCCGTGTTCGCGAAGAGAGACATCGACATCGTGATGACCGTGGAAACCAAGGGGATTCCGCTCGCCTATGCGACCGCCACTTATTTGAATTTGCCGGTGGTCATCGTTCGTCGCGACAGTAAAGTGACGGAGGGCTCGGTTGTAAGCATCAACTATGTGTCGGGGTCCAATAAGCGCATTCAGACGATGTCGCTTGCCCGCCGCGCCTTGAAAGAGGAGTCGAGAGTACTGATTATCGACGATTTCATGCGCGTAGGCGGAACGATTCAGGGCATGATGGATTTGCTGCAAGAGTTTAAAGCGACGGTGGAAGGCGTAGGGGTGTTTGTGGAGTCCGGCGAGGTGGAAGAGCACCTGGTGGAGGATTATATCTCGCTCGCCAAGCTTTCTGTGGTAGATCCGAAGTCGCGTCAAATTAAAGTAGTGCCAGGTACTTATTTTAAAGAAAGCGAAATTCGCGGGGAGTGAAAATTATGGCGTTACAAACCATTGCAACCGATCAGGCGCCTGCCGCCATCGGTCCGTATTCGCAAGCCGTTCAATTCGGCAATCTGTTGTTTACATCGGGACAAATTCCGCTCGGCCTGGACGGCCAACTCGTGCAAGGCGGAATTGCCGAGCAAACGCATCAAGTGTTTCGCAATCTGCAAGCGGTCTTAGCCGCAGCGGGCTCGTCGTTCGGTCAAGTGGTGAAGGCTACCGTATTCATCAAAGACATGAACCAGTTCGCTCAGGTGAATGAAATCTATGCTTCGTACTTCGGCGACCACAAGCCGGCTCGTTCGACGGTTGAAGTAGCGCGTCTTCCGAAAGATGTGCTTGTCGAAATAGAGCTCATTGCCGCGGTAAATGTCGAATAATTTGCAATATATAAAGTATTTATAAAATTGAGAAAAAATCTCAGTTTGGCAGCAGGAATTTGCACTAAAATGTGGAATTACTACTCAAGTCTTCTAGATGGAAAAAGGTGGTGAACACAGAGGTGCAAATTACTGACGTCAGACTTCGCCGGGTGAATTCCGAAGGCAGAATGAAAGCTATTGCTTCCATTACCATCGATAACGAATTTGTCGTTCACGACATTCGAGTCATTGACGGTAATAACGGGATGTTCGTAGCGATGCCTAGCAAACGGACTCCGGACGGAGAATTCAGAGATATCGCACACCCGATTTCCTCTTCCACACGTGAAAAAATTCAGGCCGCCGTATTGGCTGAATATGATCGTGCTGCTACGGAAGAAGAAGTTATTGAAGAAGGTGCTTAACCGTTTACAATTTAAGAGAGCCGGACAGGCTCTCTTTTCTTTTACAGGTAAGTGAGCTATATTGGGATTATGGCATATTTATTTCATTGCGCTTTGTGCATAGCGTTCGCATAACATGATGTGGATTTATTTTTTATAAGGATTAGGGGTTGAATCGTTTTGAACATTATAGGCATTGTGCTCGCAGCGGGCCAAGGTAAGCGAATGAAATCGAAATTATACAAAGTACTGCATCCGGTTTGCGGTAAACCGATGGTCGGTCATGTCGTGTCCACCCTCGAAAATTTAAATACATCGCGTACAGTCGTTATCGTAGGGCATGGAGCGGAAGCGGTGAAATCCTATTTGGGAGAACGCGCCGAATATGCGCTGCAAGCAGAGCAGCTCGGGACCGGTCATGCCGTCTTGCAGGCAAAGCCGCTGCTTGGCGATGAGGAAGGCCTTGCCATCGTCATTTGCGGGGATACGCCGCTCGTCTCGAATGAAACGCTGGAGGGGATGATCCGGCTTCATCAGGAGCGCGGGGCGTCCGCTACGATATTGACGGCGAATGTGGCGGAGCCGAAAGGCTACGGCCGCATTATCCGTGACGAGCAGGGGTATGTGACGAAGATTGTGGAGGACAAGGATTGTTCGCCGGAGCAGCGCCGGGTACAGGAAATCAACACGGGCACGTACTGCTTCGACAACCGCAAGCTGTTCGCGGCTTTGGCGCAAGTGAAGAACGATAATTCGCAAAACGAATATTATATTACAGACGTCATTAGCATCCTGAATGGTCAAGGTGAACGGGTAGAGGGTTACGTGCTGGACGATGCGGTCGAGTCGATCGGAGTGAACGATCGCTTGGCGCTGTCGGAGGCCGAGCAAGCGATGCGCGCGCGCATCAACCGCGGGCATATGTTGAACGGCGTTACGATCATCGATCCGTCTGCGACTTATATTGAAGCCGACGTGCGGATCGGTGCCGATACGGTCGTGCACCCGGGCTCCGTGCTGCGCGGCAGCACCGTTATCGGCGAAGATTGCGTTATCGGGCCGCAGGCTGATATCGCCGACAGCAGCCTCGCCTCCGGAGTGACCGTGAAGCATTCCGTGCTTCAGGATGCGGTCGTCGGCGCGGGATCTTCGGTCGGGCCGTTCGCTTATTTGCGGCCGGGCGCGGACCTCGGTCAGAACGTGAAGGTCGGCGACTTTGTCGAGATTAAGAACGCCAAGCTCGGAGACGATACGAAGGTGTCCCACTTGAGCTACATCGGCGATGCGGTAATCGGCCGTAACGTCAATGTCGGCTGCGGCGCCATCACGGTCAACTACGACGGCTTCAACAAACAGGTGACGGAAGTGGAAGACGACGCTTTCGTCGGCAGCAATGTGAACCTGATTGCGCCGGTAAAGGTGGGCAAGGGCGCTTATGTCGTTGCCGGTTCGACCATTACAAACAACGTGGAGCCCGGGGATTTGGCGATCGCCCGTGAGCGGCAGGTGAACAAGGCGGGTTATGCCGATAAGCTGCGTGCTAAATTCGCCGCCAAGAAGGCGTCGTCGAAGAAGCAGTAGCGGCAGGCGTAAGGTAGCCGCCGATCCCCTGCGGTGGCGGATCGGTTCGGACTTGGCGTTAGCCGGGGACAGGTCGAAGTTACGGTTCATGGTTAGGGAAGCGGACGATTGAGTTGTTATTCGCGGCGGGATTAATCGATTTCCCTGTTGTTCTGCGAATAGTGGAACGGTGATGTGTTATTAAGCGATAATTCTCCCTTTGAAGGGAAATAGCGGAGCCAGGGTATCTGATTTGCCCCTTTTCGGCGAAATTTGCCGGATTTGGAGCAATGAGCGAACTCTAGTTCCGCTATTTGTTTTGGAGGCGTGAATGGGAGACGAATAGCGATCCGCCGGGGCGGAGCGTTTTCTTGAGGAAAGACGTTTCAGACCTCCTTCAATTGGGTAAAGTAGTAGAAGTTAGGGCTTGTCCCCAAATGAAGGAGGTATTCCTATGGCTACAACATTGAAGGCGGAAGCTCGCAGCGGCAGAACGAAGGGTGACCGCAACCGTCTGCGCGCAGAAGGTAAAGTGCCGGCTGTCGTTTATGGTAAAAAGGTGCCCCAAACATCCATTGCCATCGATCAAAAGGAGCTCCTTGCCCTGATCAAAGCAAACCGGCATGCGATTATCGAACTGGATGTTCCGCAGCTCGGCAAACAGCCGGTGATGATCAATGAAATCCAACGCGATGCGATTAACCGTCAGCTGCTGCACGTCGATTTCCATCAAATCAACATGGATGAGCCGGTTAACACTACAGTTCGATTAGAGTACACCGGCGAGGCGATCGGCGTCCAGGAGGGCGGCATTCTGCAAATTCAGCTTCATGAGCTCGACATACGCTGCTTGCCTACACAAATCCCGAGCGTGATCGAAGTGGACGTCAGCTCCTTGGGCATCGGCGAAAATTTGCTGGTTTCCTCGTTACAGCTATCCGCTGGAATCGAAATCAAAACCAACGAGCACGACGTCCTGGCCACCATCCTGACGCCGCAAAAAGCGGAGCCGGAAACCGTGGACGAAGAGCCTGGCGCAAAAACCGAGGATGCCCCGGCCGAAGCGGCCGCCAAATCCGAGGAGACCGTATAAGCGAGAAGTCCAGCGTATCGATGCGAATCGATACGTTTTTTGCTGTCCGGGAAGCCGAACGTCGCATAACGAGCACAGGCGCGGCCGAGGTTGCGGGAGTCATGCTCTAGCACTATGGGTACAGCCGTACTGATGGTGCTCGTGCACTAGCGCTATGGGCACGGCCGCGCTGGTTGGGTACTTGCATTAATTCACTTCGAGCACGGGCGCGCGGGTGAAACGCGCGGGATGTGCTCCCGCACTAACGCAAAGGCAGGCCGCGCTGGCTGGGAACTCGCATTAATTCAGTTCGAGCACGGGCGCGTGGGTGAAACACGCGGGATGTGCTCCCGCACTAACGCAAAGGCAGGCCGCGCTGGCTGGGAACTCGAGTTAATTCAGTTCGAGCACGGGCGCGCGGGTGAAACGCGCGGGATGTGCTCCCGCACTAACGCAAAGGCAGGCCGCGCTGGCTGGGAACTCGAGTTAATTCACTTCGAGCACGGGCGCGCAGGTGAAACGCGCGGGATGTGCTCCCGCACTAACGCAAAGGCAGGCCGCGCTGGCTGGGAACTCGAGTTAATTCAGTTCGAGCACGGGCGCGCAGGTGAAACGCGCGGGATGTGCTCCCGCTCTGCCCCACTCGAAGTAAGCTCAGGCCAAAGGCCTGGGGCGAGTCGACGCTCGGATGGCCGTCTTGCGCTCGATTGCCGGAGTTTGCTCGATCGCAGGCACAACACCGGGTAAGAACGCCGCATGACAGCGTGTCCCCCGTTCCCCGCCGTTAAGGCGCGGGAATAGGGGGACGAAAAGCGCTCCACGCCCTACAGCCGCTTCAACGACGGCCCGGTGGCAGGTACGCTCCCTTTCGGGGTCTCGGGGCGAAGCGCCCGAGTCCTCCCCCCTTGGCGAAGGGGGGAAAGAGGGGGGATCGAAAAGAAGGAACTTTGGTCACATCCTGTCGGATAGGTCCATGTTAAGTTGGCGCGGACGACGTTTTCGGTTATCATTAGAGAAGAGACGCTTGAAGACGTCGATGAAGGGCGAACGAAGGCGTTGCCGCTAGAAGGGAGCAGAAATCGCTTTGAAATGGTTTGTGGGCCTCGGGAATCCGGGCAAACAATATGAACAGACCCGGCACAACATCGGGTTTATGGCGCTGGACCGATTCGCCGACCGGCACGGCATTAAGATTACGCAAAGCAAGTGCAAGGCATTGCTGGGGGAAGGTGTGGTGGCAGGGCAGAAAGTATACTTGCTCAAGCCGCAGACGTTCATGAACTTGTCGGGCGAATCGATACGCGCGTTTATGGATTTTTATAAAGCGCCGGTCGAAGATTTAATCGTGGTCTACGACGACTTGGATACGCCGTTCGGCAGCATCCGGCTTCGTTATCAAGGCAGCGCCGGCGGGCATAACGGCATCAAGTCAACCATCCAGCACCTCGGGACTCAGTCGTTCCAGCGGATTCGCATGGGAATTTCGCGGCCGGCGCCGGGGCGGGATATCGCCGAATACGTGCTGCATACATTTTCGAAAGAGGAATTGACGAAGATGCCTCAGCTGCTCGATAAGACCTGTGAAGCGATGGAGCATCTGCTTGAGCATACCTTTGAAAATACGATGGCCAAATACAACGGTTAAGACGGACCCGGGCTAATCTCCTCGCCAGTTGGGCATACTGGTTGAAAATAACGCTTTTTCCGTAAAGCGTAAGGAGGTTGGAAGGATGGCCGTCACCTATATTTGCCGCCATTGTCAAACGTTTATTGGGGAGATCCGTCAAGGGGAAGTGAACGAGTTTCAGCTCGGCTTCCATTTCTTGACCCCCGAAGAGCGGAGAGATATAATATCGTATAACCCGAATGGGGATGTCACCGTCAAGGTGGTATGCGATTACTGCAAGGAAGCGCTGGAAGCCAATCCGGAGCTCTCGCTCCTCGCGAATCCTCTGCAATAAGTCATCAGGCGGCATCGGCAGTATCGATGCAGTCCTCGCGACAGGGGTTTTTTCGCATTTCGGCGATCCTGCTTTTCGTTCATGGACCGGCCTAAAGCGATTCTCGCTCTAGGCTTTTTTAGTGTGGTTGAGAGGGGTGTCCTGTGTTGCAGGCATTAATTCAAGCATTCTCGGCCGATTCCGATTTCCAGACGATCGTTTCGGGCATTCGGTCGGGTATGAGAGAGCAATTGGTCGCCGGTCTCACCGGTTCTTCGCGGCAGGTGATGCTGGCTTCGTTGTATGAAGAACTGCGTCAGCCGCTTTTTGTCGTGACGCATAATATGTTTTCCGCACAGAAGGTGTTCGAAGACTTGGTGGAGCTGGTTCCTCCGGGACAAGTGCTGTTGTTCCCGGCGCAGGAACTGCTGGCAGCGGAGGCGGCGATCGCAAGTCCGGAGATGCTGGCGCAGCGTATTGACGCGTTATCCCGCTTGGCCGCAGGCTTCCGCGGGATTGTCGTCGTGCCGTACGCCGGGATGCGGCGGCTGCTGCCGAACCAGGAAGCGATCGCGGCGGCCCGATTTACGATCCAGGTCGGACAATCCGTTGAGCTGGAGTCATGGATTGAGCGTTTGGTGGAATTTGGCTACGAGCGCGTAGAGCGTGTCGAGAATAAAGGGGAGATGAGTGTCCGCGGCGGCATCGTCGACCTGTTCCCGCTGACATCGCCGCATCCGTTCCGGATCGAGCTGTTCGACGTGGAGGTCGATTCCATTCGTTCCTTCGATGCCGGGGACCAGCGCTCGATGGATAAATTCCAGGAGCTCACGATTGTGCCTTGTCGCGAGATTGTAGCGGATCGAAACCGTTTACAAAAAGCGGCGCAGCATGCCTATGAACTGCTGCAGGAGCAACTGAACAAGATGACCGATCGTACGGCCAAAGACCGTTTGCTCGAAGGCATCGGACATGAAATCGAGCAGATGCGGCAGGGGCAGCATGTTCAAGGGATGTTCAAATATATGTCCCTGCTGTTTCCGGAGCGGCAAACGCTGCTGGATTATATGCCTAAGGATACGGTGCTGCTCATCGACGAACCGGCGCGGCTGCTGGAAACGGCAAAGCAGCTCGAGAAGGACGAAGCGGAATGGATGACGATGTCGCTGTCGGACGGCAAATATATGCCGCAGCTGGTATTGTCGAAGCCCTATGAAACGCTGCTTCACCGCAAGCCGTATCCGACTCTGTACCTGTCGTTATTCCTGAGACAAGTGCCGGGCGCGGTTCCGCAAAATATCATCAACTTCATGTGCCGTGTCATGCAAAACTTCCACGGTCAAATGAATTTGCTGAAGAGCGAAATGGAACGCTGGAAAAAGGCCGGCGCGAAAGTGATGATGCTGGCGGGCGGACCGGAGCGCGTCGAGCGGATCAAGCGGGTACTCGACGACTACCATATCGAAGAGCCGATGATCGTGGAAGGCAACCTGCAGACGGGATTTGAGCTGCCGGGCATTCATTTGGTCATCATTACCGAAGGCGAGATGTTCACGCAGAAGCAGCGCAAAGCGCGCAAAGTGGACAAAAAGATCGAGAATGCCGAGCGGATCAAAAGTTACCAGGAGCTGAAGGTCGGCGATTACGTCGTTCACGTCAACCACGGAATCGGGAAATTCGTAGGCATCGGAACATTGGAAGTAGGCGGCATTCATAAAGATTATTTGCACATTTTATACGCCGGAGGCGACAAGCTCTCGGTACCGATTGAACAGATCGACCACGTTCAGAAATATGTCGGCGCGGAGGAAGGCAAAGAGCCGAAAGTGTATAAACTCGGCGGCTCCGATTGGAACCGGGTTAAAACCAAAGCGCGCGCATCGGTGCAAGACATTGCCGATGACCTCATCAAGCTGTATGCGGAACGTCAGGCAACGACGGGGTATGCGTTTTCACCCGACACCGCCTACCAGCAGGAATTCGAGGGCATGTTCCCTTACGAGGAAACGGCGGATCAGCTGCGGGCGATCGAAGAGATCAAGCAGGACATGGAAAAGCCCCGTCCGATGGACCGTTTGTTGTGCGGCGACGTCGGTTATGGCAAAACGGAAGTGGCGATCCGCGCGGCCTTCAAAGCGGCCATTGACGGGAAGCAGGTGGCCGTGCTCGTGCCGACTACGATTCTCGCGCAGCAGCATTACGAGACGTTCCGCGAGCGGTTCTCCGGATATCCGTTCAACATTCAAGTGCTGAGCCGATTCCGTTCGAAGAAAGAGCAGGCGGATACGATGAAGGGTATTAAAGCCGGTACGGTTGACGTCGTCATCGGAACACATAGGCTGCTGTCCAAGGATATGCAGTTTAAGGATTTGGGCCTTCTCATCGTAGACGAGGAGCAGCGTTTCGGGGTCTCGCACAAAGAAAAGCTGAAGCGGCTGAAGACGAATGTGGATGTGCTGACGCTGACGGCGACACCGATTCCGCGGACGCTGCATATGTCCATGCTGGGCGTACGCGATTTGTCGGTCATTGAAACGCCGCCGGAGAATCGTTTCCCGGTGCAAACGTATGTGGTGGAGTACAGCGCTTCGCTCGTACGGGAAGCGATTGAGCGGGAGCTGGCGCGCGAGGGACAGGTGTACTATTTGTACAACCGGGTTCAAGGCATTACCCAAATGGCGGAGCAGATCTCGATGCTGGTGCCGGACGCGCGGGTAACGGTAGCGCACGGGCAAATGTCGGAGCAGGAGCTGGAGAAAACGATTCTCGATTTTCTCGACGGCGAATACGACGTGCTGGTCAGCACCAGTATTATCGAGACCGGCGTCGACATTCCGAACGTGAACACGCTGGTGGTCCATGACGCGGACAAAATGGGCTTGTCCCAGCTGTATCAGCTGCGCGGCCGTGTCGGTCGCTCCAATCGGATCGCCTACGCGTATTTCACCTACCAACGGGATAAAGTGTTGACGGAAGTGGCGGAGAAGCGTCTGCAGGCGATAAAAGAGTTTACAGAACTAGGGTCAGGGTTTAAAATTGCCATGAGAGATTTGTCCATCCGCGGCGCGGGCAATTTGCTGGGCGCAGAGCAGTCCGGCTTTATCGCTTCGGTCGGGTTCGATCTGTATTCGCAAATGCTGGGCGAAGAGATTCAGAAGCGGAAGAAAGAGATCGGCGGCGAGGCCGTACCGGAAACGAAGGTCTGGTCGACGCAGCTGGACATTCAGCTGGACGCCTACATTCCGGGCGATTACATCTACGACAGCATGCAAAAGATCGAGATTTACAAAAAGGTTGCTGCTGTGCAGTCGCTTGAAGAAGCGAACGAGCTGCATGACGAGCTGGTGGACCGGTTCGGCGATTTGCCGGATGCGGTGCATAATCTGCTGCGCGCTGCGCGTTTGAAAGTATACGGGGCGCAGTATGCGATCGAGACGATCACGCAGAAGGGGCTCGATTATGAACTTCGTCTACATGCGGATCAGACCGGTAATCTGAATGAAGCCGAGTGGGCAAAGCTGCAGCAGGAGTTCGAAAATCGCGTACGGTTGGTCAGCGGGCCGAACATGGTAATCGAAACGAAAGGCAAGGGACTGACACCAGAACAATCCATCGATTTACTTGAAAGGTTTCTGGTACAATACAAGCGTGCGCTGAAATCGAAGGGAGAACTACAAAATGCAGCAAAATAACAGGAAGAAATACCGGAGAATGACTGCTCTTATGGCGCTTGTAATAGTCGTAGGGTTAGCCGCGGGATGCGGCAAGAAAGAGGAAGCGCCAGCGGCGACGCCGGCTCCGGCTGTGGAAACGCCGGCAGCTCCGGCTGCGACGGGCAACCCGGGCGATGTGCTGATTGCTATGAAAGACGGCGTTAACGTGACCCGAGGCGAATTTGATAAATTCGTCAATATCAATATGATGTTCTACCCGCAATACGCGCAGTTTAAGACCGATCCGGCATTCCAGCAAGACATCATGAATCAGCTGCTCGCCTTCAAAGTGCTCGGCGCCCGCGCGGACGAGAAAGCAAAAGCCGACGCCGCGAAGCAAGCCAGCGAGCAAATGGAACAGATTAAGACGTACCTCGGCATGCAGGAAGGCGGCATGGAAAAGGCGCTGAAGGATGCCAATGTGACGGAGAAGGACATTCAGGATTTCATCGGCAACAGCTTGGTCACGATCGTGTCCGCAGAAAGCAAAGTGACGGATGACGAAGTGAAAAAGGCTTACGACGACAAATTGGCGCAGGATCCAAGCGCCTATACGATCGCGACCGTGCGCCACATTCTGGTCGGCACGACCGATGCAGCGACAGGGGCGGAAAAGCGTACGAAGGAAGACGCCCTGAAGCTTGCGAAAGAAGTGCAGGACAAGCTGAACGGCGGCGGGGATTTTGATGCGCTGGCTAAAGAATATTCCGACGACCCGGGTTCGAAGGAAACCGGCGGGAAGTATGAGAATGCGGAAGTCGGACAATGGGTGCCTGAATTTAAAAAGGCGGCCATTGAACTGCCGATCGGCAAAATCAGTGATCCGGTGGAAACGAGTTACGGCTACCATGTGATGAAAGTCGAGTCGCGTTCGAGCAAAACGTTCGACGACGTGAAAGCAGGACTGCGCTCGGAAGCGGCGCAGGCGAAAATTTATGAATTTCTGGAGAAAGAGCTTCCGGGCTTGATTCAGACGAACAATATGCCGAAGCCGGAAGCCACTCCAGCTCCGACTCCGGCACCGGCGGCAGATGCGCCGAAAGCGGAAGAGAAGAAGTAAACATTACCAGGGCGCCCGAAAGGGCGCCCTGTTTTGTTTTCTTTTTTTGGGGCATAATGTAAACAGCGGCAGCCCGTACATAGGCGCGTAAGGCAGCCGGCAGTCAAGCGGTAGGTGCATAACCCTCTGGGAATCGAAGAATACTATGGGCAGTCGAATTCCCTACATTGTATACAAAGGGCAATCCAGATTGTATCACATTCTTCAAGGAAAGCGAGGCATCTAGAATTATGAAAGCAACTGGAATCGTTCGTCGTATCGACGATCTTGGCAGGGTTGTGATCCCGAAGGAGATCCGCCGTACTCTGCGTATCCGGGAAGGGGACCCGCTTGAGATTTTCGTGGACCGTGACGGAGAGGTTATTTTGAAGAAATACTCTCCAATCGGTGAACTCGGGGATTTTGCCAAGGAATATGCCGAATCGCTCTTTGAAAGCACCAATCACATTACCATGATATCTGATCGCGATAATATTATCGCCGTTGCCGGCGGTTCGAAGAAGGATTATTTGGAGAAACCCGTCGGGCCTCTGGTCGAAACCTGCATGGAAAGCCGCAAAGCTTCGATGGAAACAAGCACGGGCTCTTATGAAATTTGTAAAGACGCCCCGGATACTTACGGTTCTTACGTCATCGCCCCGATCGTTGCGGGTGGCGATCCGATCGGATCGGTCATCCTATTTACCAAAGACGAGAATGTGAAGATGGGTCAAATGGAGCTGAAAATGGCCGAGACGGCGGCCGGCTTCTTGGCTAAACAGATGGAGCAATAATCCGATAGTCGTATGGTCCGTACGATATTGATGACAGCTAGGGCACAAGCTTCCTGAATTCTTCCCGGCGGCGGGGAGAAGCGGGAAGCTTTTTTGTTGCCCGTCCGGTTTTGGAAAAGATGCGTAAATGCGGTATAATGTTGGCGTTGACTAGGCACGGGAGGCAAGGAGAACGAGGATGAAGCAGCAAGCGGGGCGTAGAGAAGCGGAGCGGGCCGATGAAGAAACCGGACCGGCGGAGCCGGGGAGGGAAGAGCAGGGAAGGCTGCGTGCAGGCGCTGGTTGGAGTGCCCGGGCGAGCGACCCGCGTCGCGGTGCGGGGAAAACCTCGCCTGCCGCTACGTCGCTGCTGCAAGGTGCGGCGATGCTCGGTTTGGCTGCGGTCGCTTCGAAGATGATCGGGACGCTGCAAAAGATCCCGCTGCAGAACATGGCGGGCGATGCGGTGTTCGGTATTTATAATGCGGTATTTCCGCTGTATACGCTTATTTTGTTTCTGGCTACCGCCGGATTCCCGCTCGTCGTCTCCAAGTTCGTGTCCGAATATGCGGCCGACGGCCGGAACGCGCAAGCGAAGCAAGTGCTGCGTGTCGCGTCCGTTCTGCTTCTGGCTAGCGGTATTTTGTTCTTTCTGCTTTTATATATGGGCGCGGATGTCCTCGCAGATTGGATGGGGGCGGCGCAAGCCGCCGCCGCGATCCGCAGCGTTTCCTTCGCGCTGCTGATCGTGCCGGTGATGTCGGCGCTGCGCGGTTATTTTCAAGGCTACGGCGATATGGCGCCGACGGCTTGGTCGCAGGTGATCGAGCAGGCGGTGCGCGTCGCCGTCATGGTCGGACTGCTGCTCGCCTTGATCAGGCTCGGGGGCAGTCCGGAGCTGATCGCCGCCGGCGCCACGTTCGGGTCGGTGGCGGGCGCGGCGGCCGGTCTTGCCGCCATGCTGTGGTATTGGCGCAAGGCGCGGCAAACGGATCGCTTGCCGGCGGTTGAAGCGGCAGGGGAAGGCTTAACGGTCAGGGGCCGATGGCGTAGCGACTGGACGCTCGCCAAGCGGCTTTCCCTCTATGCGATTCCGCTCTGCCTCGGAACGCTTGCGACGCCGATTCTGGGGCTCGTCGATTCGTTCACGATGCCGCGCCTGCTTAGACAAACCGGTTGGGACGAAACCGGCGCTTTGTTTCAGTACGGTCTGTACAACCACGGGTTGCCGCTTGTTCAGCTGGTGGCGATGATCGCGGCCTCCATGTCGGCCGCGCTTGTGCCGGCCATGGCGGAAGCACGGCATCGCGGCGACGCGGAAGCGGTACGCAGCCGGGCCGGTTACGCGCTGCGCGTGACGTGGCTCGTCGGGCTGGCGGCATCGTTCGGGTTGGCGATGCTGGCTGAGCCGCTGAACGTGATGTTCTATAAATCTTCCGCGGGGACGTCTGCGATGATCGTGCTATCGTTCACTGCCGTGCTGTCGGCGGTAAACTTGGTGTCGAGCAGCCTGCTGCAGGGCCTCGGCGCCGTCCGCGCGCCCGCGCTTTACCTGCTCGCCGCCGCGCTGGCGAAGCTCGCGCTCAACGCCGTGCTCGTGCCGCGCTACGGCATCGACGGCGCCTCCCCCTCTGCAAAAGGATACCAGTCCGGCCGCTCCCCTGAACGCGTAACAACG
>NZ_VIDW01000047.1:0-31632 GCF_006519665.1 Paenibacillus sp. tmac-D7 | reverse complement strand
AAGCTCACCTTGGGTGAGCTTTTTCTATGAAAGTAACTTCAGCAAGCAGTGGGGATTAGCCAAGCGGTAAGGCAACGGACTTTGACTCCGTCATGCCTAGGTTCGAATCCTAGATCCCCAGCCATTGCCATGTGCCCTTAGCTCAGCCGGATAGAGCGTTTGACTACGAATCAAAAGGTCGGGAGTTCGAATCTCTCAGGGCACGCCATTCCTCTTCACCGAGTTACAAAGTGTGCTGAGATTTAGATTCGAACGTTAGAGTTCGTCGGAGCTGCGCTTCGAAAGCATTCGCTTCGCAGTCGGCTAAAAGCCGCATCTCTCAGGGCACGCCATTCATCTTCACCGAGTTACAAAGTGTGCTCCAACAGGCCATTTTATCCCGGGACGTAGCTCAGCTTGGTAGAGCACCTGGTTTGGGACCAGGGGGTCGCATGTTCGAATCGTGTCGTCCCGACCATATGCGTATGTAGTTCAATGGAAGAATTCCAGCCTTCTGAGCTGGCGGAATGGGTTCGATTCCCGTCAAACGCTTATCGATCCGTAGAGATCAGTGTACGAAGAGTGAAAAACGAAAGCCCTTCATCATCCGGGCTTTCGTTTTTTGTTTATGCCGGGGAGAGAGCCGGGATCCTATTAGAAGGAGATGCTATAATAGTCTCGTAAGTGTCCTAACCATGTGATGCGGCATTTGATTTAGTTGAAAGGGTTTGTCGGATATGAAAGCAAGTGACGATTTTTTTACCCGAAACATCAAACAAAACGGAGTTTCTTTAAATAACGTCCAGAAGCAGGCAGTTCTTCAAACGGAGGGAGCCTTGCTTCTTCTGGCCTCTCCGGGATCCGGGAAAACGACCACGGTCATCATGCGGATCGGCTACCTCATTGAAGAGAAGGGAGTTGTCCCGTCCCGCATTAAGGCGATTACATTCAGCCGCGCGTCAGCGGCGGATATGAAAGAGCGGTTTAAACGTTTTTTCCCTGATCTTCCGCCGGTTGATTTTTCTACGATTCACAGCATGGCCTTCGAGGTCGTTCGGGAGCATTTCCGTAAAACGAGGACGGCCTATCAAATCATTGAAGGCGACATCAGCTTGGAAGAACTGGGCGATTTGGATTCCGATAGTCCGCCTTTACATAAGAAGTTTATTTTACGGCATTTGTATAAAACGATCGCCCGCGAAAACATCACCGATGATCAAATGGACGAGCTCACCACCTACATTAGCTTCATCAAGAACAAAATGATTCCTGAAGACGAATGGTCGAACGTTCCATGTAATGTGAAGGAAGCGGGGCGAATCCTGTGGGAATATGAGACTTATAAACGGTTAGGCTCGAGCAAGCTGCTGATTGATTACGACGATATGCTGACCATCGCGAACGAGGTGTTGGAGAGGGATCGGGAGCTGCTGCGCAAATATCAGCAAAGGTACGATTATGTGCTGACCGATGAAAGTCAGGACACGTCGATGGTACAGCACGCCATTGTCGAGAAGCTGGTAAGGGAACATGGCAATCTGTGTGTCGTAGCCGACGATGATCAATCCATTTACAGCTGGAGAGGCGCGGAGCCTGCCTATTTGCTTAACTTCAGGCAAGTGTACCCGAATGCCGTTACGCTCTTCATGGAGCAAAACTACAGGTCATCGCAACATATTGTGAAAGCGGCCAACCAATTCATAAAACGAAACAAAAATCGGTACGATAAGAACATGTTTACTCACAACTCATCGCATAAGCCGATCCGAATCAGGAGCTTTGCCGATTACCCTTATCAGACGAAATACTTGGTCCAGGAAATCCAAAAGGTTGAAAGTCTTCGCGATGTGGCGGTGCTGTATCGAAATCATTCCTCTTCCATTCCTTTGATGAACGAATTTGACCGCGCGGGGATTCCCTTTTATATGAAGGATGCTGACATTCGTTTTTTCTCTCATTGGGTCGTGAAAGACATCTTGAACTTCATGCGAATGACCTTTACGGACAAGCGCGTTGATATTATGGAAGAAATTCATACCAAGCTTAACGGGTATATTACCAAGCAGCAGATGGCGGTACTGAAGGGAATCGACAATAACGAATCCGTCTTTGATAATTTGCTGAACTACGTCCCGCTGCAAGATTACCAGCGTAAACAGGTGCAGGAAGTCAAAGAAACCTTGCAACAGATGAAAGGCATGCCGCCGCTTGAGGCAATCCGGGTAATTCGAAACCGGCTTGGCTACGAGAAAGCCATCGACAAGATGTGTGAAAGGCTGGGATTCAGCAAGGAATACTTGACCGGTATTCTGAACACGCTGGAAGCGATCGCGGATACGCTCGAAACGATGGAAGATTTTGCGAAGCGGCTGAAGCACTTGGCGTCTCTGATGAAAAGCTCAAAGTCCAATAAGGACCACAATGCGGTGACCTTCTCCACCCTTCACAGTGCAAAAGGTCTGGAGTTCGAGCGGGTATATATGATCGATCTGATCGACGGCATCCTGCCCGCTTCCGCGGACATGGAGAAAAAGGCCGGAGGGAATCAGGCCCTCTTGGAGGAAGCCGTCCGTTTATTCTACGTCGGCATGACCCGGGCGAAAAGGGAACTGGAGCTGCTTACGTATCAAAAAAGGGATGGCGAAAAAGTAAAAGAATCTCCGTTTGTTGCGGACGTTCGCAGCATCGTCACGCCCGACAAGCCGCTGCCCAAACAGGAAGCGTCCGTCCAGGCAAATACGGTAAAGCCCGCGGTTCCCTTCAACCCGAATGCGATAACGAGCGCGGCTCAACTGAAAATAGGGCTGACGGTTCAGCACCGGTCTTGGGGGCGGGGGGAAATCGTCCAGCTGTCGGGGGAACGAATGGACATTCGCTTTCAGGCCGAGGTTAAGAAGCTTTCGGTTAAAGCTTGCTTGGAAATGGGGCTCCTGGAGCCGGGATGAATCTTTACAATCTCTTCGCATGCGGATGACATTCCGGAAACAATGCGCTGGTAAAGTAAAAATAGAAATGTGAGTTCCTTATACGAACCGAATAGACAAGGGTAGGAGACAAGGAGAAAACCCTTCATTGCAGCAATTGGATGAGTCGTCAAGTAAAGACTCTCCGGTTTCGTTTGCTGGATGAAGGGTTTTTTTGTGCTTTCCGAAACTGTGTGCGGGAGGGGTGGTAAGGCCGCCGCGCTTTGATGAACAAGCAGTCTGACCAAGGATGAAAGGGATGAGGGAAATGAACAGGTATAGGAAGTTATTCCATATGTGGATCATCGTCGCTTTATTAAGCGGCATGCTCCAGCTTAGCGTGCTGCCAGAGCAAGCTCAAGCGGCAGACGCGGGAAGAAAAACGCTCGACGTGAACAAAACGCGGCATGCTCCTGTCATTGACGGCAAGCTCGATGAATCCATCTGGAGCATCAATGAGCGTTTGGACAGACGGATAGGGGAAGGGGGGTTCCAGGAATCCCGCTTTGGCCTACTGTGGGATAACCGTTATTTATATATCGGCGTGAAGTCCGATGACGCGAATTTGATTCATAATGGCTCCGGGTATTGGTTCGAGCAGGATGGCGTGAACATTTTTCTGGATCCGACACAGCATCAGTCTGCGCCGTTTGCCGAGGGCGACATGCAGATCGGCTTGATGTATCAGCCGGGAACGACGACGCCGAAGCTGCAATTCGGGGCTGCGCTGAGCAATCACAGCGGCAAGGATGAGAAGAAGATATTAAGGGCGATTCAAACGACAGCTTCCGGCTGGTCGCTTGAAGTGGCGGTTCCTTGGGACATGCTTCATTTTGACCCTATGCTGAACAAGCGGCTCGGTTTGGAGATCGGCACAACCGACCGGTACGGCGACGATACAAGCCAGCAGCGGACAAGCTATTGGAGCGCCTATAACTCCAGCTCGTTCTGGAACGATACGAGCGGCTACGGTGTCGTGACGCTTGTAGACGGCAGCCCGGTTTCGGGGGATGTGAATCCTGTTCTTCTTCAGGAACATTTCGACGGCTATGCGGCAGGCAGCCTTCCTCCCGGCTGGATCTCGGATGTGAACAGCGGCAGCAGCCCGTTTACAGTTGTGCAGGATACCTACGGTAACGGAAGAATGCTATTTGACGGGAAGGCGTCGGGGAAGCAGGCCCGGGTCATCGCGCCCATTCAATGGGACAATTATGAGATTGAAGCGGATATGAGATTCGAAGGCGTGGTGAATGCCCAAAGATGGGCGGCGCTCATGTTCCGTGTGCCTTCTAACGGCAAGGTCCCTTACGATCAAATGGCTGTCCGGCAGAACGGCACTTATGAAATGGCTTATCGGAAACCGGATGGAAACTGGTTTTCACCGACGCCGATTTCCGGCATGTGGAAGCCGCTGACGTTAAATGAGGACTACACCTTGAAAGTCCGGGTATTCGGGAACAACGTCAAGGAATATATAAAAGCGAAAACCGATGCCGACTTTACGCTTTTGACGGACCAAACGTTAGGGTCAGATGTGCTCTTGGAAAAAGGCAAAATCGGATTTCAAGCGGACCAAAGCAAGGTTTCGTTCGACAACTTGAAAGTGACCCGAATTACGGCCGACAACCTGTATATGACGCTGCCGCCTACGATGGAGGCTCTGTCTGGCGCGGTTAATGTGACGGCCAGTGTATATTACTCCGACGGTATTACCGAAGCGGTGCCTTCCGGGATGCTCAAGTTGTATACATCGGATGAGAGTGTCATCAAAATCGTAAACAATCAAATCAATCCGCTCAAACCGGGTAAAGCGAAAGTGACGGCGATCTACGCCGATGCCGAATGGTCGCAGGAAATAACGGTAACGCCTTCTGCAGTCGGGGCCAAAGTAGTATCGCTTCAGCACGAGAGCGGTTATGTGCTGTCAGCCGCTGCGGGTCAACCGATCGAGCTCGACTCGATAACGCTGCGTGCGGACTACAGCGATTTTACATCGGGGCTGATGAAGGGAAGCGAAGTAAACTGGACTTCCGTCGATCCCGCTGTCGTGATTCATAGCGGCACAATGAAGGTACAACAAAAAGGCGTGTACACCGTAACCGCGGAAAAAGATGGTGTCCAAGTGTCCATACGGGTCGTAGCCAAGAATGCCGGCGACAGCGATTATGTGCTCTATGAAGAAAATTTTGACGCGCTTGCGAACGGAACGCTGCCGCAAGGCTGGACAAGAAAACAAGGGACAACTGCCGGCGCGGCGGCCGTGAATAACGGCGCATTTGAAATCGATGCAAGCGCGGCTCCCGACAACCCTTCGAGAGTACTGCTTCCCGATTATTTAGGGGCCTTCGGCAATTACAAGATCGAAGCCGACATTACGCATCTGGCGGCCAATAACACAGCGAGATGGAATTCCATCATGTACAGAATTCAGAACGATAATTACCCGTATTACCAGATGGCGGTCAGGCAGGATGCGACGGCGGCCAACGGCGTCGAATTTGCGGAGCGGACGCCTGCCAATGGTTGGAACGTCATGGAAAAAGGATCGTACACAGAAGCTATCAATCCGAATAAGCTGTACCATTACACGATACTAGCCTATGGAAACCGGGTGCAGGAATGGATCGGCAGCCAGCTTGTTATCGATACCGACCGGGCAACCAGCTATGCGAAGGGAAGAATCGGACTTCAAGCCGACGGAAGTAAAATGAAAGTGGACAATATCCGGGTCACCCTGCTGCAAACTCCGCTTCCGGCTATCGTGGATCCGTCGGACCGGTTCGTTCAGGTGACGGAGCCGGATACGAAAATCGCGATGGCGCCTACGGTAGTGGCGGAGATCACAAGTCTGGAGAACTTGGCCGGCTTCACCGGTCCTACCTTGCCGGCAACGGTCATTCTGCATGTGAACGGCGACCTGAAGGTGACCAATCCGACGGGCGAGAAGGAAATCGGCAGTCTCGATTCGGTTCTCGGCACGATTGGAACGAGGATGATTCCTGCCTTTTACGTGAAGGATGAGCTCTCCGTTGAGCGGTTGACGGAGTATTTAAAGAGCATCGGACTTGAAGACGCCTTTGTTGTTTCGAATAACGGAGATTTGATCAAAAAAGCGAGAACCGCTTATCCGATCATTCGCGGTATCGTCGATTTTACATCGGAGACGAATGGGTCCGAAGATCGATTGATCGATATCCGCAGACAAACGACGGCCAGCTTGGCCAAGATCGCGCTTCTGCCGCAGAGCGCCGCAACGCCTGACAATGTGAACTACCTTCAACAGCGGATGGTCTCGATCTGGACCAAGGAAACGGCGAATGCGGCTGACGAGAGCATCGCGATGCATCGTCTGATTACGGCCGGAGTGAACGGGATTGTCACCGACTCGCCGGATAAGGCGTTCGACGCTTTCAAGGTATATACCCATGACTTGACGCTGATCCGCAAGCCGTATATGATCGGCCATCGCGGATTGCCGACCAAAGCTCCCGAGAATACGATAGAAAGCAACCTTCTGGCGATTCAGGCGGGCGCTGATTTTATCGAGAACGACATGTATCTTTCCAAAGACGGGCATTTGGTTATCGTACACGATACCGATTTGACCCGCACGACGAACGGATCCGGGAATGCGGAAAATTACACGCTTGCGGAATTGAAGGCGCTCAATGCCAACAAGCCGATGCCGGCGGGCTACCCTGACGTGAAGATTCCGACCCTGGAGGAGCAGATCGATCTGGCCAAAGCGCACGGGAGAATGATTATGGCCGAGATCAAGACAAGCACCCCTAACGCTGTCGGCACCTACGTCCGGGTAATTAGGGAACAGGATGCCGAGGCGCTGATCGATACGATGTCTTTTCATGCCAGTCAACTGAAATTGATGGCTCAGCTGATGCCGGAGATGCCGCTGGGTTTACTGGTCAGTGCCGGTACGGTCAAGCAAGCCGATACGCAAAAATCTTTGCGCGATGCGCTCATGCTTGTCCAGCCGCTGAATGCTACTTTTAATACGGGCTATGACAGGGAGCTGAACAAAAACTTCCTGGAGGCCGCGAAGCACCGGGGGTTGATCGTATCCCCATGGACCTACAATAACAAAAATGATTTCATCAACATCTTTAAAAGCGGCGTCTATGGCATTACGACCGACTATGCGGACTGGGCCTCAGACTGGGCGGCTGCGCTCAAACCGGTGAATGACAAGTTCGTCCTGCAGCAGAACGAAACCATTCCGTTATCGTCCTATATCGTAACCTTTAAGGGTGAACAAAAGGATGTTCAGCCTGACATCGTATTGTTGGACGGACTGGATACGGTAGAAGCGAACGGCAGCATGCTTACAGCGAAGAAGCCCGGCAGAGCGCATGCCTTGCTTCGCTACTCGTTTGTTATCGACGACAACAATAAGTACGACCTCTATACGCAGCCGGTTCTCATTCATGTGGAGTCCCATAATGCCGATCTGGCAGGGTTAGAGGTGAGCGCGGGCACCTTAACGCCGGCATTTGCTCCGGATACGACAGCGTATCAATGGACGGTTGGCCGCAGCGTAAGCACAATCCGGGTAACGCCAACGGCCGCCGATGCCTGGGCGACGTTGAAAGTGAATGGTGTCCCGACCGTAAGCGGCGCGGTATACGAGGCGGCGCTCAAGTATGGAACGAACCGGATTGCGATTCAAGTGACGGCGGACGACAACACGACGACCAAAGAGTATGTGCTGAGCGTACTCCGGCCCCAGCCTGACGACGAATCGAGCGGCGGAACTTCGTCGCCTGCTCCGTCTGCCGGCGCTCCATCAACCGGCGATGGCATTCGTGACAAAGAAGAAGACGGCAGAAAAATCGCACAAACTACAGTCGACGACGCGGCGATTCGAGCCGCCGTGAACAGAGCCGGCCAAGGCAGCATTACGCTGCAGGCCGTGGAAGAAGGCGAAGACATCGATCAAGCGATGATTTCGTTAACTCCGTCAGCGCTTCAAGTCCTTCAGTCGCAGCAAGCGGGCAGCACCGTCGTGTTCAAGACGAATCTGGGTACATTTGAGCTTTCACTGGAGCAAATCGATGTCAGGGCATGGGCGACCAGGCTGGAAGTATCGCCGGACAAGCTCCATGTAACCGTCCAGATGACCAAGGATGACAAGGCTAAATCGGCTGCCGAAGCGAACGGCTTGCAGGTGCTCGCCTCCATCGAATTCAAGTTAACGGCGGCGGCGGAGAATGGAAGCAGCAGTGAAATCTCAAGCTTTAGCCGGTATGTGCCCAGAACGATGAAGCTGAACGGGCCGGTGAATGAACAGACGCTGGCAGCTGTGCGGGTTGAAACCGATGCGAACGGAAACACCGTGTATCAGCCGGTTCCGTTTGCTCTTGCGGATGGCGAAGCGGTTCTGTACAGCAGGTCCAACAGCACCTATATGCTTCTGGACCGCCGTGTAACCTTTAGCGATTTGAGCGGGCATTGGGCTAAACAGGATGTAGAGAGAATGGCCGCCAAATGGATTGTTCAAGGTGTCGATGACGACAAATTCGCGCCGGACCGGGAAGTCACGCGCGCCGAATTTGCCGCGCTGCTCGTGAGATCGCTGGGGCTGGCCGCCGCAGCTCCGGCAGGCGCAACGTTCAAGGACGTCAAGCCGGGGGACTGGTTCGCGAGCGCGGTAAATACCGCGGCCGCTAACGGGCTCGTCACCGGTTACGAAGACGATACCTTCCGCCCCTACGGCTATATCTCGAGGCAGGAAATGGCCGTCATGATTTACCGGACCATGCAGTTTGCCGGTTATCGCGCAGCAGATCCGGCCGCCGGCAACGCCTCTTTCTCCGATGAATCGGTGATTGCTGCTTGGGCGAGGGAAGCGACGGCCAAACTGGCGGGCCTGCAAATGGTGAACGGCGTGTCAGCGAATCGTTTCGCGCCGGAAAGCACGGGAACGAGAGCGGAAAGCGCGGTGCTGCTGAGCAGAATGCTTCGTTCCATCGATTTCTCCAACTAACGTAAGGCAGATAGCTGTCCCCACCACGTTTGGATATGGTGGGGACTTTTGAATATTAACACTCCGCAAACAATCGAAGGGTATAGTGGTAGTAAGCAAGCCTTGGAGGTGCACACGCATGAGCAATTATCCGATCATCGCTTCGGTTACGAAAGAGGAGCAAATTTCGAAAGTGCTGGAAAGCAGCGTCACGCGCGTGAATTTAATGGCAGGACATATCGGCAATCTGGAATCGATTATTCAACACATTCATGAAACAGGGAAACAGGTTTACGTCCATTTGGAGATGGTTTCGGGTTTGGGCAGGGATGCGCATACCGTCGAATATTTGGCAGCGAAGTTCAAGGTGGACGGCATCGTAACGACGAAGTCGAACGCGGTCGCTGCGGCCAGGCAGGCGGGCATCAGAAGCATTCAGCGCATCTTTGCCATTGACACTGCGGCCGTTCAAACGGCTGTTCGAATGATTGCGGGATCACATCCGGATGAGGTCGAGCTTATGCCCGGGTTAATGCCGAGGGTCATTCGCGAGCTGAAGAACACGATCAAGCAGCCGCTGATTGTCGGGGGATTGATCCGTTACGAGGAGGAAATCAGGGCTGCGCTGGAAAGCGGTGCAGATTTTATTTCCAGCGGTGATCCGTCCATGTGGAAGCACCCATTTGCACGCTGAAATTTACAAAACCTATGAACGGATTTTATCGTCCCTTGACAAAACTGCCTTATACTAAGTTTATATCGAACATATTTGCTGGTTACGATGGGTTGAGAACAGGAGAAAACCCTTGTTCAGTAAAATGTAAAAAAAAGCCGGGGCATCTGTGCGATGTGTCCGATGACGCTTATTTTACATTTTCGGACAAGGGTTATTTTTATTGGAAAGAGGTAGAGCGGTGACAGAACAGGGGACGCATCAGAAGAACGGGTTCCAGCCTTGCACAGGGGATGGCGCCAAGGAAGAAGGGCGGGTAAAGAAGCGCCCCGCCGGTTTGAATCAATTCGAAGGTTATTTGTTCGATCTGGACGGCACTGTGTATGCCGGCAATTCGATACTGCCGGGCGTGCTGCCTACGCTGAACAGGCTTCGCGAACAGGAGAAATCGCTGCTGTTCGTGACGAATACGACGATTCGCACCATCGAAGAGGTGCAGCAGCGGCTTGAACAGCTCGGGGTCGCATGCAGCGAGGATGAAATTATGACGGCGCTCAGCGTGGCCGGACTGTATTTCGGGGAGCATGAGCCGGGCGCCAAGGTGTTCATGATCGGCGAGCGGGCCATGAAGCTGGAGCTGGAACGGTACGGCGTGGAGACGACCGAGGACGCGCTGAGCGCGACGCATGTGCTGGTCGGATTGGACAGGCAGTTTACGTATGACAAGCTGACTCAAGGCATGAATGCCCTTCGCAATGGGGCGCTGCTCCTTGCAGCCAACCCGGACCCGTTCTGCCCGATCGACGACGGAGCGATTCCGGATACGTGGTCGCTGGTGAAGGCGCTGGAGACGGCGAGCTCACGCGAGACGTTCAAAGTGATCGGCAAGCCTTCCGCCTATTATGCGGAAAAGGCGTTCGAGAAGCTGTCTGTCGACCCCGGACGGTGTCTGATGGTCGGAGACCGGATCGAAACCGACATCCGCTTCGGCAAAGCGAGCGGCATGTATACGGCGCTTGTTCTGACAGGAGCCGATTCGCGCAAAGACATCATGTTGACGGGCGTCGAGCCGGATTACGTACTCGCTTCGTTAAGTGAAATTATCGGTGAACAGCGGCTATATACCGGAAGAAGCGGTACCAGCTGATACGCTGCATCAGGGGATTGTCCGAGCTGGATCATACCGGCAGTAACCTTCATTTGGCGAAGGATCTACATAAAACAGAATTTTAGGGAGGAATTTATCTATGAAAAAAGTATTGCTATCCGTGCTTGCGACAACATTCGTCCTGTCGGCTTGCGGCCAAGGAACAGCCGACAAGCCTGCAGCGCAAAACGGGAACGCAAGCTCAAGTCCGGCCGAAACGGCCAAAGCCGCCGATAAGCCGGTAGACGTGCAGTTTTATTTTCCGGTAGCCGTCGGCGGTCCGATCACGAAGCTGATCGATAAATTGGCCGACGATTTCCACAAGGAAAATCCGAACATTACCGTGAAGCCGGTCTACGGCGGCAGCTACCAGGATACGATGACGAAAGTCGCGACGGCTGTGCAGGGCGGTAATTCGCCGGATATCGCGGTCCTCTTGTCTACCGACTTATACAGCCTGCTCTCGATGAATGCGATCGAAGACTTGACGCCGCGGTTTTCCAAAGATTATTTTAACGGCTTCTATGAAGCGTTCATGGGCAACACCAAGTCCGGCGATACCGTATGGAGCGTTCCGTTCCAGCGCAGTACGATCGTGATGTACTACAACAAGGATCTGTTTAAGAAAGCGGGACTCGATCCGGACAAGGCGCCTGCCAACTGGAACGAGCTGAAGGAAGCCGCCAGCAAGCTGACGGTCAAAGACGCATCCGGTAAAGTGACGCAGTGGGGCATTGAAATTCCAAGCACCGGCTATCAATACTGGATGCTGCAGGCGATGTCGCTGCAAACAGGCACGAACATCATGTCGAACGACGGCAAGAAGGTCTATTTCAATAAACCGGAAGTGCAGGAAGCGCTGCAGTTCTACACGGACCTCGGACGCAAGGATAAAGTCATGCCTGAAGGCACATTGGAATGGGCGACCGTACCGTCCGATTTTATCAGCGGCAAAACCGCGATGATGTTCCATACGACAGGCAATCTAACGAAAGTGAAGACGGATGCGAAATTCAATTTCGGCGTAGCTTTCCTGCCGGCTAATAAGCAATACGGGTCTCCGACAGGAGGCGGCAATCTGTACGTGTTCAAAAACATTCCGGAAGAGCGCAAGGCAGCAGCGGTGAAATTTATCGAGTTTCTGACGAAACCGGAGCGGGTAGCCCAATGGTCGATCGATACGGGGTATGTCGGAACGACGAAGGCTTCCTATGAAACCGATTTGCTGAAAAATTACGTGAAAGATTTCCCGCAGGCGGCTGTGGCGAGAGATCAGCTGCAGTATGCGGACAGCGAACTGTCGACGTACCAAAACGGGCAAGTGACCAAGCTGTTTAACGACAATATTCAGGCTGTGCTGCTCGGTAAAATGACGCCTAAAGAAGCGCTCGATAAATCCCAGCAGCAGGCTGACGAAATTCTGAAAAGCTTCCAGAAGTAGCAGTCAATCATAGCTGTTAGGCAGTCGCGAACAAGCAGGACGTAGAAGAAGGGGGATTCGAATGATACAACGCGCGCCGGGCGCCAAACGAAAAATCAACTGGAGAGAGAACGGCTTCGCTTACGCGCTGCTTCTTCCTTCGCTTGTGTTTCTGGCTTTGTTTACCTTCTATCCGACGATTAAATCGGTGTATGTAAGCTTCTACAGCTCGAATTTGTCCGAAAGGAAGTTCGTCGGCTTCGACCAATATGTACAGGTGTTTCAGGATGATGTGTTTATGAAGGCGCTCGCCAACAATTTACTGCTCGTTCTTGGCACCGTGCCGGTAAGTATTTTGCTGGCGCTCTATCTGGCGGTTTGGATCAACAATAAGCTGAAGGGGACAAGTCTGCTGCGCGCGGCGTTTTTTTATCCGACCTTTATACCGATGATTGCGATCGCCAACATCTGGCTGTTTATCTATACGCCCGACTACGGATTGTTGGATAAATTTATCGGTGTCTTCGGCTTGACGGGGTACAATTGGCTGGGCGATCCGGATTGGGTCATGCTATCGATGATCGTCATGATCATCTGGAAGGAAGCGGGGTTTTTCATGATCTTTTATTTGGCAGGACTGCAGAACTTGCCGAGGGAAGTGTACGAAGCTGCGGAAATGGAAGGCGCGAGTCCCTTCCAGGCTTTTCGCAAGATCACCTTTCCGCTCTTGATGCCGACAACGCTGTTCGTCATGGTGATTGCCACAACGAACTCCTTTAAATTGGTCGACCACTTATACATCATGACAAAGGGAGGCCCCAATAACGCGAGCAATTTGCTGCTGTACCATATTTATGAGACGGCGTTCAGCTTTTGGGATATGGGCAAGGCGTCCGTGCTGACTGTCGTGCTTCTCGTTATTTTGCTTGTTATTTCCGTTTTCAATTACGCCTATCTGGACAAACGGATCCATTACTAGGAAGAAGAAAGGAGTTCTTCTATGGTGGCACGAGCGATCAACCGTTCCATTATCGTCTTGTTGGGGATGGCCTTTCTGGTTCCGCTGGTTTGGACCGTTGTCACATCGTTTACTCCCTCAAGCGAAGTCATCACAAGAATCAATCCGTTCGCGATAGAACATCCGACGTTTGCCAATTATATATCGGCATGGACGACCATTCCGTTTCTTCGGTACTACTCGAACACGATTTTGATCGTTACCGGCATTTTGGCGGTGCAGCTGATTACGGTTACGCTGGCTGCTTACGCGTTTGCACGGTTGCGTTTTATCGGACAGGGCGTCGTCTTTATTCTCTTCTTGACGCAGATCATGATTCCGCCGGACATTCTGATTTTCCCGAATTATTCAACGATGAAAGAGCTCGGCTTGATTGATAACAAGCTGGCAATTATGCTGCCTTATTGGGCTTCCTCGTTCGGCGTGTTTCTGCTGCGGCAGACGTTCAAGCAAATTCCGCTTGATTTGGACGATGCGTCCAAGGCGGACGGAGCCAAATGGTGGCAAACGCTGTGGCATGTATATTTGCCCTCGGCGAAACCGACTTATATCGCATTCGGGCTCATCTCGGTCAGTACGCACTGGAGCAATTTCATGTGGCCGCTTATCGTAACCGACTCGGTGGAAACCCGGCCGCTGACCGTCGGCATCGCCATATTCGCCCAATCGTTCGAGACGGGAGCCCAGTGGGGAACCGTAACGGCGGCGACGCTGCTGGTTATCCTGCCGCTGCTGCTCGTATTTTTCGTCTTCCAGCGTCAGTTTGTCGAGAGCTTCATGCATTCCGGATTAAAGTAAAAGAACGAAACATGAGAAGAGGGATGGAAGGATGATCGGGATGAATTGGAATCGTAACATGCCATGGGTATTTGCCCATAGGGGGGCGTCAGGGGAAGCGCCGGAAAATACGCTCGCTTCATTCCGGCAGGCGATCCTGCAGCAATGCGATGTCATCGAGCTGGATATTCATTTGACAAGCGACGGGCATGTCGTCGTCTGTCACGATGAAACGCTCGACCGTACGACGGACCGGAGCGGAGCGATTGCAGAGCTGACGCTGGAGGAAATCCGCCGGGCGGATGCCGGTTCCTGGTTTGACCCGGCTTTTGCAGGCGAACGAATTCCGCTGCTGCAGGAAGTGCTGGAGCTGGTGCCGGCTGAGATCGGCTTAAATATAGAGCTGAAGATGAGCTGCGGCGGAAGATTGGAAGAGGCGGCGATCAAGCTTCTCCGCGAGAACGGACGGCTCGATTCCGTGCTGTTCTCCTCCTACGATCACAAGCTGCTGCACCGGATCAAGCAGCAGGCGCCTGAAGCGCGCATCAGTCTCGTTTACGACTTCAAGCCGCTTCATCCGCTCTCGCTTATCCGTGATTTCGGGCTGGATGTGTTCGCCGTGTCGCTGTATCACGGGATGGTGGAACAGGAAGACGTCGAGGCCATTCGCAAGCATGGCAAGCATGTCATCGTGTGGACGGTCAATCAGGAGCCTGCGATGCGCCGGATGCTGGATTGCGGGGTTTCCGGCATCATCACCGATCACCCTGCCCTGTTGAAAAGTTAGGAGCATGGATAAGCACGAAAGTAGCTAGTGCCTGGTAACAGCGTAAACTTGCGCATGTTGCTCAGGCGCTGGCTTTTTTTTTATTTTTCAAAGTCCGCGGTAGTTAAAAGTGATGGTCTAATGCCGCCCCTTATGGTAAATTAATTACAATTTATATCTTCCCAAAAAAAAGGAGGATTGTCGGATGACCAACCCGAGAATCGACAACGGGTATTCGGAACATCAAGCTCGGAAGCCCGTCGGTCAAACGTCGTCGGTCGGCTTCCAGGTGGGGGTTCGAAGAACGCTGCCGCTGTCCCAAGAGCAGGCATGGCGCTTGCTTACGTCGCCGGAGGGCTTATCCTGGTGGCTGGGCGGGCTGTCCGCCTTGCAGCTGGAACCCGGGCAGCGTTTCTTCTCCAAAGAAGGCACGTCCGGCGAGCTGCGGATCGTAAAGCCGCTCGAACAGCTCCGGTTGTCGTGGCAGCGAGCAGGTTGGGAGCAAGCTTCGACTTTGCAAATTCGTTTACTGGCTGCGGCCGGCGGCAGGACGACGATCAGCTTTCATCAAGAAAAGCTGAAGGATGCGAATGTGCGGGAACAGATGAAGCTGTATTGGGAAGAGGTGCTGGCAAGGCTTACGGAGAAGGCTAAGGCGAAGTAAATCACGAGCGGTGAGCTTTGTGAATCACGAGGATGGTCGACCTTCGACTCGATCGGGTATGCTGAAATCCGGCTCGCCTAAACCTAGTAAACAATTTCGGAGGTACGACAACATGACCGTTGGGAACGGAGCCGGGGCTGAAAAACGCCGACTGAGTCAACTTTACTTTTTGTACTACGCCGCTGTCGGCATCTACATGCCGTACTTGGCGCTATATTTGCAGCAATCGGGCATGAACGGGGTGGCGATCGGCAGCACCATGGGGCTGCTGCCCGTCATTGGGGTCATCTCTCCGCTGTTTTGGGGGTGGCTGTCGGACAGATGGGGGAAAACCGTCGCCGTGATGGCCATTCTTCTGGGCGGAGCGGCCTTCTGGCTGATTCTCTTTATGAGCATGCGGCAGCTTCTGCTGACCGTGGCCGTTTTAGTGCTGATTACGCTGTTCATTAACGCCTATCCGTCCCTGTTGGACGGGATGACGCTATCTTACCTGCAAACCGCCTCCGGGCAGTACGGCCGGCTCCGGGTGTGGGGCTCGGTCGGTTACGGCGTCGGCGGGATGATCGCCACCGCCGTACTGTGGCGGCTGCCGATGGGAAGCTTGTTCCTGACTGCGGCGTTGATTCTGCTGCTCGGGATAGCCGTAACCTTGAGGCTGAAGACCGCCTCACCGTCTTCCGCCGACAGAACCGGCCGAGCTCAAGGCCCCCGAGGACTGGGTTCGGCACCGTTCGTCTTGTTTCTGCTGATGGCGTTTCTGCTGCAGGTGGCAAACAGCTTCTACGGCTCGTTCTTCGGCATTTACATTCACGACGTCGGGGGAACGCAAAGCGCGATCGGCATCGCCAACGTCATCAGCTCGGTCTGCGAGCTTCCGTTCTTTTATTACGCCTCCACGGTCGTTGCGCGCTTCGGCGCCTTAAGGACGCTATCCGCAGCCGGGCTGCTGTATGCCCTGCGGTGGGGCTTGCTCGGGGCGTTCCCCGGGATGGCGACGGCTTACAGTACGCAGCTGCTGCACGGCTGCACCTTCTGCTTGTATTTCGCTGCGGCCATGGATTACATCGCGCGCTCGATACCGGAGCGTTCCCGAACGACCGGCATTGCCGTCTTCACAGCCGTCATCGCCTTGGCGGGTATTCTCGGCAACGTGATGAACGGCTTTTTGTATGATTACCAGGGCTTGCTGTCGATGCCCTATGCGTCGTCCTTGTTCGCTGTGCTCGCCGGGAGCGGCTTCATCGGGCTGGAACGGCACGAGGCGCGTTTACGGGCTCGAGGCTCCTTATCGTGACTGTGTTTGGATAGACCGGCAGCGGGAGCGTACGGCTGCGCGCTGCCGTGTGCCCGGCATCGTCCGCTTCCAAACGATGGGGAGTATGGGCGCAGGAATGCCGGATGGCCCCCGGGCCGAGGCTGGAAAGCCTGATTGTCCGTATTCCAACCGGGGCGGGGGGTTAGCCCGCCTGCGCACAGCTCCTGCTGACCGTTGGAGCGGACGTTATCCGGTAGGGAGGAAGGCGTCCGCAACTGATTTCCATCCGGAAGGCGGAAAAAAAGGATTGTCGAAAGCAAATAAATGTAGTAATATCAGATTAAGCGCTTAACCCGGATGGGAACGGCGCTTGAGCCAATAGAGGTGAAGCGCTTAACCCAATAAAAAAGTTTTATGTAGAAGGGAGTTTCACGATTTATGAGCACGATTCGTCTTACGATGGCACAAGCCTTGCTCCGGTTTTTGGATGCCCAGTACGTTTCGATGGACGGGGTTGAAACGAAGTTCGTGCAAGGCGTGATGGGAATCTTCGGTCACGGCAACGTAACAGGGCTCGGTGAAGCGCTCGAACGCAGCGCCGGCGCCTTAACGTATGTACAAGGCAAAAACGAGCAAGGCATGGTTCATGCTGCAACCGCTTTCGCGAAGCAGCGCAACCGCCGCCAAATTTACGCCTGCACGTCATCGATCGGCCCCGGGGCTTTAAACATGGTCACGGCGGCGGCTACTGCCACGGTCAACCGCATCCCGGTGCTGCTGCTGCCCGGCGATAATTTCGCGACCCGCCAGCCGGACCCGGTTCTGCAGCAGCTGGAGGTGGCCGGCGATTATACCGTCTCGGCGAACGATCCGTTCAAGCCGGTCAGCAAATATTGGGACCGGATTACACGTCCCGAGCAGCTACTGACGGCCGGGCCGAACGCGATGCGCGTGTTGACCGACCCGGCCGAGACAGGCGCGGTGACGCTTGCCCTGCCGCAGGATGTACAGGCGGAAGCTTACGATTACCCGCTGTCGTTCTTCGCGAAGCGGGTGCATTATATCGACCGGCGGCCGCCGGCTCCGGATGCGGTGAAGCGTGCGGCGGAGCTGGTGCGCGGCAAGCGCAAGCCGCTGCTGATCGCCGGCGGCGGCGTGCTGTACGCGTCCGCGACGGCGGAGCTGGCGGCATTCGCCGAGGCGTTCGGCATTCCGGTAGCCGAGACGCAGGCGGGCAAAAGTTCGCTGCCGTGGAATCATCCGCTGAACGTCGGAGCGATCGGCGTAACCGGCACGCTGGCCGCCAACCGCCTGGCGCAGGAGGCGGATCTCATTATCGGCGTCGGCACGCGGTATTCCGATTTTACGACGTCGTCGAAATCGGCGTTCAGGAACCCGGAAGTGCAGTTCGTCAACGTGAACGTCAGCGGCTTCGATTCGGCGAAGCTGAACGGGGTCGCGTTGACCGCCGATGCGAAGGAAGCGCTCCGCGCGCTGCACGAAGCGCTGGCGGCGTCGGCCTACCGCAGCGGTTACGCCGAAGGGGACATTGCGGCGCAGAAGGCGCAATGGGACGGGGAGGTCGACCGCTTGTACGCGGCGGAGCACGAAGCGGGCTTGGCGCAAACCCGGGCGCTCGGCGTGATCAACGAGACGATCGAGCCGACCTCGGTCATCGTATGCGCGGCAGGGAGCTTGCCCGGCGATCTGCACCGGCTGTGGCGGCCGGTTGAGCCGAAGACCTATCACATGGAATACGGCTTCTCCTGCATGGGCTACGAGATTGCCGGTGCATTCGGCGCGGCGCTCGCCGAGCCGGGCCGTGAGGTGTACGCTATCGTGGGCGACGGCAGCTACCTGATGCTGCACTCCGAGCTCGTCACCAGTCTGCAGGAAGGACGCAAAATCACGGTGCTGCTGTTCGATAACCACGGTTTCCAGTGTATCCATAACTTGCAGCGGGGCCACGGCAGCGACGGCTTCGGCAATGAATTCCGCTACCGCTCGAACGAAACGGGCCGGCTGACGGGCGGCTACCTGCCGATCGACTTTACGGCGCATGCGCGCAGCTTGGGGGCGAAGGCTTACAAGGCGACGACGCCGGAAGAGCTGAAGGACGCACTGCTGCGGGCAAAAGGTGAAACCGTCACGACGCTGATCGAAATTCCCGTCGTACCGGGCACGAACACGGACGGGTATGAGTCGTGGTGGAACGTCGGCGTGCCGGAAGTGTCCGTCAGCGACAAGGTGAAGCAAGCAAGCGAACGCATGAATGCGCGTATTCAAGCGGTTAAACTCATATAACGGAAAAGGGGGAGTCCGGGCATGCCGAATCCTGAGCAACAGCAAAAGCCAGTGCTGCCTTTTAAGCTGGGCATTCATCCGATCAACTGGGTCGGCGAGGACGTGAAAGAGCACGGCGCGGATACGACATATGAACAAATTTTGGACGAAATCGCGGCGCTTGGTTTAACCGGGACGGAGATGGGGCGCAAATATCCGACCGATCCGGAGGTATTAAAGGCGGAGCTGTCCCGACGGGGCATCAGGCTCGTATCGCAGTGGAAGTCGGTGCTGTTCTCCGACCCGTCCTACCGCGAGAGCGAGCTGCAAGCGTACCGGAAACACGTCGAGTTTCTGAAAGAAATGGGCAGTCAAGTCATCAGCACGTGCGAGATCGGAGGATCGCTGCATTTCGATCCGCGCCGTACGCCGAACGAGAAGGAAGTGCTTCGGCTGGACGAGGCCGGCTGGCAGAGCCTTGCGGAAGGGTTGAACGCCGCCGGTGCCATCGCCAGGGAGTATGGCCTTAAGCTGACGTATCATCATCATGGCGGAACCGTGGTGGAGCAGCCGGAAGAGATCGACCGGCTGATGGAGCTGACCGATCCGGAGCTCGTGTACTTGCTGTTCGATACCGGCCACGCCTACTACGGCGGGGCGGACCCGCTGGAGGTGCTGCGCAAGTATTACGACCGGATCGCATACATTCACCTGAAGGATATCCGGCAGGAGGTGCTCGATCAGGCAAGGGCCGAGCAGGCGGATTTCGTCACCTGTATCCGCAAGGGCGTATTTACCGTTCCGGGCGACGGCTGCCTTGATTTTACCCCGATCTTCCGGGAACTGCTGTCCCGCGGGTACGACGGCTGGGCGATGCTCGAAGGCGAGCAGGACCCCGTCGTGCATCCGGCTTACGAATATGCGAAGAAGGCGATCGCGCATATCGAATCTCTTATTTCCAAGGAAAGAAGGTAGCGAAGCGATGACCTATGTCACATTTCCGGCGGAGAAGCCGCTGGACTTTGTCGCCATCGGGCGGCTCTGCATCGACTTAAATGCGAACGAAATTAACCGTCCGATGGAAGAGACGACGACGTTCACGAAATACGTCGGCGGTTCGCCGGCCAACATTACGATCGGGATGGCGCGGTTCGGGCTCCGCACGGCATTTATCGGGAAGATCGCGGACGATCAAATGGGCCGCTTCATCGCCGATTACTTGCAGCGCAACCGGATCGAGACGTCGAACGTCGTCACGGACCGGACCGGGGCGGTGACGGGGCTTGCTTTTACGGAGATTAAAAGCCCGACCGACTGCAGCATCCTGATGTACCGCGATAACGTGGCCGACCTCAAGCTGACGCCGGACGAGGTGAGCGAAGAGCTGATCGCCCGGTCGAAGGTGCTGCTGATCTCGGGGACGGCGCTCGCCCAGAGCCCGTCGCGGGAAGCGGTGTTCCAGGCGCTGCATTATGCCAAGAAACACGGCGCGGTCATTGTCTTCGACCTGGACTATCGGCCTTACACGTGGACTTCGCCGGAAGAAACGGCCGTCTACTATAACCTCGCCGCCGAGAAATGCGACATCCTGCTCGGCACGCGCGAGGAGTTCGATATGATGGAGCGGTTCGATGCGAATCCGGAGCACAGCGACGCCGTGACGGCGGGCAAATGGTTTGATTACTCGGCCAAAATCGTCATCATCAAACACGGCAAGGAAGGCTCCATCGCCTATACGCAGGATGGTGTCGGCCATCGGGCACAAAGCTATCCGGCTCGCGTCGTCAAAACCTTCGGGGCGGGCGACTCGTACGCGGCCGGGTTCCTGTACGGCGTCATGCAGGGCTGGACGCTCGAGAAGAGCATGGCCTTCGGCAGTGCGTCAGCCTGCATCGTGATCTCCAGCCACAGCTGCTCCGACGCCATGCCGACAGCCGAGCAGGTGCACGACTATATCGAACGCTGCAACCGCGGTGAAGTGACGGCTTCTTAAGCTTCTGATAACGAACGGCAACCTAACGAGCGAAAGGGGATTTTTTTTCCATGACCATTACGTTAAAAAACTGGATCGGCGGCGTCTGGGTCGAATCCGCATCCGCCAAAACCGAGCCCGTCTATAATCCGGCTACCGAAGAGGTGCTTGCTTACGTACCGCTTTCCACGAAAGAAGACGTGGACCGCGCCGTACAAAATTCGAAGGAAGCGTTCGCTGTATGGAGCCGAACGCCGGTTCCGCGCCGCGCCCGCATTTTGTTCAAGTACCAGCAGCTGCTGGTCGATCATTGGGAAGAGCTGGCGCAGCTTGTGACGAAGGAGAACGGCAAAAGCTATACGGAAGCGTACGGCGAAGTGCTGCGGGGCATCGAGTGCGTGGAGTTCGCGGCAGGCGCCCCGAACCTGATGATGGGCAAGCAGCTTCCTGATATCGCGTCCAATCTGGAGTCGGGCATGTACCGGTATCCGGTAGGCGTCGTCGCGGGGATTACTCCCTTCAACTTCCCGATGATGGTGCCGTGCTGGATGTTCCCGCTCGCGATCGCCTGCGGCAACACGTTCGTGCTGAAGCCGTCGGAGCGCACGCCGCTGCTGGCTAACCGGCTCGCGGAGCTGTTCCAGGAAGCCGGACTTCCGGAAGGCGTGCTCAACATCGTACATGGCGCGCATGACGTCGTAAACGGGGTCCTCGAGCACCCGGACGTTCGCGCGGTATCCTTCGTCGGCTCCCAGCCGGTCGCAGAGTATGTGTACAAAACCGCATCCGCTCACGGCAAACGCGTTCAGGCGCTGGCAGGCGCCAAAAACCACTCGATCGTCATGCCGGACGCCGATCTCGATCTGACGGTGAAAGAGATCATCAACGCGTCGTTCGGCTCTGCGGGCGAGCGCTGCATGGCGTGCTCCGTCGTTGTCGCGGTCGGCGAGATCGGCGATACGCTGGTGAACCGGCTTGTCGAAGCGGCTAATGCCATCACCATCGGCAACGGCCTGGACGAAGGCGTGTTCCTGGGGCCGGTCATTCGCGGACCGCACAAGCAGCGGACGATCGGATATATCGAGACCGGCGTGAACGAAGGCGCGCTGCTGGTTCGCGACGGCCGTCAGGACGCCGCTTGTCACACAGAGGGCTACTTCGTCGGACCGACGATTTTCGATCAGGTGTCGGACGAGATGAAAATATGGCAGGATGAGATCTTCGCACCGGTGTTGTCGGTCGTGCGCGTCGCTACGTTGGATGAAGCGATTGAGCTGGCCAACCGTTCGGACTTTGCCAATGGCGCCTGCCTGTTCACGAAGAACGGCAGCCATGTTCGCCAGTTCCGCGAAACGATCGATGCGGGGATGCTCGGCGTCAACCTCGGCGTTCCTGCCCCGATGGCGTTCTTCCCGTTCTCCGGTTGGAAAAAGTCGTTCTACGGCGATTTGCACGCCAACGGCACCGACGGCGTGGAATTTTATACCCGTAAGAAAATGTTGACGGCCCGCTGGTAAGTCCAGTGACCTTAGCCCGCATGAAGGAGAGAACATTATGGCACTCGTCTCGATGAAGCAGATGCTGCTTGGCGCCTTGGAAGGCGGCTATGCGGTCGGGCAGTTTAATTTAAATAACCTGGAGTTTACGCAAGCGATTTTGCAAGCCGCCCAGGAGGAGCGGGCGCCGGTCATCCTGGGCGTCAGCGAGGCGTACATCCCTTACATGGGGGGCCTCCCCTGCATTGTGGGGATGGTCAAGTCGCTGATCGACCATTACGGGGTCACCGTACCGGTCGCGCTGCATCTGGACCACGGCTCGACGTACGAGCTGTGCCTGCGTGCGCTGCATGCCGGATTCACGTCGGTCATGATCGATGCGTCACACCATTCGCTCGAGCATAACATCGACGTGACGCAGCGCGTCACGCAGGCGGCGCATGCGCTGGGAGCTACGGTGGAAGCGGAGCTCGGCCGGATTACCGGACGCGAGGACGACCTGGTCGTCGACGAGGCGGAAGGCATGTACGCCGTGCCGGACGAGTGCGCGCGCCTTGTACGCGAGACGGGCATCGACTGTCTCGCCCCGGCGCTCGGCTCGGTGCACGGCCCGTACCGCGGACAGCCGAAGCTCGGCTTCGAGCGGATGGGCGTCATCCAGCGCATGACGGGGGTGCCGCTCGTGCTGCACGGCGGAAGCGGGCTGCCGGATGAGGAAATCCGGCAGGCGATCTCGCTCGGCACGTGCAAGATCAACGTCAATACCGACAATCAAATGGCGTGTACGGCGGCGATCCGGGCCTTTCTGAATGAACGACCCGATGCGTATGATCCGCGAAACTATTTGATTCCGGCGCGGGAGGCGATCAAATCTTCCGTTATCGCCAAGATGCGTTTATTCGGCAGTTCAGGGCAAGCAGGTAAGCAGGCTAAGCAGGCTAAGCAGGCTAATTGAGAGGAGACCTATCGTGAACAAGATCAGAATCGGAATTATCGGCGCAGGCCGAATCGGCAAAATTCATGCCGACAATTTGCTAAGGCTGCCGCAAGCGGAAATTGCGGCTGTCAGCGATCTATTCGCCGGCCCGGAATTGGAAGCATGGGCGGCGGATCGCGGCATCGCGCGCGTGACGAAAGACAGCGGCGACATTATTGCCGACCCGCAGATCGATGCAATCTTCATCTGCTCGACGACCGATACGCACGTGCCTTTAATCAAGCAGGCGGCGCAGGCGGGCAAGCACATCTTTTGCGAGAAGCCGGTCAGCATGGATATTCATCAAACGGTGGAGGCGCTGGAGGCGGTCCGGCAAGCGGGCGTGAAGCTGCAAATCGGCTTTAACCGCCGCTTCGACCATAACTTCAAACGCGTGCGCGAGCACGTGCAGGGCGGTACGATCGGCGATCCGCATATTGTGAAAATTACGTCCCGCGATCCGAATCCGCCGCATCCCGATTACATTAAAGTATCCGGCGGCATTTTCATGGATATGATGATCCACGACTTCGACATGGCCCGCTACGTATCCGGCAGCGAGGTGGAGGAAGTGTATGCGCAGGGCAACGTGCTGATCAACCCGGTGATCGGCGAGCTTGGCGACCTCGACACCGCGATTGTGACGCTGCGCTTTGCGAACGGTGCGCTCGGCGTCATCGACAACAGCCGCCAGGCTGTGTACGGCTATGATCAACGGGTGGAAGTTTTCGGCTCGAAGGGCAGCGTTGCGGTATCCAACGACCATCCGAATACGGCGGAAATCAGCACGGCGGAAGGGATTGTCCGCGACAAGCCGCTGCACTTCTTCCTCGAGCGCTACAACGCGGCTTATATCGAAGAGACGCAGCTGTTTATCGAGAGCTTGACGAACGGCAGCCCGCTGATCGTGGACGGGAATGACGGCTTGCAGGCGGAGCTGATCGCACTCTCGGCCAAGCTGTCCTACAAGCTGGGGCGTCCGGTGAAGACGGCCGAGGCGATCCGGCTCCTGGAATCGGAGCAATTGAAGGAAACGGTTTAAGGAAACGGTTTAACGAAAGAAAGGAGAGGCGAACATGTCGAAGCTGATCGTAAAACCGGAACAGACGCCGGATCGGGAAGGCGTGGTACTGAACATCACCCCGGAGTCGGCGCAGTGGGACTATGTCGGCTTTCAGGTGGTGCGTTTGGCGGAAGGCCAGACGCTCCGCCGGGAAACCGGCAGCATGGAAGTGTGCCTGGTGCTGCTGAGCGGCATCGCAGACGTTGCAACGGCGCATGAAGCATGGCCGGGTATCGGTCGGAGAATGAGCGTGTTTGAGAAAACGCCGCCGTATTCGGTTTACGTGCCGAACGACGACCGCTACGAGGTGACTGCGCGGACGGCGGTCGAGCTGGCCGTCTGCGAGGCGCCGGGCCGGGGCGGGCACGCCGCCCGTTTAATCGCGCCGGAGCAAGTCGGTGTGGAAATGCGCGGGTACGGGTCGATCGAGCGGCAGGTTCATAATATTTTGCCAGAGCAGGAGCCGGCGGACAGTCTCTTGGTGGTGGAAGTGTTCACTCCGAGCGGACACTGGTCCAGCTACCCGCCGCATAAGCACGACCGGGATGCGCTGCCGGACGAATCGCTGCTGGAGGAGACTTATTATTTCCGCGTACAGCCCGAGCAAGGCTTTGCGGTTCAGCGGGTGTACACGGACGACCGTTCGCTTGACGAGACGCTCATCGTCCAGGACGGGCAAGCGGTGCTCGTGCCGAAAGGTTACCATCCGGTATCCGCTCCTCCGGGCTACGAGGTGTATTACTTGAACGTCATGGCCGGACCGACGCGAGTGTGGAAATTTCATAACGACCCCGACCACGCTTGGATCATGACGAAGCCACGTACCTAGACGGGCACGCAAAGCGGTTGCATGTTGTTCTCCTTCTGCGCATAATAGAAGGAAATCCGACAAGCGGGGAATCCACATGAAAGCAACCATATACGACGTCGCGCGCGAAGCCGGCGTGTCGATAGCGGCCGTATCGCAAGTCATCAACGGCAAGGGCAAGATCAGCGAGGAACGGCGGGCTGAAATTATGCGCGTGATGGAGCGGCTGAACTACCAGCCGAGTGTCATTGCCGCCGCCCTGACGGGCAAAAAGACCTACACCCTCGGGCTGCTCGTGCCCGATATTTCCAACCCGTTCTTCGCCGAGATTGCGCGGGCGGTCGAGGATCAAGGACACAGTCTCGGCTACAGCCTTGTTATTTGCAGCACGGACAACAAGGATGAGCGCGTGGAACGTTATTTATCGCTGCTGCAGCAAAAAAGCGTTGACGGCATGATCATCGGAACCGGGATGGACAACAAGGAAATGCTGAAGCCGCTGCTTGAGAATTCGATCCCGATCGCGATGATCGCCCGGGAAATGCCCGGTCACGACGTGCAGACGGTGATCACGGACGACTTCGCCGGCGGCCGTCTTGCCGCGGAGCATCTGCTGGGGCTCGGCCATACCCGGCTGGCCGTGCTTGCCGAGCAGCTCAAGGTAAGCAGCAGCCGGGAGCGGATTCGCGGCTTCCGGCAGCGGCTGGCGGAGGCCGGCATCGATTTGCCGGACGATCGGGTGCTTGCAAGCGGCGACGCCCTGGTCAAGGACGGCAAGCGCAAAGCGACGGAGCTGCTGCAGCGGGCGGAACGTCCGACGGCGATTTTTTGCTGCAACGATCTGCTTGCAATCGGTGCGCTGCAGGCGGCGAAGGAGCTCGGGCTCCGCGTGCCGGAGCAGCTGTCCATTGTCGGCTTCGACAATACGATATTGGCGACGGTCACAGAGCCTCCGCTGACAACGGTTTCCCAGCCGACCGAGGAGATGGGCAAGCTGGCCGTCGATTTGCTGCTCAGCCAGCTGAAGAAGGAAGAGGGCGGCTCAAGGCGAACGGTGCTGCAGCCTGAGCTCGTGACCCGGCGATCGACGGCCGCGCCTTCGAACGAATAACGTGCGCGCGGGTTATCGCGCGAGCAGGTACGGAATCGGACAATACCGCAGGTCGTGGTTCCGCTATTGCGCTAGTGTGCCGCCCGAGCGCCCGCTTGCGCAATCGACTTGCTGCCCGCTCCATTGGCGGCCGCAGCGTATATAACCAAGAAGGGTTGGGGATGCTCCCCAACCCTTCTTGGTTTATTCGATTACATGCGCCGCTCCACGCTCCCCGTTGCCCGTCGTTCACTCCAGGTGAGTTGCAAGGTGCTACTGCCAATGTGTTACAATGAAAACAGTGGAACAGAATGTAACAGAGTATGGATCGGATAGGTGGGGGAGCGAGCATGAGTGACGGGCTTCAAGGTTTTCTAACGAAACACGAGCAAATTATGGATCATATCGAAAATTTGTCAGCGGGCACCCGCATTTCCGTACGGAAAATCGCCCAAATGCTTGAAGTGAGTGAAGGCACGGCCTACCGTGCTATCAAGGAAGCGGAAAATTTGGGGCTCGTCACGACGAAAGAGCGAATCGGGACGATCCGTGTCGATAAGAAGGAGCGGCAGCATTTTGATAAATTAACGTTCGCGGAGGTCGTCAACATCGTGGACGGAGAGGTGCTCGGGGGCGCCGCCGGGCTGCATAAGCCGCTGAACAAATTCGTTATCGGCGCCATGCAGCTTGAAGCGATGAAGCGTTATATCGAGCCGGACAATCTGCTGATCGTGGGCAACCGGAGCCAGGCCCAGCTGTATGCGCTCGGGCAAGGGGCGGGCGTTCTCGTGACGGGCGGCTTTCATGCGGATGAAGAGGCCCGGAAGCTGGCGGACGAGCTGGAGCTGCCGATCATATCGAGCAGCTATGATACGTTTACGGTGGCGACCATGATTAACCGCGCCATTTACGATCGTCTGATCAAGAAAAAAATTCTTCTCGTCCAGGACATCATCCGTACGGACAGCCCAGTGTACTCGCTGCGCGTCACAGATACGGTCAACGATATGCAGAAGCTGGTCGACGAACACGGGCACACGCGGTTTCCCGTCGTGGATGAGTTTAACCGCCCGGTCGGCATTATTACGACGAAGGATGTGCTGCGTGCGCAGCCGGAGCAGAAGGTTCACGCCTACATGACGAAAAATCCGCTGACCATCAGCGCCAATACTTCCGTCGCCTCGGTGAGCCATACGATGATTTGGGAAGGCATCGAATTGATTCCGGTGATCGATCATAACCGCAAGATGATCGGCGTGATCAGCCGTAAGGACGTGCTGAAAGCGATGCAGTATATCCAAACCCAGCCGCAGAACGGCGAGACGATCGAAGATCTCATCTGGTCCGGATTCGAGAAGGTTCGTCAGCCCGACGGCAGGCCCTGCTTCCGCGGCACCGTCACCGCCCGCATGACCAACTATGCGGGGATGGTGTCGGAAGGCGTATTAACGACACTGATGAATCAGGCGGCGTTGCGGACGGTACGCGACCAGAACCGGGGCAACTTGATTCTGGACAGTTCCTCGAACTATTTCCTGCTGCCGATTCCGATCGACAGCACCATTGAAATTTTCCCGATGATCATTGAGTTCAGCCGCAGGTTTTGTAAGATCGAGGTAGAGATTTATCACGAGGGCAAGCGAATGGCCAAGTCGATGTTCACGGCGCGTTTGATGGACCAGGTATAGGCTGAAGACCGGGGTCTGCGAAGAGGAATGGGGGAGCGGGGATGCGGTATTACGGGATCGTCATCGCGGCGATAGGCATCGATCAGGCGACGAAGCTCTGGGTGCGCTTCCATATGCACTTGGGCGAAACCTTGGTCATCTGGCAGGACGTGCTTCACTTTACGTATTATCGCAACAGCGGAGCGGCAGGAAGCACCTTCCAGGGCTATGGCCGTTATTTTATTATTCCGGCCGTGCTGTTCGTTCTTTACATGGCTTATGCCCGCAAGCAGGGGCAGCTCAAGAACGGTATGGCCGAGGCGGGAGCCGCGCTTCTCGTCGGCGGCGCGATCGGCAACGCGATCGACCGGGCGGTGTTCGGATGGGTGACCGATTTTGTGGATAACGGCCGCGGGATATTAAACTTGGCCGATATCGCAATTCAAGTCGGCGTCCTGCTGCTCTTGGCCGACGCCGTGCGGGATTTCATTGTGAGTCGCCGAGGACGTAAGAGCAATCCTCTAACGTAAGGCTCGTCATCCGATGAAGGCTGGACGATACCCGGCCATGATGGGCGGGCGAGGCGCAGCGCAAGGAAAGATTGGCATAATGCTGAAAGTGGAGGGAATTCTAAGGGAAAACCGGCAAAGCGCAGGTGAATCTCTTGAACGTTACCGCTGTTCCCTTTCAAGCTAAAGCAAACATGCTCTTATACGCGGCGATTCTGTTTCTGGTGGAATTCGTGCGCGGCGCTTTTCTCATTTCCTTCCTGCCTGCATACGGCGTTCATCGGCTGGGCTTGTCGACGGCCGGCGTCGGCATTGCGGTGTCCGTACACTATGTCACGGATACGCTGATCAAATGCGGCGCCGGGTATTTGCTTGACCGCTTCTCGCTTCGGCTGATCGCCCCGATCGGGCTTGCATGCTCGCTCGCCGGTCTCCTCATGATGCTGGCTGCCCCTGCGTTATGGCTGCTGGCTCTCGCCGCGGCCCTGTTCGGCGTCGGCATATCGCCGGTATGGCTCGGCGGTTTAAGCCGGGTCGATTCGAAGCGGCGGGCGTCGCACATGGGCGTCATCTATACGTGCTGGCTGGCGGGACTCGGTTCAGGCCCCGTCGCGATCAATTTCCTGCTTGACCGCAGCTATACGGCCGCGTATTGGCTGATGATCGGCTTGTGGGGCGCCGCGCTCGTTTTGTCGCTTTGGCTCGGCGCCGCCGGTCAAGACCAGGTAACCGGGCAGCTTTCGCTCCGGCGGCAGCTTTCCTTGCTGGGGGAGCGGCTGCGCGCGATGAAGGCGCTGCTGCCCGGGATGATGATGCAGACGACCGCAGCAAGCATGCTCGTTCCCGTCATGCCCGGGTTTGCCGCATCGAACCTCGGTCTGAGCTACTCGCAGTATTCGTTGGTGCTCATTGCCGGAGGCGGCCTGACAATGCTGGGCTTAATTCCGATGGGGAAGCTATCCGACCGTTTCGGGAAACGCTGGTTTATCGTGCTCGGCTATTCCGCCTTTGCCCTGGCGCTTTTCGGATTGACTTTAACCCGCTCCCTCGGCATGGCCGTGCTGGTCGCTTCGGTGCTGGGGATTTCGTATGCAGCGGTGCTCCCCGCCTGGAACGCGGTGCTTGCCCAATACGTGCCGAAGGAGCAAAAAGGGCTGGGCTGGGGGCTTTTCTCCAGCGTGGAAGGCATCGGGGTCATGATCGGTCCGGTCCTGGGCGGATGGATCGCCGACCGGTTCAGCCCCGCCATGAGCGTGCTGACCAGCGCCGGTATACTCGGCCTGCTCGCCCTGTATTATTTGTTCGTGCTGTTTGGCGCGCTGAAGCTGAAGATGGAGGCTTGAAGGCGTCCGTCCGTCAAATAGCGGAACGGCAGTCGTTCACTCGTTTCGAAGCCTTGGCGACAACCGCTGGATCCGCCCCTCCATGTCCGCGCGCTGTACCTTCCCCATCGCCCCCGTCGAGGCATCACGGCCGACCGCATCTCCCACCCCCGTGGAGGCATCACGGCCGGCCGACCGCGTCCCACCGCAGCCCGTCGAGGCCACCGCACCCACCCCCTGCACCCTTTTCGCTTATTTTAGAAGATAATTCTGCCCGGTGTCCTCAGCTCCGCAAACTAAACGCCATTTTGAAATTAATTCAACAAAGCACATCGGAAAAGAGGCGTTGAAATACACGGCCTCTTCGCAGCATAAGCTGATTTTATAGGATATATTTAGAGAAGTGATAGGAAACCCGGCGAAAGTTTATTCCAAATCGAAATAAAGTGGAGTATAATAGAGTCAACAACACGATGAGCCATCGTTGTAAGGGGGCGGGCTATATGATAACGGGTCGACTTCGCCTATTAGGGCAATTATTTTATACGTTTCTGCGAATGGGTCCCGTCACGTTCGGCGGCGGTTATGCGATGATTCCCGTTATCGAGCGGGAGGTGACGGTCAAGCGCCGATGGATCGAAGAGCATGAGATGTCCGAGGTGCTATCCGTTTCCGGATCGGCCCCGGGGGGCATCGGCGTGAACGCTGCGGCGTTCATCGGTTACCGGCTGGCCGGAATGCCGGGAGCGGCATCCGCTATCGTAGGCATCACGCTGCCGACGTTTATCATTGCGATACTGCTAAGCGCCGGGTACGCCGTCTTCGGCGGGTATGCGAAGATCGAAGCGGCGCTGCAGGGCATTCATGCTGCCGTGTTCGGTCTCATTCTTGTTGCCGCCTACAGAATGGGCCGCAACGCCGTTTACGACATGACGACGTTTCTATCCGCGGCCTGTACCGTCGTGCTGCTGATTTCCGCATCGATCCATCCTTTATTTCTGATCGCTTCGGGCATCTGGGCAGGCATCTCTTTCGTTATCGTGAAACAAAAGCTGGGCATGGTCGTTCGTCTGAACAAAGACGCGGATACCGGGGCGGAAGCGGACGGAAGCTCTGCGCCTAAAGTACCGGCTTACGCCGATTATTACATTGCCGACGGCATCTGAATGTGAGGTGAAGCGCCATGCTATGGAGCTTATTTGTTTCGTTTTTCAAAATCGGCCTCATGTCGTTCGGCGGCGGCTATGCGATGGTTCCGATCATTCAGCATGAGGTTGAAGCGAACGGCTGGCTGAGCGCCGCTGCGTTCGCCGAAACGGTCTCCCTGGCCGGCATGGCGCCGGGACCGATGGCGACCAATTGCGCTACGCTGGTCGGCTTGAAGACGGCGGGCCTCCCCGGCGCAATCGCGTCTACGGGGGGCATGGTGCTGCCTTCGCTGCTCGTGGTCGTGACGATTGCGGCGTTCTTTTTCAAGTTCCATCGGCATGCGTGGGTGCGGGCGTCCTTCTACGGGCTCCGTCCCGTCGTCACGGGCTTGATTCTGTACGCTGCGCTGCGGTTCGGGGTGGTCGAAGCGGTCAGCCCGCTGTGGAGCTGGCACACCTTCGGCTCGATCCTTATTGCGGGCGGCGTGATTGTCGGCATCTTGAAGTACAAGATGCATCCCGCGGCCATTCTGGTCTTGTCGGGCTTGGTCGGCATAGCGTTCTTCAGCTAGACCCCGCTGACCGCCGCCTGCCTCCGCCGCCACGTTGAAAAGAAGCGGCGTCTCCATTATGATCAGGGTATCGGATGGAGCATA
>NZ_VIDW01000046.1:0-32408 GCF_006519665.1 Paenibacillus sp. tmac-D7 | reverse complement strand
CGGGCGGCTGCCGTTCTGAAGCCTGTCTAAGCGTAATGGCCCAATTTGCTGGAAATCTCATTCGCAGCGCTCTTGAGAATGCCAACCGCATGCGGAATATCGAAGTTCCGGATGTGCTCGGTCGGCCCCACAATACTAAGGGCGGCAATCACTCCTCCGGTGTAATCCCGCACAGGCACCCCGATGCTTGCAACCCCCTCGTGTATTTCATCCAGGCATATGGCGTACCCTCGACTGCGAACCTCCGCTAGATGCTGTTTAAACTGTTCAGAGTCGGTAATGGAGTTAGGGCCATAGGGCTGCAGGCGTTCGGCTATTTCCGCAATCATGTCCTCCTTCTGATAGGCGAGAAGAACTTTTCCTGTTCCGGTGCAGGATGCGGGGTTTCGGTTGCCGACCAAGGAGAGCAGGAGATCCGGATGCTTGATTTCCACTTTCTGAAGGTAGGCGACATCGGTGCCTTCCAATATGCCGATAAAGGCGCTCTCGCCCAATTGCTTCGCCAGATTCTCCAGGACAGGAAGCGCAATTCGATGAATTTCCATCTGGGTTGTAATAATACCGGTGTAACGCAGCAGGGCAAGACCAAGACGGTACTTGGACTTGGGGCCTTTTTCCAATAGGCCGTCGGCGGTAAGGAACGTCATAAGATGATAGACGGTGCTTTTATTCAATCCGAGCAGCCTGGCTATTTCGGTTACTCCCAGTTCGGGACGTTCCAAGGAGAACAAACGCAAGATGCGCATCGCATTTTTGACGGAATGGAGCGTGTAATCTTTTTTGTTAAGCGCTTTCATATAACCTCCAACACAATGAGCGGTAGTGGGCTTGCCCCTTACTTTTAGTATAACACGGCACCGGGAGGACTTGAAGGCGAAGATTTCCGTACACTTTCAAATGTGATATGATGGATAACAATTAAAATGCCCAAAATCATTGTGGTTAAACATTAAATGGGTTAGGGGAAATATAGGCAGGACGGAAGGAGTGTTGGCGGATGACGATTTCTTATATTTTGGCGATGGACGAGGCCCGGGGGATTGGGGTTGACAACCGGCTGCCCTGGCATTTACCGGCTGACCTGGCCTATTTTCGCAAGAAGACAACGGGGTCTACCATCTTAATGGGACGTAAAACGTATGATTCGATCGGTAAACCGCTGCCGAAGCGCACGAACGTTATTTTGACGCGGGACGCATCGTTTCAGGCCGAAGGCTGTACGGTCATCCGCTCGGTGGAGGAAGCTGCTCAAGTGTACGGACGCGGCGGCCGCAACGAGGAAGAAGAGCTGTTCGTCATCGGCGGAGCCGAAGTGTTTCAGCTGCTGATGCCGTACGCGGATCGGCTGTATATCACGGAAATTGCGCACCGTTTTGAGGCGGATACGTTCTTCCCGGAGCTCGAGCCGCTGGAGTGGCGTGAAGTTTCGCGCGAGCGGGGCGTCAAGGATGAGAAAAATCCCTACGATTATGATTTTGTCGTATACGAGCGCGTAAGGAAGCCGTAGGTTGCGCGGGCAGGGTGCCCCATGGAGGAATGAAAATGCCGGTTTTCGCGCATCTTAAAGGCTGAACGTACACATTGGAGCCGAGAGGAAGATGCCGACATGACCGAAGTGAACCAGCATCAAATGCCGCTGCGCCACGTCATCGACAACACCGAGAAGGCCATTCAAGTTGCCAAAGATGCGGAAATGGCCGTCAGACACGCCCAATTGGAGTCGAACCCGCACAAGGTGCAGGCTGCTTTGGCCGAGATGGAAGCCGCACAGCATGCGCTGCATAAAGCGCAGGGGCAGATGGTCGCCAAAGATAACGACCATCATCACCAAGAGCTTGCGCAGGTGCAGGATCAATTGACGCAAGCGATACAAAGTCTGGATGTTACCGCTTCGAACACACATCAGCCGAAGCAAGTCCGTTAAAAGCGGTACCGGTTCAAACCAAAAAACAGCTGGAGGTTGGCTTCATGCCATACCGTCCAAGCTGTTTTTTTGCCGTACATTTACTTGCGGCCGCGTCCCTGACCTTGCCAGCCGCCTTGCCCTTGACCATGTACTTGCCCATACTCCTGCCCATGCCCGCCGTATCCGCCATGTCCGTAATAATGTTCGTGTCCGCCATAGTGGTGGTGCGGATGGTAGTGGTACGGATGGTAGTGGTGCGGATGATAGTGGTACGGATGGTAGTGGTGCGGATGGTAATGGTGTTGTGGATGATGGTACGGATATTGTGAACCGGACCAGCTTCTCTCCTGATCTTGAATTTGCGGATAACCGCTGGAAGAACGCGTATTTGCTGGCATAAGTCATTCTCTCCCTCGCTGTGTGAGTGTGCTGATTACGTAATAAGTATATGACGAACACACAGAAGGGTGTGCAGGTGCCTTAGCAATTGGGCTGATTTTTTACAAGGACTCGATGTGCTGGCGCAGCACAAGCAGAGCGAGCGTCATCAGCATGCTGATTTTTTCGGGAAGTCTATTATGAATCCGAATCCTTCATGGACCGCAGCGCCTTCAGCGGATAGAACGTTCCCCGCCAATAAATGCCGCCTTGGCGCAAAGTCAATCCGACCGAGCGGACGACGACATAGGTTAACAGCAGGACGGCGGCAGGCAGAGCGATCGTTTCGATGCCGCTTCCGCCGGTCATGGCGCGAATCAACAGCAAGTAAACGACGACCATCAGCGCCGCAGACAAGGCGAACGTCCAGGCGCTCCAGCCGGGAAGCAGCAGCCACGCGATCCACGGGAAGAAGAACAAGCCGAGCTGGCCGCAAACCCCCAGCGCCGCTTTCCACAAACGGTAGCCGAAGCCGGAAAATAAATTTTTCTCCAGCCCGCGGACGGCGTCGTGCAGGGTGGCATACCATTCGACCTCAATATGGTCCGCTCCCGAGGCGAGCCGCTGCCGCAATCGGGCGCGTTTCACCAGTCGTCCGAGCTGCAAGTCGTCGTCTGGCCGCATGGCCAACGCCTTGTGTGTGCCGATTCGCTCGTAAGCGTGCCGAGTAATCAAGTTGAAGGCCCCGATGCCCATGCCGTGCTTGTGCTGAAAATCGTCGTTAGAGCGCCAAGGACGCACATACAAGCCGAGCGTAAAGAAGAAATATTGCACGAACGCCTTCAGCCAAAAGCCCCGCATCCGCATTCGGGGAGCCAGCGTCAGATGATCGGCTTGCTCCTCCTGCAAATAATGAACCGCGTCGGAAACCGTGTTCGGGGCAAACTTGACATCGGCGTCGGTAAACAGCAAGTATTTGCCGCGAGCCTGGGCGTAGCCTTGATACAGCGCGTGGTTTTTCCCGATCCAGCCGGACGGGAGCGATGTAATATGAATGATGCGTACCGGTATGTGAAGATCGCCGCGGTTCTCGGACCAGCGCCTGAGCTCGTCCAGCTTGCGGCCGGTGCTGTCGCGGGAGCGGTCGTTCACGGCGATAATCTCGATTCGCGGATAGGTTTGATCGAGCAGATGCTTCACCGTATCGGCAATCGTTGACTCTTCCTCCTTCGCGGCGATGATGATCGATACGAGCGGTGGAAGGGAGGGCGCCTGCTTGTCCGCCGACCGCTTAGGCTGCGCCGGTATAGTCGGATGACCCGCGTAACGGGGCAGCTTGAACATCCATCGCCGGGCACGAAGCACGTCCAGCAGCATGAAGAGCCAGTAGCCAAGCGCTGCTAAGGCCAAGCCTTCCGTGAAATTCATGGTTCACCTTCATTCTGTACTCGGTTTTCAGAAAATTATAGCATGCCTGGATCAGGCGCAACAAATGCTGCGGGGCGTTGTCCAGTCGCCTGATGCTGCCATATAATAAAAGAATGAAGATTCGGCAGCTAGAATCGGGTGAGGGGGAATGGCGATGGGGGGAGATACGGCGCAGCCGTTATTTCGGAAAAAGGTAAGGGCGGACGAACTGCCTGAGTTTCTGCGGTTGATCCGGCAGCAGGGGGTGACGACGCTTGACCTGTTGTTTCTTTGTATTGGAACGGATCGCTCGACTGGGGATGCGCTCGGGCCTCTCATCGGCTCGATGCTGGAGGAGTCCGGCTACCGGCATGTGATCGGAACGCTTGCGCATCCTTTGGATGCGAGCAATCTGTTCGAGCGTCTCCATGAAATACCGCCGGGCAAAGTGGCGATCGCTATCGATGCCTGTCTTGGGCAGGCGTCCTCGTTAGGATGGTACCAGGTATCGAACCGACCGATCGCACCGGGCAAATCTGTCGGCAAGCAGCTGCCCCTGCTGGGCACGTATTCGATAGCCGGGATCGTGAACATGGATGCCGGGCAGAAGTACGCCATCTTGCAGAGCACGTCCCTGAACCGGGTGATGAATATGGCCCGAGAAGTGACGGCGGCGATTCGCGCCGTATTTCCTCTTCCTCAGAATCGGAAGGCAAGCATAAGGAGGAGCGTTCATGAGAGGAATGGGCGCAGGCGGATCGAGACACGATCTGCAGGAGCGCGGCCAGGCGGAGCTCAAGGACGTGCCGTTGTCCCGCATATACGGACTGTTCCGCAAGTACAGGGGGCAGTTGACAGCGATCGTGCTGCTGGCGCTGGTCGGCGGCGTGATCGGTCTCATCCCCCCGCTCGTGATGCGGGAGATCATCGATCATGCGCTGCCGGAAGGCAATAAAACGGGACTGCTCGTCATGGTCGGTCTGCTCGTGCTGCTGCCGCTCGCGAGCGGGCTGCTCGGCGTTTGGCAAAACCATCAGAACACGAAGGTCGCTCAAGGCGTTATGCGCGATTTACGGCAGTCGCTGTTCGCCAATCTGCAGCGGCAATCGCTGGGGTTCTTTACCGACGCGAAAGCGGGCGAGATCATCCAGCGGCTGACCGGGGACGTACAGGCGGTGCAGAACGTCGTCTCCACGCTCGTCGTCTCGGCGGTAACGCAATCCGCGATCGTGCTGACGAGTGTCGGCATTTTGTTCGCGCTGGATTGGCAGCTGGCGATCTTGGCGACGGTCATCCTGCCGTTGTTCCTGCTGCCGGTTCGGCAAGTGTCGGCGATCCGCAAGCGGCTCCGCATCGAGACGCAGCGCGTGCGGGGCGATATGTCCGCCCGTCTGGGCGAAATCTTCGGCGTGTCGGGCGCGCTGCTGACCCGCATCTTTCAGCAGGAGCCGCAGCAGCAGCGGCAGTTCTCCGAGCTGAACGAACGGGTTATGCAGCTGGAGCTTCGGCTCAATTTGGTCGGGCGCTGGTTCGGGATGGTCATCGGGGTGCTGGGGCCGCTCGGAACCGCCCTGATTTATTTGTACGGCGGCTGGAAGGTGATCGAGGGAACGATGACGATCGGCAGCATCGTCGCCTTCGCTGCTTACCTCGGCATGCTATACGGACCGGTCGCCACGCTGCTCAATTTGCGGGTGGAGCTGGGAACGGTGCTCGGCGTGTTCCAACGGCTGTTCGAGTACGAGGATGTGGTTCCCGAAATTAGCGATCGTGAAGGCGCCGAGCCGCTTCGGGAGGTGGAAGGCCGCATCGAATATTGCGGCGTCTCCTATGCTTATCAGCCGGGACAATATGCGCTGCAGGACGTGACTTTCAGCGCGAATCCGGGCGAAGTGACGGCAATCGTCGGGCCGAGCGGCGCGGGCAAGTCGACGCTGATCGGACTGATTGCGCGGTTATACGATCCGACCGAAGGGGCTGTTACCATCGACGGTCGCGATATCCGGGACGTCACGCTCCACAGCTTGCGGAAACAAATGGCTTTCGTGACTCAAGAGTCGTTCCTGTTTCACGATACGGTACGTCAAAATCTGCTCTTTGCGAAGCCCGAAGCCTCGCAGGAAGAAATCGAGGAGGCCTGTAGACAGGCCTATATCCATGAGGTCATCTCCGCCTTGCCGCAAGGCTACGATACGATGGTTGGCGAGCGGGGGCACCGGCTCTCCGGCGGCGAACGCCAGCGGCTGTCGATTGCCCGCGCGATCTTGAAGGACCCGCGCATCCTTATCCTCGACGAAGCGACTTCGCATCTCGATTCGGCTTCGGAAGCATTCGTGCAGGCGGCGCTTGACGAGCTAATGCGCGGGCGGACGACGCTCGTCATCGCACACCGGCTGTCGACAATTTTGACCGCCGACCGCATCGTAGTCATGGAGGCGGGGCGTATCGCGGAGACCGGAAGACATGCCGGGCTGCTTGCGGCGGATGGGCTGTACGCGAAGCTGTACCGCACGCAATTCGCCAAAGCCGGGGCTGATGCTGAAGCGGAGATGCGCGCTTCTACCGCCAAGTCACGGTAGAAGCCGATTGCGGCATGGCACCGCGGAACGAACACATAACGAAAAGCGGAACCGGATGCAGGATCACAGTTCCGCTTTTCGTTATGCCGTCATTTTCAGGCCGATAAGGCCGACCAGAATGGCGATCAAAAAACCGATCCGCAGCAAATCGCGCGGTTCCCCGAGAAACAGCATGCCGATCACAACCGTACCGACGGCGCCGATACCGGTCCAGACGGCGTAAGCGGTGCCCATCGGCAGCGTTTTGATCGCGAGCGACAGGAAATAGAAGCTGACGATCATGCCGGCTGCCGTCAGGATGCTTGGCGTCAGCCGCGTCCACCCGTTCGTATATTTTAACCCGATGGCCCAAAAAACCTCCATCAATCCGGCAATCACCAAATAAACCCAAGCCATGGTGCTTATCTCCCCTCTAGATGATGTTCGCTTGCATAATGCCTTTCCAAAATATGGACCACACGGCATCGATCCGCTGTTGCCAGTCATCGCGCCGGTAATAATATTGCTGCAAGAACATGCCGTCCAGCAGGCAGTAGAACGAAGCGATCAGATCGTCGACAGGCTCCCGGCGAAGCAGGCCGGAACGCATGCCTTCCTCGAAAATATTGCCCAGCGCTTCGTCCAGCAGCCGTTCCGATAAGGCGAATTGCTCGCGCAGCTTGTCCTGCAGCGGCGCGGGCGGGAACAGCAGAGCCACCTTCAAGAAGGTCACTTGCTCCTGACCAAGCAAATAGCTGCGGCTTGCATCCTGAAACAGCGTACGCAGCTTCTCCTCTACGCCCCGGTCTTGCAAATCCCCGATCAACTGCTTCATCCGGCGCGTATGCTCCTGAAGACAGTCTTCGAAGACGGCTATGAACAAGTCGTCTTTGCTTTTATAGTGAGCGTAGATGGAAGGCGTTCTGATACCGACGGCGGCTGCGATTTCTGACAGCGGAACACCGTCGTACCCGCTTCGCGCAAATAGCTGCAGCGCGGCCTCTCTTATTTTACCGGCAGTCATCCTGCCCCCTCCTTCCTAACTAACGATAATTAGGCAATGCCGATTATACAAGGTTTCCACTCTAAAGTAAAGGGATACAAGCCGTCCCATTCTTTTCACATAACGAGGTTCGTCCGCATATATAATGGATATTACCCTCTTGGTGTCATCATCCGATCGCCTGGTAAAGGAGCGATGCGTATGCGTCAAATTCATCATATCAACCTTAAGGACGAAAGCGGGCGCATTTACTGCTGCTTGCGAAATAAAGTGGTGAAGTTCGACGAGAAGCAGCGGCATGATTTTTGCGGGGGCTGCAGTATGTTTGCCGGCGAAGCGGGCGGGTTGGGCGTCGAGTGCGTCTGGGAGGATTTACGCCCGGTAAGCGATCCGCACACGGCCCAAGACCCTGCAGCTGAATGGCGCAGCAATCAAATCAAGCACATTTGGCCTGCCGACCATTTGGCTACCTGTATCGTTAACACGACGTGATACCCTGCGTAAAAAAAGGGTTTCGACAATACGTGTCGAAAAAATAAGGAGAGGTTGAGCGCCGAATTAATCGGACCGCACACCTCTCCATTTGTTTTATAAGAGCAGATCCCATAGCTGCTTGCCGATCAACAACGACGTGACCCCGATAAAGAGGGGCTTTACATAAGTCGAGCCTTTGCGGATAGCAAGCTGCGAACCGACGTAAGCCCCGACGATCATAGACAAGCCCATAGGCAGTCCGTAGCCGATATGCACCGACTTTAACAGAAAGAAGGAGGCGAGGCTTGCGATGTTGCTTGCAAAGTTCAATACTTTGGCGTTCGCCGATGCGCCGACAAAATCGTAACCGATCATGAGAAACAGGAACAGCAGAAACGAGCCGGTTCCGGGTCCGAAGAAGCCGTCGTAAAACCCGAGCGCGAACGCGCAGGCGGCAAGTCCTGTGCGGCGGAGCGGCGTCATCGGCTTCAAGCTGCCCGAGCCGTTCCAGTTCTTCTTGACTAACGTATAGATTAATATGACGATTAGCAAGCCCACGACAAGCGGCCGGAGAAAGTCGGAAGGCAGCAGATGCACCGTGTAGGCGCCAAGCGCCGCGCCGACGAACGATAGCGGAAACAGAAGCAGCGAAATCTTTTTATGTATTTTCCCTGAACGAAAAAAAGAGACGGTGCTCGTCAGCGACGACAGCGTCCCGCCGAGCTTGTTGGTGCCGAGCACGAGACCGGGCGGCAATCCGGTGAGCATCAGCGCAGGCACGGAGATGAGCCCGCCGCCGCCAACGACCGAATCGATGAATGCAGCTACAAATCCAGCCGCGATCAGAAACAGGAGCATGTCTAAAGCCGGCCATTCCATCTAGCGACTCTCCTTTTTTTCACACAATAGATTCAGTATAGTCAACCAGCCGTTATTTCTCAATGAAAACTTATCATGCGATAGTAGGAAGGGAGCTGACCGATGGTTCGTGCTGCACGGCAACAAACGTTGAAACAAAAATTGCGTATGTGGTATGCCGTCCTTATTCTCGTTCTCGGCTTATCGGTCGTGCTGGCCTACTTCTTCACTACGCAGCGGCAGGCCAGAGAGGTCGCGCACCGCGAATTGGGAAATCAGCTGACGCTGCAGGCGATGATGATCGAGAACTGGTTGCGGGAGCGGATGAGCGATATTCGGCAAATGTCAGAGACGCAAGCCGTCCAGAAGCTGCAGAAGGACGGGATACGCCGCAATTTCGAAAGCTTCATCCGGCAGCAGCACGAGTTTGAGAGGCTCGTGTTCGTTAATATGAACGGTGAAATGGAACTAGACACGTCATCGACGTCAGGCGCGTTGGTTGCGGATCGGGAATATTTTAAAGCCGCTCAGCAGGGGAATTCGTATATGTCTGACGTGATGATCGGCAGATTGTCCGGTAAACCGATTCTGGCCTTCTCGTACCCGACTTATGACGAGCATGGCAGCTGGTCCGGATTGATCTTCGGCTCGGTAAGGCTGCCGACGCTGCAGCATGTTATACATACACTCGACAACGATAATGCGGAGTTTTATGTGCTCGACTGGCAGGGGACGCTGATTACGGCACCGGAGGACTTGCAGCTGGATCCTCAGCAGAACGTCAAGATCGATACGGAAATCGTCGAACGCGCGCGCGGCGGAATAAGCAGCGGGGCTTCGTATCTCAATTATCGGAACGAACGCGTATACGGCGAATATCGCTTGGTGGGAGGGGGACGCTGGATCATTATCGGCGAGATCGGCCGCCATGATTTGTTCGCCAATATATACAACACGATGTTCGTGGTGAGCGCGATCATCGTGATTTTCCTGATCGTCAGCTACAGCGGCATCAAAATTTTGACAAGGCGCATCGAACGGCCGCTTGCGCTCCTGCTGGAAGGCACGAAACATCTCAAGGAAGGCGGCTTCGATTACCGCATCGAGGCGTCGTCGTTCCGTCAAGCGCCCGTCGAGCTGCGCGAGCTGTGCGATACGTTCAACCTGATGTCCGGTAAGCTGGAGTCGAATGTGAGGCTTCTGGAGGAATACGCGCTGCTGGATCCGCTGACCGGATTGCACAACCGCCGCTACATGATGCAAACTGGCGGGCAGCTGCTGCTTGGCGCGCTGGCTTCGGGGAAAACCTGTACCGTACTGATGGTGGATATCGATTACTTCAAGCAGGTGAACGACACGTACGGCCATCTGATGGGCGACCTTGTGCTTCGGTATGTCGCGACCCGCATACGCGAAGCTTGCGGGAGCGGCGATATAGCGGTGCGATACGGCGGGGAAGAGTTTATGATCCTCTCCCTGCAGTCGGACGAGGAACACGGCCGCACGTTGGCGGAGAAGCTGCGTACATCTGTCGCTTCCATTCCGTTCGAGGAGCAGGGACTGCGCATTCCATTGACCCTAAGCATAGGCGGGGTGACGAAGCGCGAAGCGGTCGAGGACGGAGACGGCACCGAGATCCTCTGGAAACTGATCCGGGTTGGCGATCAAGCGCTGTACGACGCCAAACGAAGCGGCCGGAACCGCGTGGCGTGGAGGGCTGCACACGAGTAGGCGTGTGCCCATGGAGAAAGTCGCGGTCCACAGCGGAAGGAATCGAGCGGTTGAATAAGCCAGGGAATAGGCGAACAGGTGTGTGAGCGGGAGAACCGGGCGACTGGACGAAGGAGCGGCCGGATGGCCGGCTAACCGAGGGACACGCTCCGGCTTCATGGCAGACGGCTTCATGGCGGACGTTGCGGGGGCCGGTTTGGTTGTTGACGGAGTTTGTTGTGTTTACCGGCCCGGCATGAAATAATACGGATAACTAAACGATGAAACGGCAAAGGGGGAGAAGCGGGATGTCGAAAATTGCGGTTGTGGCCGGCGCTACAGGACTGGTCGGGGGTGAGCTTGTCCGCTTGCTGCTGGAGCATGCGGGGTACGATCATGTAGTGACGCTCGGGCGGCGGCAGACGGGACTGCAGCACCCTAGGCTGACGGAACGAACCGTTTTGTTCGATCGGCTGGAGGAGGGGACGGACCAGCTGCTGCAGGGCGCGGACGTGTTCTGCGCATTGGGGACGACGATCAGGAAGGCGGGGAGCGAGGCGGCTTTCCGCCAAGTCGATTACGAGTACCCCTTGGCGCTGGGAAGAGCGGCATTGCGGGACGGGGCCGCCCGGTTTCTGATGGTGTCCTCCATCGGTGCGAACCGGGAGTCGAGCTTCTTCTACCTGCGGGTTAAAGGGGATATCGAGCAGGCTTTAGCGGAGCTGAAGCTGCCGGAGCTTGCGATTTTCCGCCCTTCGCAGCTGCTGGGCGAACGCAAGGAAGCCCGGCCCGCGGAGCGGTTGGCCGGGGTGCTGGTTAAGCCGCTCGGCAAGCTGCTGATCGGCCGGTTGGCCAAGTATCGCGCGATCGAAGCGCGGACGGTGGCCTTGGCCATGGTCCGCGCTGCGCAGCGGGGAACGCCCGGCGTCCGCATCTACGAGTCGAACGAGATCGCGGCGCTGGCTGCCGGGACATAGCGCATCATCTTCCGTTATACCCCGGCGGCAGCCGAAAAAAAGACCTGGCGCGCCAGGTCTTTTTTGAATCAGCCTCAACCTCCGAACGAATCCCGAAACGCGCGAGCCAGCACTTCCCGCTCCACGCCGTAGATTTCAGCCACCTCGCCGCATACGTGTTCGTTGAACCAATCGGCAAGCAGCTTCCGATTGCTACCGTTCTCGGCGATATAGGGCAAGTTTGCCAGCACCTTCTTGAAATAGACGTCGTCGGCTCGGTCGATTTGCTCCGCTGTGATGTGACGGCCGACTTTTTTGCGCGCGCGATACAATTCCCGGCTGCAAGTGCGGCGAATTTGCCGAACCGAAGGCAGCGGCTGCTGATGCTTCATTTTATTCCCCGGCTGCATAGGCCCCTGTCACTCTCCTTCCTGCTTACATCGTATGCGGAAGGGCGGGCGGGCGTACCGCCGGGTAAACGGAGCCGGAGCGGCTTACCGCTGCGGCCTGCTGAGCTTGCTACTTATCCACGACCAAATAGCCGATCATCGGGCCGTTGTGCGCGATATCCGGATGCGTCAAACAGACAATGCGGTAAATGCCGGCCTCGTCGGCGCGGAAGCTGACAACGGTCTCCTCGCCTTTCTTGACCTCCCCTTTAACGTTCAGCCCCTCGATCACGAACGGATGGCTGGCGCCGTTGACGCCGAAGATGCTGAGCCGGACGTTGTCGCCTTTTTTGACATAAATCGTTCCGGGATCCCAGCGGTAAGCTTCGATCGTCCTGCCGTTCGGGCCGATTGACTTGAACTCTCCGGTAACGAGCTGAACGGTCCGTACGGCGGAGGTGGAGGCCGGAGCCATCGCCTCGCGCAGCTCGTTACGCTGCAAGAACAAATACGCCGCTCCGCCCAGCAGCAGGGCGGCGGCTCCAAGCTTGAACGCGCGTATTTGTTTGGAGCTGGGCACAATAAATTTGGTCATAGGAATCACCTGCATCTCAAGGTTTGTACCTTGAGTGTATGCAGCGGCTTGTCTGAACATGTCCGGGCTTGGCCTTAAAGCTTGCTGCGTTCTAGCCCGCCGCTTTCGGAAGTGCTTTGGACTCCGCCAACAGCGCGAGTCCGTACACGAGCAGGAAGACGAGCATGATGACGGCCGAAGCGCGATACATGATTGCGTAACCGACGCCGGCTGCGATGCTGCCGAGCAGGAGGGAACCGAAAGCGATGCCGAGATCGATGGAGTTGTAAAAAGCCGCGTTCGCCGCGCCCCGCATCTCCGGACGCACCGATTTGACCATCCAGGCTTGCAGCGAAGGCTGCAGCATGCCGTAACCAAGGCCGTATGCGGCTGCGGAAAGGAGCAAGCCTGCGATGCCTGCGGTGTACGATAGGCAGATGAGGCCGGCGATAACCAGCAGCGCGGCAGGCGGCAGCACGGCGCGATGTCCTTTAAGGTCGAACAGCTTCCCCGCTATCGGACGGATCAGCACGATGGCCGCGGCGTTGGTGAGAAAAAACCAGCCGACGTTGGCCAGATGCGCTTCCTTGCCGAACAGCGCCAAGAAGCTGATCAAGCCGCCGTAGGTAAAGGAAAGCATCATGCTGAGCAGGAAAGGGACGGCCAGCGTTTTGCTGATTTTGCGCCGCGGCTTTGGTGCGATGCGAACGGCCGCGCTGGTAGCGCTTGTTGTGGTCGAAGGGCCGGTCGAGCCGCTCGGCACGCGTCTAGTGCGGATGCCGAAGGTTAGCGGCAGGATGAGGGCGCCGAGCACGGTCGAGACGAACACCAACGTGCCGAATCCGTAGGCGTCGAGCAGCCACAGGCCGATCACCGGAGCGAGCGCCATGGATAAGCCGGTCGAGAGGCCGAAATAGCCCATGCCTTCGCCGATGCGCTTCAAAGGGATGACATCCGATGCCATCGTCCCGTAAACGGTGCTGGTCATCCCGAAGCCGACGCCGTAAAGAACCCGAATCGCCAGAAACAAAGCAAAAGCTCCCGCAGCGTAAAAGCTTGCCGTCGATAAAATATAAAGCCCCAGCCCAATCAGAACGATCCAGGTACGCTGGGACCCCTTGGTAAGTGCGCGTCCGGCAAATAAGCGGGCGACGATCGCCGAGAGCGCAAACAGGCTGATCACGAGGCTGACCGCCCATTGATCGGCTCCGAACGCGTCGGACACATAAGCGGGCAGGGCGGGAGTAATCATTTGCAAATTCAAATAAAGCAGCAAATTGCTGACCGTCAGCAGGATGAAATCCCGGGTCCACAGCTTGGCGGCAGGTGGTTCTTGTTGTACATTCATGGTGGTTAGGCCTCCTGTTGTTGATGCAGCGCGTCAAGCTGTCGATGCAGCTGCAGGTGCGTTTCGCGGAACCGGGCAAGCTCTTCGGCATCAAGGCCGGCAAAAATTTCCGCCAGCGTCGCTTTCTCGAGCGGCAGCAGCACGTCAAGTCGTTCCCGGCCGAGCGGGGTCAAATAGACGAGGAACGACCGGCGGTCCGCTGCGCTCATTTCTTTATGGACAAGCCCCTTGCGAATGAGGCAGTCGAGAATGCGGGCCGTCGTCGGCTGATCTTTCACCGTGCGCGCGGCGATTTCCTTCTGGCTGATCCCGTCCTGCTCAGCCAACCGGCAAAGCACCGAAAACTGTTCCGTCGTAATGTCGTATTCTTTAAACCGCGCGGCGAGGATGCCGACCATCTTGCGGTACGTTTGCCCGATCAAAAAGCCCATCGACAGAGTCGGATTCTCAGATGACAAAGCTGTACACCTCCTCCCATATAAATAATTGCTATGACAATTATATGTGCAACAATCGAAAATGTAAATAGCCCTGCTTCCCGAAGGCGAAGCAGGGCTATTCGCGCGGTGCGCCGTTACCGCCACCGCTGCGGATACGGCCGCCGCAGGAGGCGGTGAAACGCCCAGGCAACGGCGACGATCAGCGCGGACCCGAGCAAAGCGGGGGTCCAGAGGAAGCTCCATGCGGCGCCTCCCAGCATGACGACGAGCGGATCGGCGCCGGCGGGCGGGTGCAGCGTCCGGGTCAGCTGCATCAGCGTGATGGCAAGTCCGACGCCGAGCGCGGCCGACCAGGCGTGGAAACCGACCGTATGCTGCAGCGCCAGCCCGATCGCGGTGCTGAGCAGGTGACCGCCGACGATGCTGCGCGGCTGCGCCAAGGGGCTGCCCGGCAGTGCGAAAGCGAGCACGCACGAAGCGCCAAGCGGCGCCATCAGCAGCAGAGCGCCGCTCCATGCGCCGAGTTGTACGATGGCGAAGATGGCGGCGAAAGCGCCGAGGCCTGGCGCGAGGAAGGCGAGCGCTCGACGCAAGGGCGAGCTTTTGGAAGTGGAAGCGTCAGAGGCAGAGGTAGTCATGCAGCAGGCTCCTTTACGAATCGAGTCGGATAGGTTTGAAACGATGATACGTTTATGCTAGCATGAGACAGATGGATTTGAATAACGAATGATTATGATATCAGGTATTCGTAAATTCGATGGATAAACGAGGTGGGAGGATGTTGCTGGACCGGTTGGAGGGGCGTTTTTTTCGCACGTTTATCGCGGTGTTGGAGGAGCGCAGTATAAGTAAAGCGGCGGCAAGGCTGGGCTATGTACAGTCTACCGTAACGACGCAAGTCCGGCTGCTCGAGGAAAGCGTCGGACAGCGGTTGTTCGATCGGCTTCCCCGCGGGGTCGAACCGACTGAGGCGGGGCGTAAGCTGGAGGCGTATGCGTACCGGTTTTTGCAGCTCGGCGCGGAGCTGGAAGAAGGCTTGGCGGAGCACGGCGAGCCGCACGGCGTCGTACGCTTGCAGGTGTTGGAGTCGTTCGGGGCGTCTTATTTATGGGACGCGCTGCAATCCTTTTTCATCAAGTATCCGCACATCGACGTCCAGATCGCTGCCGGATTTCAGGCGGACACGCTCGAGGCGCTGCGCGACCGTCGCATCGATCTGGGACTCATTCCGGGACTGGGGGAGGAAGGATGGACTGATATGGAGTTTGAACCGGTCGCCCGCGACGAGCTTATCTGGGTGGCCTCGCCGGAACGAGCCGAGCGGATTCGGGCCAAGGGGTGGGGAGGGGCGGCGGACGCCCGGCTGGTCGGGTTCGGCAGCCGCTGCATGTACACGTCCGAGGCGGAGTCGCTATTGAGCGGGGAAGCCGCCCGTGCGATGGGGCGTGCCGAGTTTGCTTCGCTGGACATGATCAAGCAAGCGGTGCGCAGCGGCTGGGGGATCGCTTTCGTTCCCCGTTCCGGGGTGAGTCGGGAGCTGGCCGCCGGGACGCTATCGGCGTGCGCTCCGCTCGGGAAGAAGGAGATTACACACGGGCTCGTGCATCTGAAACAGCGAACGCCGCGTCGTCCCGTGAATTTGCTGCGCGCCCATATCGCGGGCTGCGGTCTGAACAGGCTTATGATAGAATAAGATAGGCTTGAGAGAGACAAGAGCGGCAAGCTAACCTATATTTCGGAAAATCATAGGGAGAGGAAGAGGCTGTGAGGTCATGAGTGAGCTATTGCATAACTTGATTACTACGGCGCTTCATTTTATTGAAGGGCTGGGCGTATGGGGCATTCTGCTCGGACTCGCCCTTGAGGTCATCCCGAGCGAGATTGTGCTCGCCTACGGCGGTTTCCTGGTGTCCCGCGGCCAAGTGTCGCTGGTCGGCGCCATTGTATTCGGCACGATCGGCTGCATGCTGCAGCAATTGATCTTGTATGGGCTCGGACGTTACGGCGGTCGTCCGGTGCTTGACAAATTCGGCAAGTATTTGCATCTGAAGAAAAAACATCTCGATATTGCGGAAAATTGGTTTAACCGATACGGGCCCGGTATGGTCTTCCTGGCGCGCTTCGTGCCGGTGCTGCGTCAAGCGATTTCGATTCCCGCCGGAATGGCGCGGATGCCGGTTTGGAAGTTTCTGTTTTTCACGCTGCTGGGGACCATTCCATGGGCGATTTTGTTTGTCTATTTAGGACAGGCGCTTGGCGACAATTGGGAACAGATCGATGAAGTGGCCGCTCCGTATGTGAAGCCTTCGTTATATGGGGCGATCGCGCTTGCCTTGCTTTATTTTGTTTGGAAATGGCTCATTCGCCGGGCGGCGCGTCGTCGTGAGGGGAGCGGGACGGCTCCGGCTGCACCGGCTAAAGAACTCAGCGATGGAGAGCATGCCACAGCTCATCAATTGAAGTACATCGGAGGCGAATACCGCATCCTTCACGGCCTCCGGGTCAAGGGCGGCGGCTCGCAGCAGCAGATCGGCCACATTGTCATCGGGCCCAACGGCGTCTTTCATATCGAATCGAATCATGCATCGGGCGAGATTCGATTCGACGAGAGCAGTCTCGGCCGGGCGCAAACGAATGCACTTCGCGACGGCACCGGCGAGGCCGGCAGACAAGATCCGACGGTGCATTTGTACCGGCACGAGCGCGTCTTGAAAGAGCTGCTGAAGGAGCATAAGCTGCGTGCGGACGTCGTGGGCATCGTCTGCTTCACCCATCCGGACAGTCAGTTGATCGGCTCAAGTCCCGCCTTTGCGACGTTGAAAGCGGACAGGCTCGTGCAGCATATTAAGACCTATCGCCCGACCCGGACGCTCAGTCCGGCAGACGTCGCTTCCATCGAACGCCTGATTACCGAAAACAGCCGGTAAGAGGCGTTCTCCGGGTTCCCTCGCTCCCAGCGATTTTACGCAGATCATTTGGAGCAAGGGAACTTTTTTTGGTACAATAATCCATAGCAACACCTAATCAAGGAGGATGAAGCCGAGATGAGCAAAAATTTGAGCAGCAAGCTGCGCAAAGGATTGTCGCCCGAGCAGTTTATAAGCGGGATGACGAAAAACCAGGAGAAGTTCAAAGAGTGGTACGACGCGTTCACGTGGGAGAACGAGGCGGACAAAGAGTTTTTCGAATCGCTCAACAACCGTGACGATTTGCACTGCCTGATTTTGGCGGCCGATTGGTGCGGCGACGTTGTACGCAACGTGCCTGCAGTATTCCGCGCGCTTGAAATTTCCGGCATTCCGACCGAGGTGCTGATTAAAGAAGAGCATCCGGACGTGATGGCCGACTTCCTGACGATGGGCGGCGAAGCGATTCCGATCGTCATTTTTACCGATTTCAGCGGGTTCGTGCTCGGCCATTGGGGACCGCGTCCGGCGCACGTGCAAGCGGTTATGAACAAGTTCAAGCAGGAAAACCCGGACCGTGAAGCCCCGGATTATCAAGATAAAATCAAAGTCGCGCGCGAAGAGATGGTCCGCCAGTACGGCGAAGGCACCGGTTACCAGACGGTCATCGTGAAAGAGCTTCGCGAGCTGCTGTCCACGTTCTAAGGCGCCGGCTATGGAACAAAAACCGGTTTTGAAGGTGGAAGCATTCTCGCTTGGACCGCTGCAGACGAATGCCTATCTGCTCACCGTTCCCGGCGTGAACAAGGGCGTCGTCATCGACCCCGGAATGAACCCCGGACCGCTGTTGAAACGGATCGGCGATCTGGAGATCGAGGCGATTCTGCTGACGCACGCCCACTTCGATCATATCGGAGGCGTGGACGAACTGCGGCGCAGCAAAGGCTGTCCGGTCTATCTGCATGATGCGGAGAGCGACTGGCTCACCGATCCGAAGCGGAACGGCTCGGCGCGGTGGCCCGAGCTTGGCGCGCCGATTACGACCGATCCGGCCGAGCACGGGCTTGACGACGGCCAGCGGCTGACGCTGCTGGAAGGAGTTACCTTCCAGGTGTTCCATACGCCGGGCCATTCGCCGGGCAGCGTCAGCTTCCTGTACGGCAACCAGCTGTTCGGTGGCGACGTGCTGTTCAAGCTGTCCGTCGGCCGCACCGATTTGCCGGGCGGCAGTCAGCGCGACCTGATGGATTCGATCCATGGCAAGCTGTTCGATCTGCCGGACGATACGATCGTCTACCCGGGACACGGCCCGAAGACGACGATCGGTTACGAGCGGGAGCATAACCCGTACGTATAGATAAGGCAACAAGAACCCCTTCCTTCGAGGGGTTCTTTTCGGTTTATAAACCGGGGGAGACGAGAGGAGGGGCCGCCTGCCGTTCTGCCGTTCTGCCGCTCTGCCGCTCGCAGCGGTCCGAACAACTGTTGCTGACGAGTTCCGGGGCGCCCGAACCCTCCTGTTTGGCGATGCCGAGGCAAGCGGGCGGTATGCGCCCTTCACGCCGCCCGCCGGTTCCTGCGGTTTGCCCGATTTGGCAGTTTTCGGCGCAGGGCGGGAGTCCAATTTTCCAGACATGGGTGAATACCGTGATCCGCAAACGTGGAAGGCCATAGACTGATGATGTGTTCGAGAGGAACACCTGACTATGACGGTCCGCCCGGACCTGGACCACCGCCTGCATGCATTCACGGCGGCTCCGCCAAATATTACGGAGGTGTTTATCCTATGGAAAAGTATCAACCGTTCGCTATGCCGGCCCCAATGCCAGCTCCAATGCCAGCTCCGATGCCTATGGCCGTTTCTCCGGTCGAAATGCCGGAGCCGATGTACGGCGCTCCGATCAACGTTCATTATGAAGAAGTTAACATTTACGCGCCGAAGAAACACCACCACCATCATCATCACGGAGGCCTGTGGCCGTCTACCACGATCATCCTGGTGCTGTACATCCTGCTCGTCATCGTTCTCCGCAGCTCGTTCCGCGGTTGACCCCGCCGGCTGACGGCGGTTTGGCCTTAAGAGCGGCCTGCTGCTGAAGCCAAGGTCACAAGGCTCCCTGCGTTAGATCTTCGGGGAGCCTTGCGGAAGGCCTTGGCCGATAGGTCCGGGTTCTATCTATGCCCTTCCATGAACGCCTTCCCCTTATGCCTGTTTTGCCCCCAGGAAAAAGCTTGAAAACATCGTTGACAAAGAAATTTCTCCCGCCTATAATTTAAACAAACGTTTAATTTAAACAAATGTTTAAGTTAAACATCCTATACATAGATAAGGGAGAGATTGTCATGCTGCAAGCGTTACAAGCTTATTTTAAAAAGCCCGCAACCGTCATCGGTATTGCTACTGCCATGATGTTCCAAATCATTTTCAGCCTGATTTGGATGACTGGATACAACGGAGTAACCGATAACGTCAACCAGTTGAAAATTGCTGTCGTCAACGAAGACCCCGCAATGGGGGCCAACATTGTCGAACAGCTTGCCGGCAGCCTGCCTTTCCAGCTCGTGAAAGAGAGTTCGCTCGACCAAGCCCAAGACAAGCTGAACGAGCGTGAAGTGCAGATGGTGCTTCACCTGCCCGCCGACCTCTCCAAGCAGCTGCAGGCGCAAGGACAGCAGGCCGAAATCCGGTACGTCATTAACGAATCGAATCCTGCGTTGATCAAAAGCATGATGCAAAGCGTAGCATCCGGCGTAACCGCCGCCGTTAATAAAGAAGCGACGGTCGCAGGCGCGGAAGCGGTGTTGAAGCAGGCGAAAGTTCCGGCACCGCAAGCGCAGGCAATCGCTCAAGGCATTACCGATAAAGTGAAGTCGAACATTGCCTATACGAACACGGTTCAAGGCATGAACAACCAAATGGTGCCGATGATGATGGTGCTCGCGTCTTTCGTTGGCGCCATGATTATGGGGATGAACGTGCAGCAGGCCACGATGCAGCTCGGGCCGGACTTTTCCCGATGGAGCAAATTCGGCGCGCGCGTCGTGATTAACCTCGCATCCTCCGTCGTTATTGCCTTGATCGGCACGTCCCTGGTTGTCGCGATGGGCGGGCAGCACGCCGGCGGATTTGTTTCCGTATGGCTGTTTCAGGCGCTGTTTCTCATGACGTTCATGTTCTTCTCGCAGATGTTCCTGATCATTTTCGGGATGGCCGGCATGTTGTTTAATATCGCGATGTTATCCGTGCAGCTCGTATCGTCCGGCGCCATGGTGCCGCGAGAATTGCTCGGAAGCTTCTATCACAGCTTCAGCCAGTACTTGCCGGCGACCTATGCGGTGGAGGGCGGCATGAACTTGCTGTTCGGCGGTCCGAGCGCGGCCGGGGATGCGGGAGCGCTTGCCTGCATTCTCCTCGTGTGCGCCGCGGCCGGCTTGCTTGCCACCGGCTTGCGTAAAGAAAGCAACAAGCCGAACGAGGCGGCTGTAAAGACCGGCGAACCGGTTCCCGCTCGCTAAGGATACCGCTTCAGGCCTTGCGATTCGTGTCCATTCGTTCCATAATGAAGAAACAACTGTCCCCAGAGAAGGAGAATGCGGCATGGCTGCAGCCGAATCCGAAATGAAAATGCGTATCCTGCTCGCCGCCAAAAAGCTGTTTGCCAAACAGGGCTTTGACGGCACGAGCGTTAGACAAATATGCGAGGAAGCCGGTGCGAACGTCGCGCTCGTCTCGTATTATTTCGGCGGGAAGGAGAACGTGTTTCGGGCGCTGTTCGAGAACTTTTTTCCCGGCCAACGGATGTCGGAATACGAGACGCTGTTGAAAGATCCCGTGGAAGGGCTTCGGCTGCTCGTCACCGAGGTGATCATGTTCGGCATGGAGGATATCGAGTTCAGCACGATTTTACAGCAGGAGCTGGAGATGCGCTCGGCGCGCACCGAGATCGTGACTTCCTTCACGGCGCCGATTTGGCGTAAAGCGCGCGAGCTGCTGGAGCAAGGCCGTGCGCAGGGCGTCTTTCAGTTCGATTCGTTGGACCATGCCTGGATGTTCGTCATGGGAGCGGCGTTAGCTCATAAAAAAATTATCAACTACGCCTCCATGCTGTCGGAAAGCGAACTCGATCCGGAACAGACGGCCAGTCAGACGGTCAAATACATTTTCGCGGCGTTTCGCCCCAGCGGGACATCCGCCTAAGCCAAACCGGGCTTTTACCGCATAAGATACAGCATCCGACAATCCGAATAAGCGAAGGGTGATGGATATGGTGAGCAGGTTGCCGGGCTTAATCCGGAACGTGAACGAAGGATTGGATGAACTGCTGGTTGCGATGGATAAAGTCCATACGATCTGGCAATCGGCCGAGCAGATGTCCCCGGTCTTCAAGCAGCTGGCTAACGTGGTGGCCGACGTTCAAGCGGCCGTCGCCAGACCGAAGCAGAAGGCGGTACGACTAAGCCGTACGAATGGACGTAAGCGTCGAAGCGGCCGTTCCCGCGTGCCGCGGTATTAACACGTAGTAAGGCATTGGCGCGATAGCGGCAGATGGATAAGGAGATGGGCGTTTGCCCATCTCCTTATTTTTGTGCCCGTAGAACGGCAGCGCGCCAAAGAGGTGAGTACATCAACATTTTCACCCCAAACGATCAATTTTTTCCGCTTACGGCGCATGAAGCGAAGTGTTAAGATGAAAATAAAACCCAATATTTGGGATATTGAGCAAACGTTTACATCATGTTGTATGCGCATACCAAATCTCGCGTTTGCACGGGTTCTGAACCCTTTAATGCTTGTCGGTTATGCGCCAAAGGGGCCATTAACGCCCTTCTTTCCCGCCACGCTTCGATCCTGCTGCGAAAGGACCGGAAGCGGGTTGCGTGTACGGCCCGCCCGATCGGACAAGAAGACCCGCACCAACCGGTATCTACGCGGTTAGCCATGCCGCGCCTGGATATAAACGTACATAAAGGAGGTTCATGAAGTCATGTCATTCCTGCAAAGCAATCGCAGCCTGAGAGGGGTTGCCGTCCTGACGATCGCGCTTATGCTGTTTCAGGCGCTGTTCGGACTGACGGTCGGTCCAGCGAGGGCGGCAGCAGCCATTACCGCCGACGAGCTGACGGATCAGCCGGGAGGGACGACGAAGTGGGTGGTCGTCGGAAGCTTCCAGGGCTGGTCGAACGATTCGGCAGAGACTCGGATGAAACATTTGGTAGGGGACTTCTACCAGTATTCCCGCGTGTTCGAAGCAGGCAGCTACGAATTCAAGCTGGTGCGAAGCGGCACCTGGGACGGATTCAGCCACAACGGCAACAATTTTTCCTTCTCGCTTGCCGAGACGACGAAGGTTAACTTTTACATCAACGAAGCCATCGGCGAGGCTCGCATTTCGCTGCCGGACGTGCAGGGGCTGACGCAGTATGTGCCTGCGCTCTCACAAGCCCAGTGGCCGAGGCTGGTGGGCAATCTGCAAACGCTGTGGGGCGAGAGCGAGTGGTCTCCAAGCGAGGCGAAGCAATTTTTCGTCGATTATAACTTTAACGGCACCGTGTACAAGCTCCAACGCACGTTCCCGGCCGGTTCGTACGAAGCCAAAGTTAATTTCAGCGACAGCTGGAACGGCAACGATTACGGCGCTAACGGCCAAAATGTTAAACTCGTCACGATCGACCCGGCGGAGGTCACCTTCACGATCGACTATGCTGCGGCGAATAAAACGCTGACGCACGATTACGTGCCCAAGGAAGGCACTTTCGACGGCGACATCCAGAAGGATCAGCTCGCCTTCGACAGCCGCTCGGTTACTTACAAAAAGCCGTTCGGCGCCATTGCCGCCGGCGAGCAGGACGTGACGCTGCGGATGGCCGCCAAGCGCGATGACGTGCAGACGGCGAAAGCCGAGCTGACCGCGCCCGACGGGCTCTCGACCTCGTATGCGATGCGGCGGGTGACAAGCGTTGAAGACAAGGACTATTTTGAAATCACCGTTCCGAAAAGCGCTTTCGCCGGTAAAATCGGAATCTGGGGTTATAAGTTCATTCTTATCGACGGTTCGACCAAAACGGAGTATGGCGACGACGGCAGCCGCGGCGGAGCCGGTGCGGTCAGCGACGAAGGCGCAATCCCTTACGACTTGACCGTTTACGATCCGCATTACCGCACGCCGGATTGGATCAAGCATGCGGTCGTCTATCAAATTTTCCCGGACCGTTTCTTTGACGGGAGCGAGGCGAACAACCGGGCGAAGCTGCTGGACGGCGCGCGCGGAGCGAACCGTCCGGAGTATGCGACGAGCAAGAACGGCCAGAAGCTGCAGTACTTCGACGGCGGCGTGGGCAGCGATCCGGCGGCCGATCAAGTATGGGGCGAGTGGTCCGACATGCCGGAAAATCCGGACCGCCTCAAGCCGGAGAACGCGCCTTACTATCCGGACGCGAGGTCCGACGGCGCGTGGACGAATGAATTTTACGGCGGCGACATTCAAGGCATCCTGCAGAAGCTTCAATACTTAAAGTCGCTCGGCATTACGGCGGTGTACTTGAACCCGGTCGCTTGGGCCGCATCCAACCATAAATACGATGCCACCGATTATAAGCACCTCGATCCGATGTTCGGGGAGCCGGTATACCTTATACCGGGTGATCCGAAGTCCGGGCTCGATTATGTGAAGACGCGCGAAGCGTCCGATCAGGTGTTTCAAAACTTTACGAAAGCGGCCCGCGAGGCCGGCATTAAAGTCATCAACGACGGCGTGTTTAACCATGTCGGCGACGATTCGATTTATTTCGACAGGTATGAGAAATACCCGGAGATCGGGGCCTACGAATATTGGGCGAAGGTGTACGACAAGATGAACGGCGAAGGGAAAGCGCGGGCCGACGCGGAAGCGGAGGTGCGGGCTTCCTTCACAAGCCGCATCAATCCGATGACCGGCGCGAACTACAGCTGGCCGGACGATTTCCGGTACGTCAGCTGGTTTACCGTCTTGAACGAGAAAGTGAAAAACCGGGATGACGACGGGCTTCACTATAAATATGACGCTTGGTGGGGCTACGACTCGCTGCCGGTTATGGATGCGAAAGAGCCGCAAACGACGCCTACGGAGTATTTGCCGGCGGATACGTTGTCCATTCCGGGACAGCATGAGTGGAATAACATCGATTACCGCGATCATGTGATCGGGTACGATCTTACCGGGCGTTCCGATGCGTCCGCACAGCAGCAGATGCAGGCCGTCGGCTCGCAGCGCTGGCTGTGGATGGGGACGACAGGCTGGCGGCTGGACGTAGCCCCGGACGTATCCGGAGGCACGTGGGCGAAGTTCCGCCAGGCGGTTAAATCCACCGCCGGACGCACGGACGCGAATGGCAGCAAGATCGAAGATCCCGTGCTGATCGGCGAAGAGTGGGGCGTGGCGACGCGTTATTTGCTGGGCGACCAGTTCGACTCGGTGATGAATTACCGGTTCCGCGGAGCGATCCAAAACTTCATCGCTTCCGGTAACGCGGACAATTTGAATCAGGCTTTGGAGTCGATTCGAGAGGATTACCCGCGGGAAGCGTGGCAGGCGATGATGAACCTTGTGGGCTCGCATGACACGACGCGCTCGATTACGAAGTACGACCATCCGGAGTGGGAGGAGGAGCACCTGGCGATGGCGCCGGAAGCGAGCGCTAACGCGTTGAAGCAGCAGGGGCTGACCGCTATTTTCCAGATGGGCTATCCAGGGGCTCCGACGATCTATTACGGCGACGAGGTTGGCGTAACGGGGACGAAGGACCCGGATTCCCGCCGGGCGTTCCCTTGGGAACGCGTGACGGCCGAGGGAGACGGCGGTTTTAAGGGCAATGGAGCGTACCAGGAGCTGTTCGGGATCTATCAAAAGGCGGCGCAGATCCGAAACAGCGAATCCGTCTTCCGCACCGGCGAAATCATGGCGGCTTACGCCAAGGACGATGTGATCGCTTATGCCCGCAAAAATGAAGCGAAAGGCGCGATGCTGGTCATCAACCGCAGCCATGCGGAACGCACGATCGAGGCCGACGTGGCCGGGTTTCTGCCGAACGGATTGGTCCTGAGCGACCGCCTGCACGGTCAAGTGGAGAGCACGGTGACCGGCGGGAAGCTGACGCTCACGATTCCGGCCCAAACCGGCCTGATGATGGTGTCGACGGTTAATCTGCGAACGGTGCCGCAGGTAACCGGCGTGACGGCGCAAGGGCAAGACGGACGCGTCGAAATCGGGTGGTCGGCGGTGCCGGGCGCTGAAAGCTACCAAGTGTATCGCGCCGCCATCGAGGGCGGATCGCTCACCATGGTCGGCACGGCGAACGGACTCGCGTATACCGACGTGAACGTTACCAATGGGACCAAATATTACTACGCGGTGACCGCGAAGATCGGCGCCGGCGAAAGCTTCCTAAGCGAAATGTCGGCCGCCACGCCGGCTTACACGATTACGGGCGTCGATACGCCGTCTGCGGTGACGAATGCGGTGTATCTTGGCGTCGGGAAGACGACCGGTAAAATTACGGTTGATCTGAGCGTCAGCGGTCTCACCGATAATCCGGTATACGCCGGCAAAGAGGCGCCGAACTTGATTGCGCGGCTCGGCTATTACAAGGACGGCGCCGATCCGGCGGACGCTCTGGAGACAAAGCTCCGTTACGAAGCCGATAACGGCGGCGCGAAGACGTATTGGGCGTCGTTCGAACCGACGGAATCCGGGGAATACCGTTATTTTGCGAAAGCTTCGACCGATAACGGGGAACGCTTTACCGTTTCGCCTACGGTGACGCTGCAGGTTTATGCCGATCCATACGACGTCGTGCCGCCGTCGGCGCCGGTATTGGCTGACTTCACGGTGGAGTCGAACCGGGCGCATGTGAAATGGACGGCTTCGGATGCGACGGCGGCGGGTTACGAGGTGTACCGGAAGTCCGTGACGGATGCGGTTTACCGGAAGATCGCGACGCTGGATGCGGCAGCGACGAGCTACATCGATTATACGGTCAGCAACGATACGGCGTATACGTATCAAGTGGCTGCTTACGATTTGGCTTACAATCGGGCGTTCTCCGCCGAAAAATCGGTCACCCCGCGCTTGGTCATGGTGGATGTGACGCTGCGTTTGCAAATACCGGGCTACACGCCGACGAGCGACGATATTTATTTGGCGGGCAGCTTGAACGGATGGAATGCCAGCGGCACGAAGCTGCAGGTGCCGAGCGGAGCGACGGACCGCAATGTCGTTGAATATTCGTTCAAAATGATGGCCGGCAAAACGATCGAGTACAAATATACGCGCGGCTCCTGGGATACCGAGGCGTTTACGAGCCACAGCCGTGTGGCGAACGATACGTCCGATTACGGCAACTGGGCGTACAGCTCCACCGATACGAACATGAAGCTGACCATTGCGAATCAGGGCGATAATCGAATGACCGTCAACGACTACGTCCTGCGCTGGGTCGATATGCCGATGATGATTTCGATGCCGCGCATATCGTACGGGGACGATATCGTATTCTCGACGGCGGAAGAGAACGTGAAGCTGAAGGCGGTCGTACCTTATGGGGTGGCTTTCACGATTAACGATCAACCGATTGAGCAGGGGGCGATGGATGCCTACGGGAACGTGGAAATTCCGGCGCTTGCGCTGAAGCAGGGCTTGAATGAGTTCGTGCTGCACATCGAGCCGACAGAAGCGACGCTCAATCTGCCTTGGTATACGGACAAAGGGCGTAAAAGCCAGGCGACGAAAACGATCAACATGAAGGTGACGCGTACGTCGGGAACGACACCGGGGCCGGGTAACGGCGGACAAAACCCCGATACAGGCGATGACGATGGAGGAACCGGCGGGGCCGTTAGCGGTAGTGTCGGCAGCCCTAACCAACAAGGCGGCGAGCGGAAAGTGGTTGGCGAAGAAGCGCTCCGCGGTGGAACCGATCGGGTAACCGTAGAGCTTGGAGCGAAGCAGAACGAAGTGCTGCTTCCGGCGACAGCGGCCGACGTGGTCGGTACGAAGCTGCTGGAGATCAAGAGCGGGAACGTATCGCTGCTGCTGCCTCCGGCTTTGTTGAAGGAGCTGCAGCGGCTGATTCCGACGACGGAATTAGCGGCGGGCGCGAATATATGGATCCAAGTGAAGGAAGTGGATGCGGCGTCCGCGAATGCGCAGGTCGCACAAGGCGCGTCGGGGTCGGGCGCCGACGTGAAGCTGGCGGGCAAGGTGTACGCTTTCGGGCTGTCAGTGGTGACGAAGGACGGCAAGGCTCTGACCCTCGAACGGTTCGAGCAGCCGGTGACACTGGTGTTCGATGTGGATCCTGCCGCGGATAAGAAGCTTGCCGGGATCTATTACATCGACGATCGGGGCCGTCTCGAGTATATCGGCGGTGCTTGGGAGAACGGACGGCTGAAGGCCGACGCGTACCATTTCAGCAGCTACGCGGTGCTTGAATATGACAAGTCGTTTGACGATTTGAGCGCGGAGCATTGGGCGGCCGGTACGATTCGGGAGCTGGCGGCGAAACATGTGATTGACGGGGTGAGCGATCGTCTGTTTGCTCCGGAACAGCCTGTTACCCGCGCCCAATTTGCAGCCATGCTCGTACGGGCATTAGGAGTAAGCCCCGCCAAAGATGCATCCGCTGTACCGTTTAAGGATGTTGACCGTGCAGCCTGGTACGCTTCGAGCGTAGCTGCCGCCTATAGCCGCGGTCTCGTGAGCGGGCGGGACGAAGCGGCGTTTGAGCCGGACGAACAAATTACGCGGGAAGAGATGGCGGTCATGATCGTCCGCGCTTATGAAGCGACAACGAACGCGAAAGCGCCGGAAGCGGACGCTGGTGAAGCATCGTTCCTGGATGCGAAGCTTATCAGCCCGTGGGCGGCCGCTTCCGTGCAAGCCGGTGCGGCGCTCTCGCTGCTCGCGGGCCGGGCTGACGGCGTGTACGATCCGCAGGGCACGACAACCCGCGCCGAGAGCGCGCAGGCGCTGTGGAATTTACGGAATCGATAGCTGCGATTGCGGCGAGTCGCCTATAGCGAACGAAGCCGTGAGCGGATCAGCAACGGTAGCCCGAATTCAAAAATCCCCCGTCCGAACCTTAGGGCCCGACGGGGGATTTTTGTGCGGTTTCCTATCTAAAGTTACTTGCTCACCGTCTTGTTGTACGTGCCGATCTTGCCGCTGATTTCCTTGGCGGCGCCCTCGAGCGCTTCCTTCGGCTGCTTTTTGCCGTTGAGCGCTTCTTCGATGGCGCCTTCGGTCAATTGGCGGGCTTCCGGGAATACGCCCATGACCGCGCCTTGCGTCGCTAAATTTGCTTTCGTCGCGTGCAGCTGGTCGACGGCCGTTTGGAATTGCGGGTACTTCGTCAGGTTGTCTTTGACGATTTGCTCGTCATACGCTTTTTTCGTAATCGGGAAGTAGCCGGTGTTCACGTGCCAATACGCCTGCTGCTTCGCATCAGCCAAAAATTTGATAAACTCCCAAGCGCCCTGCTGTTCGGCTTCGGAACGGTTGTTCAAAATGTACAGGCTGGCGCCGCCGACGATCACCCCGCCGTCCTTCGCGCCGGACGGCTTCGGCAGGAAGCCGGTGCCGACTTGGAACTTCCCTTCGGCGGAATTGACGATGCCGCGCAAGGAAGCGGTGGAGTCCAGTGTCATCGCAATTTGACCGGCAGCGAACGCTTTTTTCGTATCGTCGGTTTTGCGGCCGAGATTCAGCATCGTTTTGTCGTCGACCATCTGCTTCCACCAGGTAAGCGTCTTGACCCCGGCGTCTCCGGCAAGCAGCGATTCCGTAGCCAGGCTCGTACGTCCGTTGCCGTTGTTCAGCAGCTCTGCGCCTTGGTTCGCGAAGAACTGCTCCATGAACCAGCCGTAGATCGCGAACGATCCGCCCGCTTTGCCGTCCTTCGTCAGCTTCTTCGCCGCATCGGCGAGCTCTTCATACGTGGCCGGCGGTTTCTCCGGATCGAGCCCTGCAGCCTTGAACATATCCTTGTTGTAGTAGAGGATCGGGTTGGACGTGTTGAACGGCATCGAATACAGCTTGCCGTCGACCCGGTAGTAATTCAAGATATTTTCTTCCAGTGAAGAAACGTCATATTTATCTTTATCGATAAAAGTTTGCACAGGAGTAATCGCTTTGGAGTCGATCATGAAGCGGCTGCCGATTTCGTACACTTGGATGAGCGCCGGACCGCTTTTGGAATCCATGGACGCTTTCATTTTGTTCAAGCTTTCATCGTAAGTGCCTTGGAATACCGCTTCGACGACGACGTTTTTCTGTGATGCGTTAAAGTCGGAGACCAGCTTGTCCGCCGCTTTGCCCAGCTCGCCGCCCATCGAATGCCACCAGACGACTTTAACCGGCTGGTTTGTTGGAGCCGCATCCTTCTTTGTGCTATCGGCTGCGGGTTGTTCGGAATTCGTTGCCGTTCCCCCGGAAGGTGCCGTCGTGCCGCCACAAGCCGCCGTCAGCGCCATCATGCCGGACAGCACAAGGGGCAGCGTCGTTTTCGCGTTCAGAAGCTTCATAATGATTGTTTCTCTCCTTTTATAAGCTTTTATATAGAGGACGGGGGTTCGGATGGGAACCCGTCGCGCTATTTCACCGAGATCGTGCGCCTGTCAGCCTTTCAACGCGCCGGCGGTCATCCCGCCGACAAGCTGCTTCAATCCGAGCGCCAGCAGCAGCAGCGAAGGCAGCAGCACCATGACGACACCGGCGAGCACCAGGTTCCACGAGGTCATCTCTTCGAATTGCAGCATGCTGATGCCGATTTGCACCGTGCGTCTTTCCACGCCGTTCGTGACGAGCAGCGGCCATAAGTACATGTTCCAATGCGTTAAAAAGGAGTACACGCCAAGCGTCGCCAGCGCCGGTTTGGACAAGGGAAGCACGAGCATCGCAAAGCTGCGCAGATGGCCGCAGCCGTCGATTTTGGCCGCCTCGAACAATTCCTTGGGCAGTTGAAGGAACCATTGGCGCAGCAGGAACGTGCCGAACGCCGTTGCGAGGAAGGGGACGATCAGCGCTTGATACGTATCGAGCCAGCCCCAGCTTTTGACCGTGAGGTAGTTCGGAATGATCGTCACTTCCCACGGAATCATCATCGTCGATAAGAACAAGGTGAACAGCAGCGCTTTTCCGTAAAAGCGCAAGTACGCGAACGCGTAAGCGGCCAGACTTGCGGTGAGCAGCTGTCCGATCATGATCGCGCTGGAAACGAGAAAGCTGTTGAGAATGAAGCTTCCGACGGGAATAAGCGCCAGGGCTTCTGTGAAATTCGCCAGGTTGAGGCCGCTCGGCAGCAGCCGGGGCGGGTACGCGACCGATTCGGAATCCGTCATCATGGAGGCGGAGAACGTGTACGCGATCGGGAAAATCACAACCGCTGCGGCAGCGGACAACAGCCCGTAGGACAATAGCCGATGAAAGACGCGCTGTATCATTGATAATGCACCTTCTTTTCAAAAAACCTGAATTGGACGACGGTTAAAATTAAAATGATCACAAACAGCACCAGCGCCTGCGCGCTGCCGATCCCGAACCGGAAGTTGACGAACGCATCGCGGTAAATGTTGAATACGATGACGTCCGTGCTGTTCATCGGACCGCCTTTGGTCAGGAGGTGAATTTGACCGAACGATTGAAAAGCACCGATTACAGAGACGATGGCCGTAAAAAATAACGTAGGCGATACAAGCGGCAGGGTAATGCGGACGAAGGTACGAAGCGGACCGGAACCGTCGATTTTCGCGCTGTCGTATATTTCTTCAGGCACGCTCTGCAAACCGCTCAGCAGCACGATGTAGGTGAAGCCGAGGTTCATCCAAACGGTCATGATCGAGACGGAAACCAACGCCCAAGCCGGATCGGACAGCCACCGGACAGGCTCGAGGTCAAGCAGGGTCAGGAAGTAATTCAGCATGCCGAGCGTCGGGTGGTACAGCATCATCCAGATGACGGAGCCCGTGCTGACCGATATCGCGACCGGAAGGGAGAAGACGAAGCGGAACGCCTTTATGCCGCGCAGCTTCTGATGGGAGAGAGCGGCCAGCAGCAGAGCGACCGCGATGCCTGTAGGAACCGTCAGCAAAGTGAAGGAGAGGGTCACCTTCAAGCTTGAGTAAAACAGCTCGGACGAAAACAGTTCTTTGAAGTTGTCCAAGCCGGCAAATGCGGCCACGCGTCCGCGCGGATCGGTTAACTGGAAACTGAGATAGACCGACTTCAGCAAAGGGTAAAACAGAAAAACTGCGAACAGCGCAAGCGAAGGAGCCAGAAAAACGTAGGCGAGCGCATTCTCCTTGAAGGCAAGGGCGCGAGCACTGTGCCGCTTGCTGGCGGCCGATATCGATTGCCGGCGGATCGACCTGCGCATCATCGCATCATTTTCCGATAAAGACATGACGGTACCTCCTAGCGAACTGGTTAGAACGTTCTAAGTATAACGAGCGTGTGTTAACGATAAATCAGAGGGATGTAAATGTTTTATGGAGCAGCGCCAAAGATTTACATGTTCTTAACCAAATTTCGACGGAATTTCAGCTTGCTTTTCTGGGAAATTTATGATAATTTATTAACAAAATCCATATGATGTGTGCGGAAGAACCGCCTGATCCATGCTTTAGCTGCGTGGATGGGGCGGTTTTTTGTCATGGCCCGATAGGAGGTGAAGCCGTGGAGGGACAGCCGCAAGGTTTGACAAAAGGGGACATTTTGGCCGGGAGATATCGAATCGCGTCGGCGATCGGCAGCGGCGGGATGAGCCGTGTGCTGCTGGCCGAGGATTTGAAGCTGACCGGCAAACGTTGGGCGGTCAAGGAGATGTACGCCGGTCTTGAAGGGCCTCGGCGATCTGCGCTCCGTCAGGCGATGCTGCTTGAAGCGGAAACGATGAGCCGGCTTGCGCATCCGAGTCTTCCGGATATCGTCGATGTCGTACCGGTCAATGCAGGCGGATTTCTGTACCTCGTGATGGATTTTATCGAAGGGGAGACGCTGGAGGAGCGGTTCTCCCGGCAAGGCAGCCGGATGGAAGCGGGACAGGTCGTTCAGCTTGCCATGCAGCTGTGCGGTCTGCTCGATTATTTGCACTCGATCCGGCCGGAGCCGGTCATCCACCGCGATCTGAAGCCGTCCAATCTGATGATCGATCCGAGCGGGCGGGTGCGGTTGATCGATTTCGGCACGGCCCGCCGCTACAAGCCCGAGAGGACGGCGGATACGGTGAACCTCGGCACGATAGGGTTCGCCGCGCCGGAGCAGTTCGACGGCCGCCAAAGCGATCCGCGTACCGATTTGTATGGCTTGGGCGCGCTGATGTATTACCTGCTGAGCGGCGGCACTCACTACACGGCGCAGCGGATGCCGGAGCGGAGCTTGCCGGCGGATTTGGCGCCGCTCGTGCTCAAGCTGCTGCGCGCCAGCCCCGCCGAGCGGTACGCGGACGCCCGCGAGACGGAGGCGGCGCTGC